>JBBSUW010000001.1:0-82321 GCA_038234025.1 Flavobacteriales bacterium
CGCCACGAAGGCAGCAAGCCGAGGTTTGGCAGAACTCGAACATATATTTTCCGATCGGCCGCTGGTTGAACATTGTGTAGAACGAAACCACCTCATAAACCTCAATGGGTTTGATGCCGATGATCTCCGCCACTTTGTCCATCAACTCTATGCTGAGCCAATTGTCGTGCGCATCCTGAACATCGTGCAAGATCGGCAACAATGCAGATTTTCGTTTGTCCGCGGGATAATGGCCCAAAAGCTCATCAATCCGCGCCGAGAGTTCGGGCGTGATGTTGATGGTCTGCTGTATGTTTATAACTTCCATAGTTGGATGTTGTCTCTTGATTTCTAAAAATTACGCGTCCAACTCGCCAGCAATCACGTTCAAACTTGACAATGTCGCGATGGCGTCAGAGAGCATTTGCCCTTGCACCATTTCGTTGTAGGCTTGATAATATATAAAACACGGTCGTCTAAAATGCAATCTATAAGGTGTGCGGCTGCCGTCGGTCACGAGGTAAAATCCAAGCTCGCCGTTTCCACCTTCCACAGGCAAATAAACTTCCGTTACCGGAACGGGAACTTCGCCCATCACGATCTTGAAGTGATAAATCAGCGCTTCCATATTGTGGTAAACATCTTCTTTTGGCGGCAAATAATAATCGGGAACATTGGCGTGGTAAGGACCTTCTGGCAACTTGGCCAAGGCCTGCTTGATAATGCTCAAACTCTGCCAAACCTCTTCGTTCCGAACACAAAAACGATCGTATGTATCGCCAGATTTTCCAACGGGAATCTCAAACTCGAAATCTTCATACGAAGAATAAGGTTGCATCACCCGAATATCATAATCAACACCGGCAGCTCGCAAATTGGGACCAGAAAATCCGTAGCTGATCGCTCTTTCGGCAGATATTGGACCAACATCAATTGTCCTGTCCATAAAAATCCTATTTCGCGAAAGAAGGTTTTCAAACTCTGTCCATATCGGTGGAAATTCTTCGAGGAATGAGTCGAGCTTGTCGAAAGCCGTTTGGCTCCATTCGCGTTCAAAACCGCCGATCCTGCCCATATTCGTGGTCAGTCTGGCACCGCAAATCTCCTCGTAAATCTCATAAATTCGTTCTCTGAATTGGAATACGTACAAAAACCCAGTCAACGCGCCGGTATCGACACCAAGAACAGAGTTGCATATAATATGATCGGTAATCCTCGCCAATTCCATCACGATAACCCGAAGGTATTGGGCACGTTTGGGCACTTCCACGTTCAACGCTTTTTCCAAAGTCATCCACCAACCCATATTGTTGATCGGCGATGAGCAGTAGTTCATCCGGTCGGTGAGCGGCGTGATCTGGTAGAAAGGTCTGTTTTCGGCAATTTTTTCGAAAGCGCGATGGATGTAACCAACCGTTCCTTCGCCATCGATGATGCGTTCGCCGTCCATCAAAAGTATATTCTGAAAAATGCCGTGCGTCGCAGGATGCGTTGGGCCAAGGTTGAGCACCGAAAGTTCGCTGCCGTCCTCATTTTCGCGCTCGGCGATGATGTGCGCGTAACGCTGTTCTGGCGGCAATAAAAGGTCTTCTGTCGGCGCTTTGGTTATCATTTATTGTATTAAAATGGGGCTGTTGCCAAAATTAACAATTGTCGGTGGTCCTTCCAAAAAATCTGTCGTCCTTATCTGTTCTGCCGCCATCCTCTAGCGGAAATTCCTTTCGCATGGGGAATGAAACCATTTCATCCATATTAAGGATGCGTTTCAGTTGTGGATGGCCTTTGAAAATAATCCCATAAAAATCATACGTTTCGCGTTCTTGCCAGTTGGCACTCAGAAAGTGGTTGGTTGACGTCGCGATTTCTGGCTTGTCGGCGGGCATAAAACATTTGATGCGAATCCGGACATTGTCAACCCAATTGTGCATATGATAAACAACTGAAAATTGTCGTTCAAAGGGCGCGTCTGGAAAATGCATTCCGCACAATGTGGTGAGGAAATTGAACCGCATCGCTGGGTCGTTTTTCAAAAAACCCATTACAGTATTTATTTGATTCGCATCGACCTCAAAAGTCAAGATATCGTGGATTTGCTGGAAATCGCTCACGGCATTTTCAAATTCGTTGACGAGCGATTGCTGTATCGTTTGGTTGTCTAAAGCCATTTATTGAATGTTGTAAGAGGCCAAAAGTTCGGTATATTCTGGCGAGCTGCGACGGCGCACAGATTCGGTTCTAACCAAATCCTGAAGGCGCATAATGCCATCGAGAATCTGCTCTGGTCTTGGTGGGCAACCGGGAACGTAAACGTCGACCGGAATAATTTTGTCAATGCCCTGAAGCACCGAATACGTATCGAAAATCCCGCCCGAACAAGCGCAGGCACCAACGGAGATAACCCATCGCGGTTCTGCCATTTGTTCGTAAACCTGGCGCAAGATCGGACCCATTTTCTTGGCGATGGTTCCCATCACCAAAAGCATATCGGCCTGTCGCGGCGAAAAACTCATTCGTTCCGAACCAAAACGCGCAAGGTCATAGTGCGAGCCCATTGTTGCCATAAATTCTATACCGCAACAAGATGTGGCAAAAGGCAAAGGCCACAGCGAATTGGCGCGCGCCATTCCGACAACATCGGTTAGTTTGCCGGCAAAAAATCCCTCGCCCTGGATTCCGGGAGGAGATGGTGCGTCGGTCGTTATTTTTTTATCTTCGATCATTTGTTCAATCATTTTAAATTTCGCGAAAGCGGCCGAAATCTTTGGCTCATCGCAAAAAAATTATTCCCATTCGAGTCCTTTTTTCTTCATCACATAGAAGAAACCGACGAGCAGGAGCGCCATAAAAATCGCCATTTTCACAAGGCCATCGACGCCCATTTCACGGAAGTTGACCGCCCAAGGATACATGAATATCACCTCGACATCAAAAAGAACGAAAAGGATGGCGACCAGAAAATACTTTACCGAGAACGGCACGCGGGCATTTCCCTGCGATTCGACGCCGCACTCAAAGTTTTTGTCCTTGTTGACGGAGTGTCGTTTTGGCCCGAGAAAGCTCGAACCTATGATGGTCGCCACCACAAAACCAACGGCGAGGAGCATTTGGATCATTATCGGCAAATAATCAGCTTGGCTTGATTCCATAAGTTGTTAGGTTTGCGCGAAAAACGCGGCACAAAGATAGGTTTGTCGCGGCGAAATAGCAAAGGAATCTTGTCATTTGGCAATTGTGAACCGTTGTTTGGGAACGATTTAAGAACTATGCCAAACGGTTGGATTTTGGCCACAAAAAAAAACGTCCCACAATTGCGGGACGTTTTGATTTTCGGAGAGCGTAAAAAAATAGTCGCTATATTTTTAGTCTTCAAGCACCGCTACCTGAGCGGCAACTTTTCCTTTTCTTCCTTCTTCTTCCTCATAGCTCACTCGGTCGCCTTCGCGAAGTTCTTCAGCACGAATGCCCGAAGCGTGAACGAAAATGTCTTTTCCGGTTTCTTCGTCGGTGATGAAACCGTAACCTTTTGACTCATTGAAAAATTTAACTGTACCTGTACGCATTGTAATTCTAATAAATAATTTATAATGCGGCAAATGTAATGTTAAAAGTATTACAATGCACAAAGTGCGCGAATTTTTTTCTATTGGCAATCAGTGGATTGGAAAATATGTGAGTCAACCACCGAAAGGGCAGAGGCGGAAAGTGGCAAATTTTAAATGATTTACAGGTTCTTTTTGAAGCAAAAGAAAATGGTAGTTTTCAATTTGAACGGAAAATTCGTTTCTAGACGCTTTCAAAATGCGGAGGTGGCAAGGCTTCAGTTCGATCTTGTGGAGCTTGGTCTCGGCTCTTGTCCTTTGCTTTTTTTTACCGTTGAAAACTTGAAAAAAAGTGAACTGCTACGATTTGGTCTTAGGAACTGACTTAATATTGGGAGGGAACTTTGATTGTGTAGAAAGCATCCTTGAAAAAAGGAGTGCGTTGTGGAATTGATTTTACAATTTCCAATGAATTTGCCGCGCGAAGGGATTCGCGCGGCAGGAACGAAATTTTATTAAGATCAAGAAATATCGCTAGTGGAATTTTCTGGACGATTGCTCCAAATTGCCGTAAATAAAACCGTGGACATCTTGCGCGCCGCGTTTTTGGCCTTGTCGGCAAGTTCGCCCACAAACAATTCATCAATCGTCTCAAACCATAAATTTATCCATTGTCCGAAATGATTTTGGTCAATTGCATGATTTAGGTTTTCGTCAACACCGATATGTTTTTGCATTGGGTTGCCCTTGAACTTACGAATTCCAAAGAGATTGGTTTCCCAGAAATCGGTCAGGTTATTTAAATGTTCAGGCCATTTTTCGTCGGGTATTTGACCGTTGAAGATTGGCCCTAAAAGTGCATCTTTCCTGATTTTTATGTAAAAGTTATTGACCAATAATTCGACATCCTTCCTGTTTTCGATCTCTTTCATGTACTGCTATTCAAGAATTTTTGATAACATTTTCCAATCTTTCCACCTTATCCAATTTTGATAACGTCAATCTAACAATGCTGTCTTTTTTTGCAGTCAGATCATGTTTCACATTTCCCTCCAATGTTAATATTGAACCTTTTTTCAAGCAATTAATATTACCATTTATCCCAAAATCAATTTCGCCATCCAAGACGTGAACTATTATTGCGAAAGGCGTTTTGTGCTCTTTCATGACCTGCCCAGATTTCAATAAAATGCGAATTTCTTTTGAAAATGGCGTTTCTAGAATTACAGATGTTGAGATGTGCTTGTCATTGAACTCGACGTTATCCTGAAATGAATGGATTTGCATAGTTGTATTTTTTAAAGAAATAATTTTTAAGCTATTGATCTGCGATATCAAGCTACTTGCAATATTTTTAGAAGTGACATTAAAGACTAAAATTTGCAATTGTATAATAGGCTGCCCAGCCAAGAAATACCACCAGAATAATCCACAACCAATTTGGAACGGTCTGCGGTGTTTCGCTGCCTTCGATGACGAATTTCTTTTGGTTTCCCTTGTCATAAGCGTTGATCATCAACGGCAAAATTCCATCAACGGTCGCGTTTTCGGAAATTCCATCAATCGAGATCGACGGACCGTTTCGGACAAAGAATTTGATTTTCTTGATGCCTTCCCTGCCCGATGCCGATTTGCTCACGAACTTTAGAATATGTTCTCCATCGGTCAACTTGCGCGTGTCGAGCTCAAACTGCACCGGCGTTGAAAGTTCAATGATCGGTTGCAGTTCGTCGTCGATGAACAATGCGATTCTGCTATGGTCTTTTTTCATCTTATGGGTTGCTTAAGATTGATTTTTTGATATGATCGGAATTCGTTTCCCCAGGTTTGATCAAATATTTTAAAGAAAAAACCAATGTCAAAATCGTGATCAAACCAATGATCGCAATGATGACCCAGTCCCAATTGCTCTGTGGTCCTGCGCCGTGCGTCAATCCCATAGTGATTTTGGGCTGTTGTTTTTCGCAAACGGGGCAAGCTGCGATAATCTGTGCAAGCAAAATAAACACCAGAATTAAAATTGTTTTAATTTTCATCATTTATTTCTTCGCGGTCAATTTAATGAAATCCATAATTTTCTTTACATCTTCAACGTTCACTGTTTTGGCACCATTGCCCCAGCTTGTTTTTTCGTGGTTGATGATGGCGGTAACATCTTCGGGACTTAGATTATTGTCGGTTCCCACGGCGTTCATCGTAGCATATTCAGGTCTTGGATCATAGCCCAACATAATGATATTGACATATAGTTCAAGGTCTGTTCCCAAAACTATAGGACTTCCTTTCAACGGCGGAAAAGCGCCTTTCAGACCTTCGCCATTTGCCTGGTGACAGCTCTGGCAGTTGATAGCGTAGAGCTGGTTTCCGTCAGGTAGATTTGGTTTATCACCCTTGGGAACATTTGGCTCAGCAATTTTTTTGTACAGAAAGTCCATCGCGGGTTTTCCATCGGGCAGCGGCGTTTGTTTCAGGCTCTGCAAATAGGCCACCAGATTCAAGGCTTCGGCCGTGGCAATTATCTTTCCGGAAACACCTATTCTATATTGATCGGGAACCGCCACTTCAGTCTGGCCAGCGTGAACACTATCAACTTCGGTGAACAAATATGAATAAGATGGCATGATCGATTGTGCGACCACGGCGCGGGGTTGGTACAGGTGCGATAAATTCCAGGCAATGCTCGATTGGCGAGTTCCCACGTTGGTAAGGTCAGGACCGGTTCTTTCGGTGCCCATCAATGTTGCTGTGTTCCGCCAAAAATCGGTTCGGGTGATTCCGGCATAATCTGCCGCAATGCCAGGTCTGCTGCCCCAGGTTTTGTCCATTTCGATATTTCGGACCTGCTGGGTGTGACAAGCCACGCAGCCATTTGCAATAAAACTCATCTTGCCCGCCATTTCACTTTCCGTCAACGGAACCGCATTTGGCAACGGCGCATAATTGTTCTGGTTGTTTATTGCAGGCATGATTGCCATCACGATCGTCAGCCCGACAAACAGTCCGAATGCGGTCCAGAACAATCTTCTGTGATTATCAAAAAAATCCATTTTTGTTAATTTACTTTATTTAATGATTCTCTATCCAACTCTGCCCTTGCCTTTAAAATATCCGCAACTGTTTTTGGAATAACAATGGTTTCCTTTTTTCGAACCATTACATAAAAATTATAGGCAAAAAGCACATGCGAAAGCCACATCAACGACCCTCCTATGGCGCGCCACAGCCAATAGGGCGCCATCAGTTGCACACTTTCTATAAACGGTTTTCCGTCCATCCACATCAAGCCCCGCAAGGTTGATCCGTACATCAACGGGAAAGTGTAGAATATCAGTCCGATCAGTGCCAACCAAAAATGTGCGCCCACGATAATGTTCGAAGGTTCATTTCCGGTCAATCGTGGAACAATTGTATAAATAAATCCCCACAGCATAAAAGTGATGATGCCGTACATCGTGAGGTGCGAGTGCGCAACGGTAAAATCGGTGAAGTGCCAGACCAGATTTGTAAATCGAAATGCCTCGGCCGTTCCCTGCAAAGAGCCCGTAAAATAAAATATGATGCCGATCAGGTAAAATGGAAGCGTATAACTGCCCGAAAGCTTGTTCCACGATCCTTTGAAGGTCATCAAAAAGTTTGTTGTTCCGGCAATTACGGGAATGATCATCCCCGCACTGCCAACGATGGCAACGGTCTGCATCCACCACGGAATCGCGCTGAAAATAAAGTGGTGCGTGCCGATGAGCGTATAAAAAAGAATTTGCGTCCAAAATGCCAGAATTCCCAAACTGTAGGAATAAATGGGCTTGTTGAGCTGTTGAGGCAAATAATAATACATCAAGCCGAGCGTGAAAAGCATGAACCACATGCCGACGCCCTGATGCATGTAATATCCTTGCACAATGGTTTCGCCCAAGCCGTTTTGCCAAGTTGGCCAATAAGCGACCACTGCGATCACCAGCACGAACATCATTGCGGAAATAATGTACCAGTTGGAGACATATATTTCCTTGGTGGTTCGTCTTGCAACGGTTTGTAGAAAGTTTCGCAGGGAAATAATTATTGCAATGCCAAACAAAGCCATCACGGGCCATATATATTCGCGGTATTCGCCGCCGCCATTGTTGATTCCGGCCATCAGGCAAATGCTGCCGATCACGACCGATGCATTGATAAGGAAAAGAGAACGATAACCTGTTTTGATGCTCGCTATCGGAACATTGCTCACTCGTGGAACAACATAATAGGCCAAGCCCAGCATTGCAAGAGATGCCCAGCCCCAAAAAACAGCATTGGTATGAACGGGCCGTAATCTGCCAAAGCTCAACCAACTAAAATGGTCAACGTCCGGCGCCACGAATTTTATCCCGACATATTCGCCCACGGTTGTGCCGAAAATCAACCAGAAAGTGGCACAACCCAAGTACCACAGAATCAGTTTGGTCAGGTCGGGAGCGATATAAGGACGTGGTTGGCTTTTTTTCTTTTGTTCGATAAAACGGAGCGCCGATGCCTCGCTGATATTGTCGATAAGACCCTTGCTGTCGATGGCCTGGGTTTCGCCGCCCAATTCTGTGTTCGAGAGCGAGAAATCAAGTTCCTTTTTCCGCAGTTCCAGTTTCTGGATTTCTTCGGGTGACAGTTCCTTCACATATTCATTGAATTTTTCCAGGTTTTTTTTCCCAAGATAATTGTTCATGATACCATAGGCTTTCATGATCAGTATAAAGGCCGCGGCCAAAATCGGAAGCGCGATAAGAACGAGTGTAATGATGATTCCCGATTCGCCAAAAATATTTTCTGTTTTCATAGGCTAATTATATTGGATAAAATTATCCACTATACTGTCAAATTTTTTTAAAGTTTCAAAAAGGTCAGTCCATTTTCAAGGTCGATGGTTAATGATTTTACTGTGGTAGTCTCAAGCATTTTTTTGAGCTGGTTCCTGATGGATTTGAATTGGTTGTGAACAGGGCAGGGCATTTGTTCGTTGCATTGTTTCAATCCCAGACCGCAATTGGTGTAGATCTTGTCGCCATCAATCGCAGAGACGATCGTGCGCAAGTTTACTTTTTCCAGCACATTTTTGTCCATCGAAAATCCGCCGTTCGGGCCTTTGCTGGAGGTGATGATGTTGTTGCGCGAAAGCTCTTGAAGTATTTTTGAAGTGTAAGCTTCGGGCGATTCAATGGCCATCGCCACTTCTTTCAAGCTCGCTTTTTTGTCATTGTAAGACTGTCCGGCAATGAAGATTGTCGCCCTGATGGCATATTCGCAAGCTTTTGAAAACATCTGTTGCTGGTTTGTGGTGCAAAAGTAAACACTTATTCGGAATAACGGACAATTTTGTCCACTTTTATTTCGGGTGATCCCGAACTAATTGTTCTAGAAATGAAGGTATGCTTTTTTCTTGAAATGTTATATTGAGGATCGAGGATCGCAATGCTGTCCTCAATTTTGGATATATTTATTTAGCGAAATATCAAACGGCGAAAATTATTCCACCACCAAGTACTGTTTACAATCTTGTACATTCTTTTACTTTGTAGGGAATGTTTAAAGTATATTTTAATCACAGATTTTTTTTTGCGAAAGCTTTTTGAGAATATGTTCCACGAAGTATTTCTGGATGTTTTAAGTACCATTTCCTGAAATAAATTGAGTCGAAGAACAAAGACTTCTAAATTTCTATATATGGTCCGGGAATTTTTCAGTCAAAATTTCCAAGAGCAGTTCTTTGCTCAATGGTTTTGTTTCAAAGCCCATTACATCTTTTATTTCCTTTGCTCTTTTTATGTCGTCGGGATTTGCCGATGTTGACAAAATAAGTATGAGCACTTTCGCTCTCTTTGCCGCGCTTAAATGTTTGTATTCGTTCAAAAATTCCCATCCGTTCATTTTTGGCATGTTCAGGTCCAAGAATATCAGATCGGGAGGAGTTTGATCTTCACTTTTTAAGTACGCAAGTGCCTCGAGACCGTTCATGGCAGTATCGACCTTGTCTACGATGTTCATTTCATCTATAATAATTTTATGGTAAAAATTATCATCGGCATCATCGTCAACCAATAAAATACAATTAAGTTTTTTTCTCATTATTTTTTTGTTTTATGATTTTGGGATCGTGAAATAAAACGTGCTCCCTTTTCCGAGTTCTGACTCGACCCATATTTCCCCGCCATGAAGTTCGATGATTTTTTTGGTAAGTGAAAGTCCTATGCCCGTACCTGCATATTCAAAGCGCGTATGGAGCCGCTGAAAAATTATGAATATCCTGCTGTAATATTCTTTTTCTATCCCAATTCCATTGTCCGTTATTGCAAAGAGATATTCTTTTCCGGTGTCGGATGCGGAAATATCGATCACTGGCGGAATGTTTGTCTTTTTGAACTTGATCGCATTGAGGATAAGATTTTGAAAAACCGATTTAAGATTATAGCAGTTTACGGTGGGCAATTCTTTGAAGTGGATTTCTGCACCGCTTTCTTTTATAATCGCATTAAGATCCGTCATGACTTCATGCACCAAGATATTGCAATCTGTTGTGGACCTGGTCATGTTCTTTCCTGCACGGGAATATTCGAGCAAGTCGAAGATGAGGTTTGACATACGATTGGCGCCGCCGCTTATCAAGCTCATGTATTTATTGATTTCGGGACTGGGATTGTCCTCCAATTTCGCCGCCAATAGTTTCGAGAAATTTGCAATGCTCCTTAGAGGTTCTTGCAGATCGTGCGAGGCAGCGTAGGCAAATTGTTCTATTTCTTTGTTTTTCCTTTCCAGATCAATATTGTATTGATTTAATTTTTGTTCCGCTTTTTTGCGTTCAGTTACGTCCTGCGCGGTGCCGATCATCTTAACGATCTGGCCTTGGACATTTGTAAAAACCTCTCCTCTTCCGTTGAGGATGCGCTCATCTCCATTGGGAAGAAGAGCACGGTGAAAGATGTCGAAAGGTTGATGGTCCTGAGATGCCTTTTCCACAATTTCGTTCACGATTTCACGATCTTCCGGATGAATGCAATTTATATAGTTCTCGTAATTCGCTTCAAAGCTTTCTCTGCTTCTTCCAAATATCCTATAAAGTTCATCAGACCATAGGATAGTACCATCAACGATATTCCATTCCCAATTTCCTATTTTGGCCAATCGCTGTGCATCGTTCAGTTTTTCCTGGCTTAGTTTTAGTTCATTTAAATGGAATTCCAGTTCTTCGGCCATTGTGTTAAGTCCAACGGCAATGGCATCCAGCTCATCGCCCGTTTCCCCGATCTCGATTTTTTCGGAAAAATCCATCTGCGTGATTTTTATCAGCGCGTCCAATATAACATTGATCCTTTTTTCATTTTCCTGGATGAAATCTATTTTTGATTCAAGCTCTTGACTTGATTTTGTTTCATTTTGAAGGCTTGTGGAAAGCGCCTCTGTCATATCATTGAATGAATTTGCCAGAACACCGATCTCATCATTGGAGAAAACCTGCGCTCGTGCACTAAAATCCCTTTTGGCAATGCTCTGCGACGCCCTCGTTATTTCTTTTAACCCCTTTGAGATCCCTCTTACAACAAAATAAGTAAGTATAAGCCCGCTGAACTCGACCGTAAAGGCAATGGCAAGCAATAACCGCAAAATAATATTTTCGAGCCAGCGCGCTCCTTCTCCCAGCGTAAAGGAAAAATTATCTTCAAGACGTGTGAGTTTTTTGTTGATTGGCTCGATTTCCTTAACAATTTCATCTAATTTATTTTGAGATGGATTGGGCGAATTTATTTCGGAATTCAAACTTTTGGCAATGGGGGCCAACTTGGCGATGGTTGAATCCGCTTCTGCCCATATATTGATCGATTCGTGAATATATGATATGTTTTCAAACCGTATAAACAATTTTAGCATACCATCAATATCGTCAGGATGGCTGCGTCCCTCGAGCAGCCCATATCGGGCAACGGCGAGATCTGGATCCGTCTTTACCAATTCCAACAATGTTTTGTGGTAGCCCAATGGGACTTTCATATAATTATAAAAATCTTTTTCGTCCTCGGCGTTATGGTTTTGATAATACCTTTGCAAACTATTAACGGCATCTTTCTGTGACTTGGACCACAATCCTTCCGCACCAACAAAAGCCCTTACCGACGAAAGCGTATTAACGGCAAAGTACAATGTTCCCAGTTCGATGACTATAAGAACAGCCATGATGCCAACCACAGAATACAACTTCTTTGCGATTGAAACATTCTTGAACCATTTGAACAGAGTAAAGTTCGCCATTGCTGATCTTAAATTATAAATATTGTTTCAGCCATTGTTTCGCTTCATTTTCCTCGTTGAACATTTTTACGGGATAGGGCTGTTTCTTTATGCTGAAAAATAAATTTGCCGCCATTCTTCCCACGGCAGATCTGGAAATGATCGCGACTGCCAATGCTATTTCCGGCATTATCTCGGCGGCATAGTCGCGCATTTCTTTGTCGGAAGGTGGAGAGTCGGTGCTGTCAGAGAGCAGGCAAACTTTCTTTCCACCGGTTATTTTCCTGAATTCCACCATCATCTTTTTTGCTTCCTCTACTGTTTGCGGGGGAATCTTTTTAGCAACGGAACACAGGATGCCATCGTCATCGAACCACATGATCGAGGTTGGGAAATCTATGATTTTGACGTTTTCTGGAGGAACCATTTTATATAACAATTTATAGTTGAGTAAACTGATTTGCATTTGTGTAAATCGTGTTGCCAGATAAATTCGGAAAATACCATCTTCGGCCCGTCGTAGGTCCTTATGTTTATTGCCCGTGCATCCAAAAATAAGCAAATTCCTTTTATATGCAAATTGCAAAGCATAAACAGTGGCGTGATCGCGGGAACCTTTTGTTATAGCTATTTGAGAATAATAAAATTGAAAGTCTAGCGCGAAGCAGATACCTCGAAAAAAATTTGGTCGAAAGTTCAAAGTCGAAGTGCAAGAAAGGAAAATCAATAAACAGATCAAAACATTAAACCTGAGAAGCAATTCTTTTAATTTTTAATCTCGTTAGCTACCAGAACTATTCCTTTAATTTAATATGCAATTCAGCCAATTGTTTATCATCAATACGCGACGGCGCATCGATCATCACATCTCGGCCCGAATTGTTTTTTGGGAATGCTATAAAGTCGCGTATCGTTTCTTGTCCGCCGAGAATGGCGACGAGTCGGTCGAGGCCAAATGCCAAACCGCCGTGCGGTGGCGCGCCATACTGGAAAGCGTCCATCAAAAACCCGAATTGATTTCGTGCTTCCTCATCGGTGAATCCAAGGTATTTGAACATCAATTTCTGCGTTTCCTTGTCGTGAATCCTTATGGAACCGCCGCCTATCTCGTTGCCGTTCAAAACCATATCGTAAGCGTTCGCGCGAACTTTTCCAGGATTGGTCTCGAGCAATTTCATATCTTCTGGTTTTGGAGATGTGAATGGATGGTGCATCGCGTGCCATCTTCCGCTGTCGTTGTCCTTTTCGAGCAACGGGAAATCGACCACCCAAAGCGGTGCGAAAACCTCCGGATTTCTCAATCCCAATCGTGTTGCAAGTTCCATTCGGAGCGCGCTTAATTGCGTTCGTGTTTTATGAGCTTCGCCCGAAAGCACAAAAATCATATCACCGGGATTCGCCTTTGTCGCAGTTGCCCATTTTGCCAAATCATCCTGATCATAGAATTTATCTACAGAAGATTTAAATGTTCCATCGGCGTTGCACTTTACATAAACCATTCCATTGGCGCCAACTTGCGGTCGTTTTACCCATTCTATAAGCGCGTCGATTTCCTTGCGCGTCATTTCGCTCGAGTTTGGAGCGGCAATTCCCACAACAAGTTCCGAATTATTGAAAACGCCAAAATCCTTGTGTTGCGCAACAGCATTCAATTCGCCAAATTCCATTCCGAAACGAATATCCGGTTTGTCGTTTCCGTAGGTTTTCATAGCGTGGTCGTAGGTCATTCGCGGAAAAGTCTGGACATCAATTCCTTTTATTTCTTTTAATAGATGGCGCGTCAATCCCTCAAAAACATTCAATATATCCTCTTGATCGACAAACGCCATTTCGCAATCTATCTGCGTGAATTCCGGCTGTCTGTCGGCGCGAAGATCTTCATCGCGAAAGCATTTTACGATCTGGAAATATTTGTCCATTCCGCCCACCATCAATAATTGTTTGAAAGTTTGCGGGCTTTGCGGCAACGCATAAAATTGCCCTTCGTTCCTCCGCGACGGCACCACAAAATCACGTGCGCCTTCCGGCGTTGATTTAATTAAATACGGCGTTTCAACTTCGCAAAAATCGTGATCGCTCAGATATTTTCGAACTTCCATTGCCACTTTATGACGGAACAATAAATTGTTTTTTACCGGATTTCGACGAATATCCAGATAGCGAAATTTCATACGAATGTCCTCTCCGCCGTCGGTTTGGTCCTCAATTGTAAAAGGCGGCGTTATCGCGGCGTTCAGGATTTTAAGTTCGGTGACCAAAAGTTCGATTTCGCCCGTTGGCATATTTGCGTTCTTGGCCTCGCGCTCGATGACTTTTCCGGTTGCCTGAACCACAAATTCGCGGCCGAGGGTTTTGGCAAGGTCGAATACAGCTTGATCCGTTCGGGTCTCGTCAAACACCAATTGCGTCATGCCATATCTGTCGCGAAGGTCGACCCACAATACAAATCCCTTGTCGCGGGATTTGTGAACCCAACCGGCGAGTGTAACGATTTGGTCGATATTCGAGCTGTTGAGCTGGCCACAATTGTGCGTTCTGTACATTTTTCAGGAGGTTTTGGGCAAAAGTACGAGTTAGATTGATATTGGGATAATTTATAAGAGTGAACTGACAAAATAGATTGCTCCAAAGAAATTATCCGAGCTACCGGCTGAACAATAATTTTGCTCCGAACGCAATGACCACCAATAAAAAAGCGACTTTGAAATTTTGTCAAAACCCATTTAAAAATTAAATACTGGCAGGTTGGTATTTTAAATTTGATCCACCTTCTCCCACTTCACATTATCAGCTTGGTTCTTGCTGTTGAGAATTGAACCATTGAGCCATTTGCCGTCCTTTTCCAAAGTCAGTTTGTAGTAAATATAGAATCTTTCTTTTGGGTCGCTGGTGTTTTCTGCCCTAAAGCTTAGTTCGTGTCCGTCAAAAACTATTTGGTCGAACCTGTAAACATCTTCATTTAGACAAGTAACCAATAAATCGCCATCGGTGGTGAGCTGGATTTTGTTTATGTTATGGTATTCTACGTCTGTTGCGCGGCCAATTCCCCAATATTCCTTCCATTCGCCAACGAGCTGCTGTGTTGGCTCTTCGCTGCACGCTGAAAATAAAAGCGCTAAAACAATGAGCAAAAAATACTTTTTCATTTTAAATTATTTGTTCTGAAATTTCGATCGCAAAAGTACTTAATTTTAATATCAATACCAATGGTAGCAGTCAACAATCTAGCCCGGATCGCGCCGGTATCCTTTTTTTTGCGCCTTTTTCGGTGCTAAAAAAAGATAAAGGCAAGAGCCGGAAAAAGCTCCAAAAAAAAATCCGCGACATTGCACGGATTTTAGAATTTATTTCTGTCGAAAGTTTCGACTTTGAAACTTTCGGACTTAATTCCTGCGCCCCATATAGATCATCACATAATAAAGCAATGTTCCCAATGAGCCAATGGCAGCAACCACATAGGTTCTCGCGGCCCATTTTAGCGCGTCCTTTGCGCCGGCCTGTTCTTCGCGGGTGAGCATTCTTTTGTTTTCCAGCCACGCCAAAGCGCGATTGCTGGCATCGTATTCTACTGGCAATGTGATGAATGCGAAGATAGTGGTAAGTCCGAATATTATAATTCCAATAAGCAATAATTGGGGGAATGTGTTGATCATCAATATTCCGGCGAGCAGAATCCACTGCACATAACTTGATGTTATCGAGATAACGGGCACCAATTTGCTGCGTAGCGTCAGCCAGCTGTAAGCGGTCGCGTGCTGAACGGCGTGGCCACATTCGTGCGCAGCAACTGCGGCCGCGGCGGCATTTCGTTGGTTGTAAACGGCCTCGGAAAGGTTTACGGTTTTGTCCATCGGATTGTAATTGTCCGTCAATTTGCCGGGCGTTGAGATAACACGGACGTCTCGAATGCCATTATCGGCGAGCATTTTCTCCGCGATTTCGGCACCGCTCATTCCGTTCTGGAGGTGCAGTTTTGAATATTTTTCGAATTTATTCTTGAGGCGTCTGCTCACAAGCCAGCTCGCGAGCATTATGATTCCTAAAATGATATAGCCTAAATACATGGTTTTTGATTTTTGAGGTTCGGGTTTCTGGACTGCAAAATGTACGCCAAATTTACGGAAATTTCCCGTCTGCTAATCTGTCACATTGAGCGCATTTATAAAACCATTAACGTCGTCGGGCGAAAACACGAATCTGTCATAGCCGGCCTGCACCATAACTAGGTTTTTGCGATTGGTCACAAACCAGGTCATATCGCCAAAACGGCTATTTGTAAAACTGCCATAATAGCCGAACATTCCGCCAATGCCAAGTGTGCGCCACGTCCATTTCATTTCTTTTTTGTTGGGAATTGTTATTGATTTGATTGCACTGCGTTGGATTGTTTTTTTCCCGCCGGGACGATTTACGAAGATTTCTGTGTTGGTTATGTCATAGGATTTTGGGGCGTAGAGGTAGACGATGAAAGTGATCAATGCGAAAAAAGGCGCAATAAACATCGCGCCTTTTCCGTCATCGCCGATAAATGCGTAAATCGTGATCACCACAAAAAAAATTGTTATGGCGGTTGTTGCGATTTTTAGAGTTAGGTCCCAAGAGATTTTGAAGTGTTTTGTCATCCCACCAAATTAATGATTTTCCCCGGAACAATAATCACTTTATTCGGAATCTTGCCTTCAAGTTGTTTTATTGTTCTCTCGTCTTTCATAACTGCAGCTTCGATTTCTTCTTTTGAAAGATCCAATGGAAGTTCGAGCAAAAAGCGCATTTTGCCATTGAAACTCACTGGATATTCTTTGCTGCTTTCCACCAAATGCTCGGCGTTGAATGTTGGGAAAGGTGCTGTTGAAATACTTTCGTTATGACCAAGCTGTTGCCAAAGTTCTTCGGCGATGTGCGGCGCGTAAGGCGAAATCAAAATCGACAGCGGTTCGAGGATTTCCCTTTCGTGGCAGTTCATCGCGGTCAGTTCGTTCACGGCGATCATAAATTGCGAAACCGAAGTGTTGAACGAAAATCCTTCGATATCGTCCTGTGTTTTTTTGATGGTTTTGTGCAAGGTTTTGAGCGCGTCTTTTGATGGTTTTTCGTTGGTAAAGATTTTACCATTTTCATCAAAATACAATTTCCATAGTTTTTTCAAAAACCCAAAAGCACCTGTGATTCCTGCGGTGTTCCAAGGTTTTGCCTGTTCGAGCGGGCCGAGGAACATTTCGTACAAACGCAAAGTATCGGCGCCGTATTCTGCACAAATGTCATCGGGACTTACAACGTTTAACCAACTTTTGGACATTTTGCCGATTTCTGTTGTCGCATAAAGTTTATCGTCTCCTAACTTTATCGCTAAAGCAAACATTGGATTACTTTTAACTTTCGCGATGTCAATCTCAAATGTTGTTGGATTTATGCTGTTGTAAGGAATTCTTTTAGGTGTGTTATTATAAGTTGTATTCTGAAGTTCGAAATCCAATTCATCATATTTAGAATCTGATAGATTAAACTGTTTCTTTAAATCTTCTCGCAATTGATGTTTAATTTCTGAAAGGTCTAAATTTTCAACAGGAAAACTAATATTTCCAAAACTTTCTGAGTGTTCGATTTTGGTAAAAACTAAAACAAAAAAATTTGATTCTTTTAAATGAGTTGTCGAAATATTTTCCGATTTATTTGAAATTTTTATGTTTTGACTGTAATAAGGATAGTAAGCGCCTGTTCCCAAAATCATTCCCTGATTGATCAACTTTTTAAACGGCTCTTCTTTATTGACCAATCCGCGGTCTTTCAGAAACTTGTTCCAGAATCTTGAATACAACAAATGTCCGGTCGCGTGCTCGCTGCCGCCAATGTACAGATCGACATTCTCCCAATATTCTTCAGCTTCTTTCGATACAAATTCGCCGTCATTGTTGGCGTCCATATATCGCACCCAATACCAAGAACTTCCCGCCCAACCTGGCATTGTATTTAATTCAAGGGGAAATATTGTTTTATTGTCAATTAAATGATTTTCGACAACCGAATTATTTTCAGTGTTCCAAGCCCAAATATTTGCATTGCCCAAAGGCGGTTGGCCATCTTCGGTCGGCAAATATTTTTCAATTTCTGGAAGAGTGATCGGCAAATGCTTCGCATCGATCATCTGCGGCATTCCGTGCACATAATAAACCGGAAATGGTTCGCCCCAATATCTTTGTCGAGAAAAAACTGCATCGCGCAAACGGTAATTTGTTTTGCCTTTTCCGCTGTTTATTTTTTCTAATTTTTCAATTGTCTTTTTGGTCGCTTCTTTATAATTCAGTCCATTTAAAAAATCTGAATTGATTATTTTAAAAAATTCTTTTGCAACAAAGGCATTTTCAGAAATGTCCTGATCGAAAATATTCCTGATTTCTGGCATTCCGCTTTGTCCCTTGAAGAAATTCGCGAAAGCATGATCGCGCTCATCGCCGCACGGCACGGCCATAACCGCGCCCGTTCCATAACCCGCGAGCACATAATCGCCGATCCAAACCGGAATTTTTTCTTTGGTGAACGGATGTTCGGCAAAAGCGCCCGTGAAAACACCGGAAATGGTTTTGACGTCTGCCATTCGCTCTCGTTCCGAACGTTTTGAAGTTGATTCTATATATTTTTGAACGGCGGCTTTTTGTTCTGAAGTAGTGATTTTTTCAACGAGTTCGTGCTCTGGCGCAAGCGTCATGAACGTGACGCCAAAAATCGTGTCAGGCCTCGTTGTGAAAACGGCAATCTCTGTGTTTTCAAAATCCAAAACCGGAAAAGTTACCAGCGCACCAACAGATTTTCCAATCCAATTGCGCTGCGCTTCCTTCAAACTTTCGGTCCAATCGATGTCGTTCAAACCTTGCAAAAGTCTTTCGGCATAAGCGGAAATCCGCATCGACCATTGTGTCATCTTTTTTCTTACCACCGGAAAACCACCGCGCTCGCTCAAACCGTTGGTGATTTCGTCGTTCGCCAAAACCGTTCCCAAGCCTGGACACCAATTCACTTCAGTCTCCGCCAAATAGGTCAAACGGTACTGCAATAGAATTTGTTCTTGTTCTTTTTTTTCGAAATTATTCCAATCTTCTGATGAAAATGATCTTATATTATCATCACAAACCGCATTCACATTGGCATTTCCGTTTTTCTCAAATTCCTGAATCAACAAACAAATACTTTCTGCCTTGTCCGAATCCTTATTATAATAGGAGTTGAACAGTTGGATGAAAATCCACTGCGTCCATTTGTAATATTGCGGATCTGACGTTTTTACCTGCCGATCCCAATCAAAGGAAAATCCTATCTGATCAAGCTGGCCGCGGTATCGCGCAATATTTTCTTTTGTGGTTTTGTCCGGATGTTGTCCGGTCTGAATTGCATATTGTTCAGCGGGAAGCCCAAAACTGTCGTAACCCATTGGGTGCAGAACGTTGAAACCTTCGTGGCGTTTGTAGCGTGCATAAATATCCGAGGCGATGTAACCGAGCGGATGACCTACGTGAAGTCCCGCGCCAGAAGGATATGGGAACATATCGAGTACGTAATATTTGGGTTTTTCGGATTGGTTGCTTGCCGCAAAAGTCTTGTTCTCTTTCCAGAATTTTTGCCACTTGGCCTCGATCTCGTTTGGCTGGTATTTCATTGTGAAGAATTTTTGAAAGTCGATTTGGTCGTGGCCAAAAGCCTTTCAGGGTGCGCAAATTTACTGTTATTGGCCGAAAAATGAAACTTTGCCGTTGATAAACCATGTTTCCAAAATATGTTTGTTATTTTTGGTGCATAAATCACTTTCTATGGCTTCCAAGTTTGAGAGATTCCAGAAAAGACGGCTCATCTCGTCTTATTTTTCGGTAATTCTCAGCATTTTTTTGGTTTTGTTCCTATTGGGAATTCTCGGGCTTTTCGTAATCAATTCCAAGCGACTCGCCGACAATTTCAAAGAAGAAATCGCAATGACGATTTTTCTAAAGGACGAAGCTTCGGGCGACACGATCAAGGAATATGGTGAAATGCTCAGCAAGTCACCTTTCGTGAAATCAAGCGTTTATGTGTCAAAAGAAACCGCCGCCAAAATGCATCAGGATATTATCGGTGAGAACTTTATGGAATTCCTTGGCGTGAATCCATTGCAGAATTCATACGACATTCACCTTCGCGCAAATTATATCGTTAGCGACAGCATCAAGAAAATCGAGCGACAATTGCGTGCGGACGAAAATGTTTCGGATATTGTTTATGACAAGCAGTTGGTCAATCTCGTCAATGACAATATTCAGCGTGTAAGCCTTTGGATATTGATCATAAGCGGATTTTTGGCATTTATTGCCGTGCTTTTGATCAACAGTTCACTTCGACTTTCGATATATTCCAATCGATTTATCATCAAGACCATGCAAATGGTTGGCGCAACAAAATCATTTATCCGCAAACCATTTATCTGGCGAAGCATAAAACTAGGATTGATTGGTGCGTTCTTGGCAATCATTGCGCTTTGCGGAGTCCTTTATTATGTTGAAACCAATCTCCCGAATTTGAACATTCTTGCCGAACCGATTTTAATCGGCGCAGTTCTGCTCGCGGTTTTATTGGTCGGATTGCTCATAACTTGGCTTTCGACATTTTTCGCGACACAACGATTCTTGAACCTTCGCACCGACGACCTTTATTAAATAATATGGAAAATCAACACCACAAACCGGACTTTCTTTTTAGAAAGGAAAACTATACAATCCTCTTGATCGGAATTGCAGTTATCGCGCTCGGATTTATACTGATGTCAGGCGGTGGCAGCGACGATCCCTCAGTTTTCAACGCCCATGAACTTTTTAGTTTTAGGCGAATAAAACTTGCGCCAACGGTTGTTCTCATCGGGTTTGGCATCACCATATATTCTATATTCACAAAGCCAAAAGCTTAATCACCAATGACAACTTTTCAAGCGCTCGTTCTTGCCATAATTGAAGGACTTACAGAGTTTGTTCCGGTTTCGTCAACAGGTCATATGATTGTGGCTTCTAGTTTTTTTGGGATTGCCCACGATGATTTTACAAAATTATTTACGATAGTAATTCAACTTGGTACAATTCTTTCGGTCGTTGTTCTATATTTTAAAAGATTTTTTCAAAAGCTCGATTTTTATTTTAAATTACTGGTCGCATTTATTCCAGCGGTAATTCTTGGATTATTGTTGAGTGATTTTATTGATGGATTGTTGGAAAATCCTATAGCCGTAGCTATTTCTTTGATCATTGGTGGTGCGATTTTATTAAAAGTCGATGATTGGTTCAAACCGTCAGAAAATGAGGTCCAAGCAAACACCGTAACCTATTTGCAAGCTTTGAAAATCGGTTTTTTCCAATGCATTGCGATGATTCCCGGCGTTTCCAGAAGCGGCGCGAGCATTGTTGGTGGAATGTCGCAGAAATTGAACCGCACAACTGCCGCGGAATTTTCGTTTTTTCTCGCCGTTCCAACAATGTTTGGCGCGACCGCAAAAAAATGTTACGATTATTATAAAGCTGGGTTTACGCTGTCGCACGACCAAATAAATCTTTTAATAATAGGGAATGTCGTTGGCTTTATCGTTGCTTTGATCGCCATTAAATCATTTATCGATTATTTGACAAAACACGGATTTGAAATGTTCGGTTATTATCGAATTATTGCCGGTCTTGCAATATTGATCATCCATCAATTCTATCCATTAACCATTATTTGATGACTGCCGAAGATTATCAGGAAGGCCAGGTTTTGCTACTCGACAAGCCACTTACTTGGACATCTTTTCAGGTCGTCAACAAAATGAAATGGTTGTTGAAATCAAATCTCGGACTCAAAAAAATAAAAATCGGGCACGCGGGAACTTTAGATCCGTTGGCTTCAGGTTTATTGATCGTTTGCACTGGAAAATTCACCAAAAGAATTGAAAGTTTTCAAAGCCAAATAAAAGAATATACCGGAACTTTTACTGTTGGTGCAACAACGCCGTCGTACGATTTGGAGACTGAAGTCGATGAAACTTTTTCAGTAAATCATATTACAGAAGATTTGATTTTGGAAACCGCGAATCTGTTTATTGGCGAAATAGACCAAAAACCGCCAATTTATAGTGCAATAAAGAAAGATGGCGTTCGACTATACAAGCACGCACGTGCTGGACAAACCGTTGAAATAGCTGCGCGCAGAACTATTATATTTGAATTTGAAATTACAAGGATAGAATTGCCCGAAATTGATTTTCGCGCCGTATGCAGCAAGGGAACCTATATTAGATCTTTGGCATATGATTTTGGAAAAGCAATGAAATCCGGCGCGCATCTTTCGGCATTGCGCCGGACTAAAATCGGCGATTTTAAAGTAGATGACGCATTTTCGCTCAGTGATTTTGAGGAATCATTTGGTCAAGCTGAATCATAAAATCGGCAATTTCATTCTGGATACTTTCTCCCTTGTCGTTGTTGTACCAAAGCTGAACTTCTGTTTTTGCCGTGTCGTCAATTTTGCCATACTGGCCTTTATAACTTGCGATCAAGTTTGAAGCACCTTCCGGTCGTGGCCCCCAATTTCCGAGAACCTTGAGGTTGCTTTCATCAAGAACCACCAAAATCGGAATTGATTTGCTGCCATTGGTCAGGAACATTTTCATCAGATTATCGTTCTCGTCACGAAGTACGATCTTGAGATCTACAGACTTTGAAATCGATGCCAATTTGTTGATTACCGGAACGATATGCGCTGCATCGCCGCACCAGCCTTCGGTTATCAGCAACCAAATATAGTTCTTATTAAGTCCCATCATTTTTTGGAGAACCTCGCTGGAAATCACTGTCTTTTTGTCCAATCGGTTCATTCGCGCCTCGTTGAGTTTTGAATAATGCAAGATATCTTCAGACTGGTTATCGCCAGTAGATTTTCGTTCATCTATCAACGTCGAGACCATTTCGCGGTATTTGGAATACGACATACTGTTCACTAGACTTTCGGCAACGGGCATTTTCATTTTTATGTGTTTTTGGTGAATTTAATCCTTTAAAACCACAACCTGTCCAGCATTTTGCCACTCTTAACATTTTGGAAAAAGCACTTTCCCAAAAACAGATATTGGTTATATTTGCATCGCAGCGAAAACACAACAAAGCACCGAAAATGAAATACAAACGCATATTGCTCAAACTGAGCGGAGAAGCATTGATGGGCGACCGACAATATGGCATCGATCCCGCGCGACTTTCGGAATATGCGGACGAAATCAAGAAAATTCATGAAAAAGGCGTCCAGATTGCGATCGTGATCGGTGGTGGAAATATCTTTCGTGGTTTGGCCGGAGCGAGCAACGGAATGGACCGAGTACAGGGCGATTATATGGGAATGTTGGCAACTGTGATCAACGGAATGGCGCTTCAGGGCGCGCTGGAGGACAAAGGAATGCTGACCAGATTGCAGACCGCGCTCAAAATTGAAGCCATTGCAGAACCTTATATAAAGAGGCGCGCAGTTCGACATCTTGAAAAAGGTCGTATTGTTATTTTTGGCGCAGGAACCGGAAATCCATATTTCACCACAGATACAGCGGCGGTTCTTCGCGGTGTTGAAATCCACGCTGATGTTATTCTTAAAGGAACGCGCGTTGACGGAATTTACAATGCCGATCCAGAAAAAGATCCGACCGCAATAAAATATGAGTCAATCACGTTTGCCGATGTTATAGGCAAAGGATTGAACGTAATGGATTCCACGGCATTTACACTGAGCCAAGAAAATGCATTGCCAATCGTGGTTTTTGATATGAACAAAGAAGACAATTTGATGAAAATCTGCCAAGGTGAAAATGTGGGAACGCTTGTAAATATCTAGAATTTAATCAAAAGTTTTATTACAATAAAATTTAAAATAAAATGACCGAAGAAATTGATTTTATACTTGACAGCACAAAAGAATTGATGTCGAATGCCATCGAGCATCTTGAAAAAGAATTCGTGAACATTCGTGCCGGCAAAGCGAGTCCGGCGATGATAGGGAGTGTTTTTGTGGATTATTATGGTTCGGCAACGCTGATTTCTCAAGTGGCGAACATCAACGTTCCCGATGCGAGAACAATCACCGTAACGCCTTGGGAAAAAAACATGCTTCATCCAATAGAGAAAGCAATTCAGGTTGCAAATATTGGCTTCAACCCAATGAACAATGGCGATAATATTATAATAAGTGTGCCGCCATTGACCGAAGAGCGACGTCGAGATCTGGCAAAACAGGCGAAATCTGAATCTGAAGATGCAAAAATCGGAATCAGAAATGCAAGAAAAGATGCCAACAATGAGATAAAAAAGCTCGAAAAAGACGGAACATCCGAGGATATGTGCAAGAATGCAGAAGATGAAATTCAGGAGATGACAAACAATTACACGAGGAAAATTGACGATATACTTTCGGTAAAAGAAGCCGAAATAATGAAGGTTTAATTTGAAAATAATCAACGAAATCCGTCCCGACCAAAAGTCACGGACGGATTTTTTATTTAATTGAATTTACAACAACCAAAATGCGTTTTGCAAATCTGATACTACTGCTTTTGTGTTCTCTTGCCAGCCAAGCGCAATTTCGGTTTGCCGGAATCGTCAAGGATGCACAAACACAGAAGGCAATTCCTTTCGCGACCGTCAGCTTTTTGAACCAAGCGATTATTACCGATGTTGATGGGTCTTTTGCGGTCGAGAGCATCGATTTTCCAGATCAGATCACCATTTCTTATGTTGGTTATGAACTGGCGAAATTGGATTATTTAGCCAAAAAGAATTATTACAATATTCGATTAAAAGAAAAAGCGGATAAAGATATTATCTGGCGGAACGCCACGTTCGACGCCGCTTGGTTGGTTCAACAAGTTATTACGACAAAAAACCGAAATGATCCTCAACAGGTTTTGCCATCGTTCCAATTCAAGTCCTACAATAAAATAATATTGAGCGCTGATGCTGATTCTTTGAAAGGCGCGGTTGACACGATCTACAAAAGGCGGTTTTGGCGCGATAAAATAAAATTGGATTCATCTGATTATAAATTCAAGAAATTGATTTCGCGGCATCATCTGTTTCTTACCGAAAAAGTTTCACGGTTTGATTATGATGGGCAGCGCGTGCGCGAAACAATTATTGGAAGCAAAATGGCGGGCTTCAGTAAACCGATCTATGAATTGTTCACCTATAATCTTCAGTCGTTTTCCATTTACGATTCGAAGTATGAATTGTTTTCCACAACATATAGAAGCCCAATAGATTATGAAGCTTTTAAAGGTTATCGTTTCAGGGTTTTGGACTCGATAAATATAATGGGCAGAAAAACGGTTTTGGTTTATTTCAAAAATAAATTAAAAAGCCGTTCTGCCGGTCTTGAAGGCGTCCTTTATATCGATTTTGAAAATTATGCCATTGCAAAAGCCGTGATGCGAATACGCGGTGTGCTTGATATCAGCGGCACGCACGAATTCCGGTTTTTTCCCAAAGAACAATTGTGGTTTCCCGTGCGAAAAGAGTTTAGGATCGTAAAAGGGACGAACAATAAGAACATAAAAATACTCGGTTCGACAATTATATTTGATGGCGCTTCAGATCTGGGTGTCGGGCGTAGTCGAAAATATGCTTCGGATTTTGCCTACCTGTCGTCGGTGAGCAATAATTTTGGAATTGCCTTTAATAAATCAAATCCAATTGAGCATCCATTTATAAAGACCGAAGTTCAGCGAGAAGCCGCCGAGCGCGACAGTTCGTTCTGGAAGTCTTACCGAATCGACCCTCACGATTTTAGAAGCCGCAATACTTATGGCGCGCTCGACAGTATCGTGACCTCAAAAAAACTCGAACAGCGCGTTCGCATCGGCCGAAAACTCTTGAACGGTTATGTCCCTTTTGGCGCTGTCGATCTCGATTTGCGGTCGCTCATAAGTTTCAACAACCACGAAGGGATTCGTTTGGGCATTGGCGGTCGAACGAGCGAAAGGCTTTCCACAAAGTACCGTCTTGAAAGTTATGTTGCGTTTGGCACGAAAGACGGCACGATCAAGTACAGCGTTTCGCCGGCGATCAGGATTGGGAACTTTACCGACTCTTGGATTGGCGCTTCCTACACAGATGATATTCGAGAGGTTGCCAGCACGACTTTTGCGATTGACAAGCGCGAGTTTAAGATTTATGACGCGCGGCCAATAAATATTTCCACCTTTTACAAACACACAACATATCGCGCATTTTTTGAGACCAAATTCATTCCGAAAACCGAAAGTATCTGGCAGATTACGCATAGCAATGTGGCGCCATTATTTAATTATTTGTTCAACAATGACGGAAAGCTGTATGACAATTATGTGCTGTTAGATGCCGTTTCGAGCATTCAATGGAATCCGTACAGCGACTATATGCAGACGCCAAGCGGAAGGATCGAGGCCGAAAAACGTTTCCCTAAATTGACTATTCAGTTTACCAAATCATTGCCAAAAGAATGGGGCAGCGATTTTAATTACGCCAAAATTGATTTGCGTACGGAATACGAAAAGAAATTCCTCAATGGTCATAAAACTTCGTTGCTGCTCGAGGCGGGAACCGCGATTGGCGATTTGCCGCTCACGCATCTGTACAACACAAGCCCAAATAGTTTGACCAAGGAAACGATTGTGTCGAGGATTACTCTTGCGGGAAAAAACAGTTTTGAGACAATGTATTTCAATGAATTTTTCTCGAGCGAATATGCGTTGCTGCAATTGAAACACAGTTTTGGAAACATTAAGATTATCGATGCTATATCACCTGAATTGGTGTTGGTGAACCGCGCAGCGTTTGGCGATTTAAAGCATCCCGAAAAGAACATTGGCGCAACCTATAAAACGCTGGACAAAGGCTATTATGAAACGGGCGCGCAGCTCAACCAAATTTTAAGCGTTTTTGGCGTAGGCGGATTTTACAGGTATGGGCCGAGCCATTTACCTCGTTTTCAGGATAATATAGCTGTTAAGGTCACATTTGTCTTGAATTTTATTTGAGAGGTTGTGTATCTAATTGGCCACGTCAAGGGATTTGCACGGCAGCGGAGGAATTGCTTGTTGATATCATTGTTGCTTAAACTCTTTATTTCTGCCAGATAAGTTTTAGCTTTGTCTTAGATTTCTTTAGTAAAGAAACTGAAAAACATATTTTATTGAACGCTTGTTCCTTTTTCATTTAATCAACTATGCCAAAATTAATTGACTTACGTGATACCTATTGTTTTGTTGCTTGCAATAATTTTATTTTGTAGCAATTATATTCTTAATATTGAAATTTCCTGGGTTCTTTATTTAATTATTGCGGCCGGTGCGTATTTTGCCTTCTTTGTAACCTTTGGAAAGAACCATTATTTGCGGCTTAGGGAAAAGGTGCGCGAATCAGAAAATTGATTCAGCATGACTTATTTAGTAATGCCAAAAGTTCGCCGCTTCATAATCAAGATAATTTCCCGAATAATCTCCATTGAACTTCAAAAATGAATTTCCAGATATCAGCTTGATTTCAAATAAAAGCGCACTTTCCCTTTCCATCATTCGCATTTCCCTAAATTTGTTGCAAATCTTTTGTGATGGGGAAATTGGCGGGGCTAGGATTTTGGGAAGCGGTGGCGCGCATCGTGCTGAGGAACAAAATACTGTTGTTGTCGGCGATTGCCGTTGTCACGATATTTTTGGCGATGCAGTGGCGCAACATCCACTTTACCTACACTGAGGCAAATCTCCTGCCGGAAACCAATATTTACAACGTTCAGTACAAGTCGTTTTTGGACAAGTTTGGCGAAGAAGGAAACCTTGTCATCCTCGGCGTGAAGGATGACTCTTTTTTTACGCCAAAAACGTATATCGCGTGGCAAAAATTGATGTCGACTTTCAAGAACGACAAGAAAGTGAGCCTCGTGATTTCGGTAGATGATTTAAAAGAATTAAAAAAGAACGATTCGCTTCAATCATTTGAACTCGTGCCACTTATTAATAGTCAAGAGATTGATAAACAAGGTCTTGCGGTTTCCAAGAATGAGTTGTTCAATAATCTTCCATTTTACGAAGGCATTCTTTTCAATAAGAAATCAGGAACTATTCGCAGCGCGATTTATTTGGATAAAAAAATAGTAAACACTCCCGCGCGAAAGGATTTCGTGCTCAATAAATTGATTCCGGCGGTAAATAAATTCCAAGATGAAACCGGCGTTGACATTCGCGTTTCGGGAATGCCGTACATCCGGACGATGAACACCGAAACGATCAAGGGCGAGATTGGTATTTTTATTGGTATGTCGCTGCTCATCACATCTTTGCTGTTTTATTTCTTTTTTAGAAGTTTTCGTGCGACGATGATTTCTGTGGTGATCGTTATTATAGGTGTGATGTGGTCGTTCGGGTTTTTAGGATTGTTCAATTATGAAATCACGGTCTTGACGGCCTTGGTTCCGTCGTTGGTCATCGTGATCGGAATTCCAAACTGCATCTTCCTTACCAATAAATACCATCAGGAATACAAGGTTCACGGCAACAAGGTTATGGCTTTGCAGCGCGTTACAACCAAAGTTGGGATGGCGACATTGATGACAAACCTTACGACGGCCATCGGTTTTGCGACTTTTGTGGTGTCCAACAATCAATTGCTATTTGAATTTGGCGTCGTCACCTCTTTGAGCATTATGTGCCTGTTTTTGTTGTGCCTGATTATTATTCCGATTTTCCACAGTTATATTCCCGCACCAATTGAAAGGCACATCAAACACCTTGACCGCAAGACCGTAAATGGTTTTATGGCCTGGATCGTCAGAGCCGTCAACATCAATCGATTTTCGATTTATATTGTATCGGTGATAATGCTGATAATCAGTATTGTCGGAATGTACAAAATCCGGATTTCGGGAAGCTTGACCGAAGATATGCCGCACAAGACGGAGTTTTTTCGTGATATTCTCTTTTTTGAAAAAGAATTCGACGGCGTGATGCCGCTTGAAATAATGATCGACACCAAGCGCAAAAAAGGCGTGATGAAACTTTCAACGCTCAAGAAGATGGACAGGCTTGAAAGCGAGATTATCGAAATTCCCGAACTTTCAAAACCGCTTTCCGTTGTTGGATTGGTCAAATATTCCAAGCAGGCTTATTACAATGGAAACCCGGAATATTACGATCTCCCGACGTCACAGGAACAGGGTTTTATAATGTCGTATGCCAAAAATGCTGCCAAGGGGAAGGACAATCTGATGAAAAGTTATGTTGACGATTCGGGACGATACGCGCGAGTCACGACTTTTATGCGCGACGACAATGGCGATAAAATACAGGAAATCGAAACGAAGTTGAAAGCCGAGGCGGCGAAGATTTTTCCAAAAGATAGATACGATGTAACGATAACCGGAAAGGCTTTGGTGTTCCAAAAAGGCACGGGATATTTATTGCACAATCTAGTGAGCTCATTATTATTGGCGATATTCCTCACGTCGCTGTTGGTCGCATTTATGTTCAGATCTTTCAAAATGGTTTTCGTTTCGCTCGTGCCAAATGTTTTGCCATTGCTTATCACAGCTGGTTTGATGGGCTTTTTGGACATTCCTTTGAAACCTTCAACCATATTGGTTTTCGGAATTGCATTCGGTCTTTCCGTTGACGATACAATACGTTTTTTGGCGCAATATCGCGAGGAATTAAAAAAGAACGATTGGAAAATAAAACGCAGTGTTCTCGCTACTTTCAACGAAGCTGGATTGAGTATGTTCTACACTTCGATCGTGCTTTTCTTTGGTTTTTCGGTGTTTATGCTCAGCAGCTTTGGCGGCACGGTCGCGCTCGGCGGATTGGTTTCTATCACATTGTTTTTCGGAATGTTGGCCAATTTGATGTTATTGCCGGCGTTGGTTTTGACATTGAACAAAAAACTGGTGAACAAGGAAGAACTTTTGAATCCCCTCATTGATGTTCACGCAGCTAGCGATGAAGAAATCGACAACATTCACGGCCATCGGGATTTGGAGTAGACTTTTCCGCCTTTCGGCAAAATGGTTAGCGATCAATTCCACAACTATTCAGATTTTCTGATTTTTCAAGATAGCGGTTTTTGGCCTATATTTGCAAGTAAATGTGCCCAGATATATGGCGCGGCAATTTGTGAAAATGAAACATACAAAGGTCAAGAACCTTCTCGAAAGTACAAATACAATGCACGAAGTCAGTGCAAAAGGTTGGGTCAGAACTTTTAGGAACAACCAGTTTATCGCATTGAACGACGGCTCTACAATTCATAACATTCAGTGCGTTGTCGATTTTGAAAACACGCCAGAAGAAACGCTAAAACGTATCACGACAGGCGCTGCGATTGCCGTGATTGGTGATCTTGTCGAAAGCCAGGGCAAAGGCCAGAAATATGAAATCCAAGTAAAATCAATCGAGATTCTTGGCGATTCAGACGCTGAAAAATTCCCGATGCAACCCAAGAAACATTCGCTTGAATTCCTTCGCGAGAACGCGCACCTTCGGGTGCGGACCAATGCTTTTGGCGCGATAATGCGCATCCGGTCGGTGCTTTCTTTTGCAGTTCATCAATATTTCCAGCAGCGCGGTTTTGTATATGTCAACACGCCGATCATTACCGGTGCTGATACAGAAGGTGCTGGCGAAATGTTTCAGGTAACGGCGATGCCAATGGACAAACTTCCGACCGAAAATGGCGCTATTGATTACAAAAAAGATTTCTTCGGAAAGCATACAAACCTTACTGTTTCTGGCCAGCTTGAAGCCGAAACCTTTGCGATGGCGCTTGGTCAGGTCTATACTTTTGGGCCAACTTTTCGCGCAGAAAATTCCAATACATCACGACATCTTGCGGAATTTTGGATGATTGAGCCCGAAGTTGCCTTCAATGATCTTGACGACAATATGGATCTTGCCGAGGATTTTATCCAAAACGTGATCCGTCACGTAATGGAAAATTGCAAGGACGATATTCAGTTTTTGGAAGGCCGTTTGATTGAGGAAGAAAAGTTAAAACCACAAGCAGAACGCAGCGAAATGAATCTGCTGGACAAACTTCATTTTGTGGTTGACAATAATTTTAAGCGCGTTTCTTATACCGAAGCAATCGATATTTTAAGAAACAGCAAACCCAATAAAAATAAAAAATTCACTTATCCAATTGATGAATGGGGCGCAGATCTTCAAAGCGAGCACGAACGTTTTTTGGTTGAAAAACACTTTAAATGTCCCGTGATTTTATTTGATTATCCGGCAAACATCAAAGCATTTTATATGCGATTGAACGAGGATGGAAAAACCGTTCGGGCGATGGATATTCTTTTTCCCGGCATTGGCGAAATCGTTGGTGGCTCGCAACGGGAAGAGCGTTATGATGTTCTTGTGGAGAAAATGAAAAAGCTGGGCATCGACGAAGAAGAGCTATGGTGGTACCTCGATACACGAAGGTTTGGAAGCGCGATCCACGCCGGTTTTGGGCTTGGTTTTGAAAGATTGGTTTTGTTCGTAACCGGAATGTCGAATATTCGCGATGTGATTCCTTTTCCACGAACCCCGATGAACGCCGAATTTTAATTGAATAAATTATTTAAAAAAATTAATTTATATTAATCGAAATTAATTAAATAAAAAATGCTCAGACAATCTCTCAATTTTAAGCTTTCGCAAAAACTGTCGCCGCAGCAAATTCAATTGATGAAATTGATACAGTTGCCCACGCAGGCTTTTGAACAAAGATTAAAAGAGGAAATGGATGAAAATCCTGCCCTAGAATCAGGACTTGAAGAGGAAGAAGATGAGTTTGAGAACGACGAATTCCAGAACGAGGACGAATATGATGATGACGACGATAATGAATCGATCGATACGGAAGACATCAACATCGACGAATATCTGAGCAACGACGAAACGCCGGACTACAAACTTTCGGCCAACAACTATAGCGATGACGACGAGCAAAGAGAATCACCAATTGCTGCCTCGGTGAGTTTTCATCAAGATCTTTTGAACCAGTTGCGGACTTTTATACTGACCGAGGATGAGCGTGAAATTGCAGAATTCCTGGTCGGGAATATCGACGATACTGGATATATTCGGAGAAGTATTCCCGATATTGTGGACGATATGGCGTTTACGCAAGGCATTTATACGGACATTAAAACCCTCGAAAGAATATTGCATATCGTGCACGAACTCGAACCTTCGGGCGTTGGCGCGCGAGATTTGCAAGAATGTTTATTGTTGCAATTAAAACACAAAACACCTACGGAAGCTGTGGCTTTGGCAACTGATATTATCGAAAATCAATTCGACGCTTTTTCTAAAAAACATTACGAAAAACTACAGCAGAAATATGGGATTTCGCAGGACACTTTAAAAAACGCAATTCACGAGGTTGAAAGATTAAATCCAAAGCCAGGCGGCGCATTTTCGGGCAACAATAAAATGACAGAGCACGTTGTCCCTGATTTTGCAATTAAGATTGTTGAGGGCGAACTCGAGCTCACGCTAAATGGCCGCAATGCACCGACATTGCATGTTTCGAGAGATTATCAAGAGATGATGCAGACCTACAAAGATTCAAGGGACAAATCGGGCCAGCAAAAAGATGCGGTACAATTCATAAAGCAAAAGTTGGATTCGGCTAAGTGGTTTATCGATGCGATAAGACAACGTCAGGAGACATTGTTCGGGACCATGAGCGCAATTATGCAGTATCAAGAAGAATATTTTCTGGATGGTGACGAGACCAATTTGAAACCAATGATTTTAAAAGATATCGCAGATCTGGTCGGGTTGGATATTTCTACGATTTCGCGGGTTGCAAACAGCAAATATGTAGATACACCCTATGGTACAAAATTAATAAAAGAATTCTTTTCGGAATCGATGACCAATGACCAGGGCGAAGAAGTATCGACTTTGGAAATAAAAAGAATATTGCAGAATATTATCGAGGCCGAGGACAAATCCAAACCAATGCCAGACGACCAATTGGCAGAAGAATTAAAAGAAAAAGGTTACCCGATAGCGCGGCGAACCATTGCAAAATACCGCGAACAGCTCGATATTCCGGTGGCGCGAATGCGCAAGAAAATGTGATGCGAGCGCTCAAAATCTTTTCATATATTTTTCATCCTATTTTCGTTCCGCTTTTTGGAACGCTCGCTTTTCTTTATTTAAAAGACACATATTTTCTGCAAACGCAAATGCTGCTGATTATTGTTCAGGCAACGATCATCACGGTGCTGTTGCCCATTGCGTTTTTCTTTCTGCTAAAAATGTTGGGGAAAATAGATTCTATATTGGTATCGGAGGTTTCGCAGCGACGGTTTCCATTGTTGATCCAAAGTATTCTATTGTTCGTGCTCGCGACAAAAAGCATCACCGAGGATTTGTTGCCAGAACTGCATTTTTTTCTGATTGCTGGAATTGTGAGCGCGCTTTCGGCCTTGATTCTTTCATTTATAAAATCAAAAGCAAGTCTTCATATGATGGGAATATCGGCACTTACGGCATTTGTTTGCACAATGTCGTACAGTTTTTCATTGAATTCGACAGGGTTTATCGTCGCGCTTTTTGTGGTAAATGGATTGGTTGGTTCATCGCGGTTGGAGATGAAAGCGCACACGATGTGGGAACTTTTTATTGGATTTTTTATTGGCGTTGTGCCGCAGGTTTTATTGTGGCAATACTATATTTTTGAATTAAAAAACTGATTTTAATATAATTAGGAATATCGAATATCTTTACGAATACGTAATTTCGGTTTAATTCTTTATACAGTATAGATTTTTTTTTAAAGAATATAAAAAATAATTCCAAGATGAACTGGATTAATTCCCACGGGTTTACCATTTATCACGGCCGATGATTTAAATATTGGCGTAAAACCGTAAGCGGCGTAAAAATTCCAAGTGTTATAGCCGATCGATGCAAATGCCGTTAGCCTTATCGGATTGTAATCTTTATTATTGGTATAGGTAATGTCAAACTGCGAATCGACGTAGCGCGATTTGTTGTAGATCACATAGCTGGCACGAATTCCGCTGTACAAACGGAAGAATTTGTGGGAATCTGCCGTTGATGTTCGATAGCGATATTCGAGCGGAACGTCGATCAGGATTTCGTCGAACTTGTTCTTGTCATAATCATTGCCCGGAAAAACGATGCTGTAATCATTCTGTCCCTCACCGCGCGCTATGATCATATCCTGGAAATATTTGTTGTAGGTAACACCAAGCCCAACGCCGATGGCCTTGTTTCTCTGTTCGTTGAATGGCATATCGCGGACAAAACCGCCGGTAAAACCGGAAGAGAACTTGCCCTGGTGCAGATCTTTGGGCGTTTCGAATAACAGGTTGTAGGTAAATCCCACATAAAATTGATCCTCGCGGTAAAGTGAATCGTTCGCGATCATGGGCGGCGGAAGCACTTTTTGTGCATTCGCAAAGCTGGCAATGTAGAGGAAAAGAAATACAACGGTTTTTTGCATGTGGATTGAAATGATGGATAAAAGTACGAAATCCGGCAGATTGGCATGGCGCAACGCGCGAACTTTCATAAAATTATGTTAGTTGGTTGGCTTTTGCGGGCTGCGTTGGATAGCTTTGTGCAAAACCTTATAATATGCAAATACAGATAAATACTGACAACCACATTGAGCACACGGAGCGAATGGAAACTTATTTTACAGAACTATTGGAGACTGGCCTAAAGCGTTTTGAGGAGAAAATTACGCGGATCGAGGTTCATTTTGGCGATGAGAACAGCGACAAGTTTGGCAACAAGGACAAGCGATGCCTTATCGAAGCCCGAATGGAACATCTTCAGCCCGTGGCCGTTACCCATCACGACGCAACGATTGAACGAGCTTTTGGCGGTGCGCTGGAAAAGGTCAAAAAAGTATTGAAAACAACGTACGAGAAAATGCATGACAGATAAATAATATGAACTATGAAACATTTTAAAATTTTAGGCGCTTCGATTTTTGCATTCTCAATGTTATTGACGCCAGATTTTGCGAACGCGCAGCTCTATCGCGAGCCCGGTTCTGTAAAGAATCTACCCGCTATTGTAGAGTCGAGCTTTATAATGAAGTTTGGCGAAAAAAAGCCGACATGGCATGTGCGCTATCGTGGCGATGACGAAAACCAGCAGCGTTATGAGGGCAAATTCATGCTGGACAACCGCAGGACTTCGGCGGTTTACAATAGGGATGGCGTATTGGAAGCAATGGTCGTGGAAGTTGAGCCTAGTGAGCTGCCAAAGCAAGCGATGTTCTATATGAAAAAGAACTACAGAGACAACGTGATAACCGAGACGACGATGGTACAGGAAAACGAGAAGAACGGCAAAACATTTGAGCTTGGATTCTACCTGAATAAAGTGTTCAAGGTTGCGGTCTTTGACGAGAACGGAAAATTCTTGAAACTTGTAGACGGATAGACAATTGCATCCAATACATTTTGCAAAAAAAATTCTAGCGCTCGAAAGGGCGTTTTTTTTATGGGTTTAGTCTTGTGATTGTTACAAAAAGAGAACATTATTTTCCGATACAATAACGGACTTTGCTATTTGTAAGAAGGAATTTTTTGGGTTTCATTTCAATAAGCGCAATTGTTAATTACAATTCCCCTTCAAATCCTGCAACCAACCTCATACCAAATTAACTTTTCAAGCTTAAAGCAAATCCGGATTGTACCCAAAATACGGCATATCAAATTCATTGAACACGACGCCATAATCTTCGAGTTCCTTTAAAATCGGTTCATAAACTTCCTTTCTAATAGGCAATTGCACGCCGGGCGTCGTGATTTTTCCGTTCAAGATCTGCAAAGTTGCCATCGCCACCGGTAGCCCAACTGTCTTCGCCATAGCTGTGTACGTTTGGTCGTCACCGAGACAGACCATTTTGGCGTCGATCTGTTTTTTGGTGCCGTTGATGCAGTAACCAAATTTGTGGTACATCACGATCATATCCTTGTCGTTCGGTTTTAGCGTCCAACTGTCGGACAATATCTTTTCGAGGATCTGCGCAGGTGTTGCGTCTTTTAGTCCGATGATTTTGTTCGGATTGAAAATATCGAGCTCCAGTAGTTTGTCCCAAATAATATCATCCTGTTCGATGCCCATTTGCAATCGCAGTTTTATTTCCACGGAATCTGTTGGATGATATGGCAAAAATAAGTTGGTAAACTCGCGGTAGCTCATCGTTTCGCTGTGGTCGATGGCATAACTGTCGTCGGTCATGCCCAGCTGCACGAACATGTTCCACGCCTTTGAATAGCCGACGCGCCTGATCGTCCCGCGATACAATGTTCGTACGTCGTCAAGCCCGTAAACACTGCGATATTTGAGCGAATCTCGGTTGGCATAAGCCTCGAATCTTCCAAAACCCTCTACTTCCAAAAATTCGGTTCGCCGGAAAAGTTTTTGGTAGGGAATATATTTATAAGTGCCTTCCTGAATGAATTTTGCGGCGCCACCTTGCCCGGCAAGCACAACATTTCGTGGCGCCCAGGTGAATTTGTAGTTCCAAAGATTGTCATCGCTTTCTGGCGCAACGAGTCCGCCGCAGAACGATTCGAACAAGATCATTTCGCCTCCTTTTTCACGTATATCGTCGACCACCTTCATCGCGCTCATATGGTCGAGGCCCGGATCAAGTCCGATTTCATTCATGAAAATGAGCCCGTTTTCTTTTGCCTGTGCATCGAGCGCCATCATTTCGTCGGAAATATATGACGCAGTAACCATGTTTTTTTTGTAAACCACACAATCTCGCGCCACTTCAATGTGCAGGTGAGAAGGCAGCATCGAAATTACGATATCTGCTTTTTCAATTTGCTCACGACGTTGCCCGGCATCAAAAATATCGAGCGCGATCGCCGTCGAGTTCTTATGATCGTCGGTTTTTCTCTTTGCAAGTTCGAGCGAAAGATCTGCGATTGTAAGATGCAAATCCTCGACTTCGGATTTGTCCAACAAGTATTTTATAAGCGACGATGCCGACCTACCGGCGCCAATGATCAATATGTTTCTCATAATGGTTCTAAAAGGCTGCAAAGGTATAAATTTAAAAGCGCCGTCAAATTGCCAATATTTTGACCGCCCGCCATCTTTCCAGTTTTATCGAAGCGCTATCTTTGCCAAAATATTTCCGCAATGACAAAAAAATTGATCATCACTGGCGCAATTCTGGGATTTCTTGCCGTTGCGCTTGGAGCTTTCGGCGCGCACGGGCTCAAAAAGAGCGTTTCGCCCGAAATTATTCTAGTATTTGAAACGGGCGTTCGGTACCAAATGTACCACGCGTTTTTACTATTGGTTGTCGGTGTGATGGCCATCGTTTCCGAGAGCGCAAAAAAGGCCATCCTCTATTTGGTGATCGCGGGAACCATGCTTTTTTCGGGGTCGCTTTTCCTTATTTCCACCAGAGATATCACGGGTTTTGAAATTGGAAAGCTCGGGATTCTCACACCGATCGGAGGCTTGCTGCTTTTGGTCTCGTGGTTTTGGCTTTTAGTCGATATTTTACGCAAAAGGCCATTATTATCCAACAAATCCAAGGGGTGTGAAATATAATTTTTACTTTTGCACATTAGTAATTGTTTAATAAAAATGCAGATTTATGGCTAATTCCGTTCTTACAGCGAAATCGATTTCGTTGGAAAAATATGGCATTCACGATGTAAAGGAGATAATATACAATCCTTCGTATGACCTTTTGTATGATGCAGAGCTCAATCAAAATCTCGAAGGTTTCGAGCGTGGGCAATTGTCAGAGCTTGGTGCGGTTAATGTTATGACGGGCGTTTTTACGGGTCGTAGCCCAAAGGACAAGTACATCGTAAAGGACGACATTACAAAGGACACGATCTGGTGGCCTTCAGAAAAGGCCGTCAACGACAACAAACCTATCTCTCAAAAAACGTGGGAAGCGCTAAAGGAAAATACGGTTGGCGAACTTTCCAACAAAGAACTATATGTTATAGATGCTTTCTGCGGCGCCAACAAGGACACAAGGCTCAAGGTTCGTTTTATAATGGAAGTGGCCTGGCAGGCGCATTTTGTAAAGAATATGTTCATCCGGCCGACGGATGCAGAAATGGAAAACTATGGCGAACCTGATTTTGTGGTGATGAATGCATCCAAAAAAGGTTTTGCTGATTACAAATCGCACAATCTCCATTCAGAAGTATATGTTGCCTTCAACCTTACCGAAAAAATCCAGTTGATAGGTGGAACTTGGTATGGCGGCGAAATGAAGAAGGGTCTTTTCTCGATGATGAACTATTATCTGCCGCTTCAGGGTATAGCTTCGATGCACTGTTCTGCCAACAAGGGCGAGAACGGAGATGTCGCGGTGTTCTTCGGACTTTCGGGCACGGGAAAAACCACTTTGTCAACCGACCCAAAACGCCAGTTGATTGGTGACGATGAGCATGGTTGGGACAATGACGGCGTCTTCAATTTTGAAGGTGGTTGCTATGCCAAGACCATAGATCTTAGTAAGGAAAACGAACCAGATATCTACAATGCGATCAAACGCGATGCGCTTTTGGAAAACGTGACCGTTGATGAAAACGGAAAAATTGACTTTAAGGACAGTTCGGTTACCCAGAACACAAGGGTTTCATATCCGATATACCATATTGATAATATTGTAAAACCAGTGAGCAAGGCCGGACACGCCAACAAGGTGATTTTCCTCACGGCAGATGCGTTTGGCGTAATGCCACCGGTTGCAAAGCTTACGCCAGAACAGACCAAATATTACTTCCTTTCTGGATTTACCGCAAAACTTGCCGGCACGGAACGCGGTGTTACACAACCACAGCCAACATTTTCCGCCTGTTTTGGAAAAGCATTTTTATCGCTCCATCCAACGCAGTACGGAACCGAATTGGTAAAGAAAATGGACGCGCACAACACTCAAGCTTATATGGTGAACACGGGTTGGAACGGTACCGGGAAACGTATTTCGATAAAAGATACCAGGGCGATCATCGACAGTATTCTTGATGGTTCTATTGAAAAAAGCGAAATGCAGTCGCTTCCGATTTTCAACTTTGAGATACCGAAAAGCCTCAATCATGTGAACGAAGGAATTCTTGATCCACGAAAAACATATGATGATGCGTCAACCTGGACGGAAAAAGCAAATGAACTTGCCGGACTTTTCATTAAGAACTTTGCGCAATACGCAGACAATGATGAAGGTAAAAGCCTGATCAAAGCGGGTCCGCAATTGTAAGAAAATAGATTGTTGATTCGAAATGAGCGCTGTGAGAACGGCGCTTTTTTTTTGGGAGATTCAGAACAATGATGAAATTTTAGGTTGCCCAAAAAAGAACTGCTATTTTCCTTTGTTGGCCTCGCCAATATACTTTTCAAGTGCCATTGTCATCGATGGTGTATCGGGCGTTGGTGCAAGAATGTCGATACGAAGTCCGTGATCGAGCGCTTCTTTTTGCGTTGTGCTGCCAAAAACGGCGATTCGGGTGCTGTTCTGCTCAAAGTCTGGGAAATTCTTGAACAACGATTTTATGCCTGTGGGGCTGAAAAACGCGAGCACATCATAATAAACATCGGCAAGATCTGATAGGTCGCTCATAACGGTCTTGTAGAAAATCGCCGACGTCCATGCAACCTTCAAGCTGTTCAAGGTTTGTGGCGCATCGCTGTTGAGCTGGTCCGAAGCGGGAAGCAAAAATTTCTCGTCCTTGTATTTTTTGATCAGCGATGAAAGGTCCGCAAAATCTTTCTGTCCAACATAGATCTTGCGTTTTCGATACACCACGTACTTCTGAAGGTAGAAAGCAACGGCCTCGGACTGGCAGAAATATTTGAGGTCTTCGGGAACTTTGTATCGCATCTCGGTGGCCACGCGAAAAAAGTGGTCAACAGAATTCTTGCTCGTTAAAATGATAGCCGAAAAATTGTGAAGGTCTATTTTTTGCGCCCTAATGTCCTTCGCGGTAACGCCTTCAACATGTATGAAAGGACGAAAATCGATCTTGACCTTGTGCTTTTGCTGTAACTCAAAATAAGGCGAGTTCTCAACTTTTGGCTCGGGCTGCGATACTAAAATAGTTTTCACTTTCATATATTACCTTTTCATGGCGCTAGTTCGTCGTAAAGCTATAGTACAGAAAATAGTAGGGCGCTATTTCGAGAGCGCAAAGATATAAAATAAAGTAAAACAACTTCGACGCCAATAAATTTTGATAATTTTTCAAGGATACAACGTATGTTAGCAAATTTGCCAACAATACAATCGTTATTATTGCAAAAACCAAAGTTTTTGATATCGAATTATTATAAAAGAGTATTAGGTCGACCGGAAGCAGAAGCAGACCGATGTATGTTCTATAGCTAACTTTCTGCAAATTGAACTGCTCCACAAGTTCTTCGATGCGAAAAACAGAGCCGATAATTTGTTCAAAAAGGAATTTTGAAAGCACAAATACCGATAGTAGGGTGAAAATTCTCACAAATCGAACCCAATCACTTTTGACGCCAAAGCCAAAATAAGAAAGGGAAAGATGCAAAAAAAACGAAATTGAAACGAGCTGGACGATAAAAAGCGCGACTGTGAATCCGCTTCTCAAATGGCTGCTGTCGCGATAGACCTTTATGTACTTGTCGCTTGCGCCAAGATTTAAAAATTCGGCAAAACGTGCTTCAAAAACCGTCCTTGCCGAAGCAACGAGCACCATCGCTACAACAAATATGACAGTTGCCCAATCAGATTCGCCAACAGTTCGCAGGTTTGAGATAGCGTGCTCCATCGCGGCAAAATTAACGCTTTTCTGCCCTGAATTTTTGCGCCACCACCACTTTTTATTAGCAGTTTCTTGTGCACGGGCAGTCAGAAAAAAGTTATTTTTGCGCTACTATCCAAGCCTATGAGCGACAGCATCGTCATCATTCCCACCTACAACGAAATCGAGAATATCGAAGCAATTTTGCGTTCGGTATTTTCACTTCACCGACATTTTGATGTGCTGGTGGTCGATGACAATTCGCCCGATGGCACATCCCAAAAAGTTTCGGCGCTGCAAAATGAATTTGCCGAAAGGCTCTATTTGATAAACAGGGCCAGGAAAAGCGGACTTGGGACAGCCTATGTAGCGGGTTTCAAATGGGCGCTCGAACGAGATTATGAATTTATTTTTGAGATGGATGCCGACTTTTCGCACGACCCAAAAGATCTTGAAAAACTGCACGATGCATGTCATCTCGGCGGCGCAGATGTTGCCATCGGATCAAGATATATTACTGGAGTGAACGTTGTCAACTGGCCGCTCAATCGAGTTTTAATGTCCTATTTTGCATCGACTTACGTTCGGTTCATTACCGGAATGAAGATTCGTGATGCGACAGCGGGTTTTGTTTGCTACAAAAGAACCGTGATCCAAACGCTCAAGCTCGACCGCATAAAGTTCATTGGTTACGCTTTCCAGATCGAGATGAAATACCGCGCTTTCGCGAAAGATTTTCGCATCGTTGAAGTACCGATCATTTTTACCGACAGGACAAAGGGTGTTTCCAAAATGAGCAACTCTATAATAAAGGAAGCGGTTTTTGGTGTGATCAGTTTGCGGATGCAACATTTTTTCAATCGACTTTAAATATTTTTAAGCAAATGAAAACGCTGATCAAAAACGCGAAGATCGTAAACGAGGGAAATATAACCGAAAGCGATTTGCTGATAGAAGGGCAATATATTTCTGTGATCGCAAAAACCATCAGTTCGATTGGCGTTGACAATGTTATCGATGCGAACGGTCTTCATCTTTTGCCCGGAATGATCGACGATCAAGTTCATTTTCGCGAACCTGGATTGACGCACAAAGGCGATATTTTTTCCGAATCGAGAGCTGCCGCTGCTGGCGGAATCACAAGTTTTATCGAACAGCCAAACACGGTTCCAAACGCGGTAACGCAAGAAATCCTGGAACAGAAATATGTTGTTGCGTCGCAAAATTCGATGGTCAATTACTCGTTTATGATGGGCGCGACCAACGATAATCTGGAGGAAGTTTTGAAAACAAATCCTTCCAACGTGGCGGGCATCAAAATTTTTCTGGGCTCGTCAACGGGAAACATGTTGGTCGATAACGAAGCGACATTGGAACGAATTTTCAGCAGCACCAAAATGCTGATCGCCGTTCACTGCGAGGACGAAGCGACAATCGCGAAAAATTTGGCCGCAGCCAAAGAAAAATTTGGAGACGATATTCCCATTGATCAACATCCAATAATCAGAAGCGCGGAGGCTTGTTATATCTCTTCATCAAAGGCTGTGGAACTTGCAAACAGGACAGGCGCGCGACTTCATGTTTTCCATCTTTCGACCGCAAAGGAAATGGAGCTTTTTCGCAATGACATCCCGCTTTCGCAAAAAAAAATCACGGCAGAAGTCTGTGTTCATCACTTGATTTTTTCGGATGAAGATTATTCCGAAAAAGGAAATTTCATCAAATGGAATCCTGCCGTAAAGTCGAAAACCGACCGCGAAGCGCTTTGGAAAGCCCTGCTCGATGACCGAATAGACGTGATCGCTACAGATCATGCGCCGCACACATTGGAGGAGAAAAGCCAGCAATATTTGAATGCGCCATCGGGCGGGCCATTGGTTCAGCACGCTTTGGTCGCACTTCTTCAGGAACATAAGAATGGAAGAATTTCATTGGAAAAAATCGTCGAAAAAACGGCGCACAATCCGGCAATATTGTTCAATATCGACAGGCGCGGTTTCATTCGAGAGGGATATTTTGCGGACATTGTCCTTGTTGACCCGAAAGATGCTTGGACGGTCGATAGGTCCAATATTCTTTACAAATGTGGCTGGTCGCCGTTTGAGCGAACAACTTTTGATGCCAGTATTTCCAAGACATTCGTCAATGGAAAACTGGTTTATGACAGTAAAAAGCTGACCGCCGAAATCGCCGGAATGCGGCTTGCCTTTAACCGATAATTCATATTTATGAGATACTTGACGATAATGTTTTCGCTCCTTCTGCTTTCCTGCGGTAACTCGGTCAAGAGACCAGACAATCTTATCAGCCGAGAAAATATGGTGAAAATCATCTACGATCTTGCGGTGATAGAAGCGACGAGAACGCAAATTCCACGCGCCGAACAAAAGTATGGCGAGTCGCCGCAGAAATTTATTTTCAGAAAGTACAATATTGACAGTCTGCAGTTTGTGAACAGCAATACATATTACGCTGCCGAGCCAAAAAAGTACAAAAAGATTTTTGACGAGGTAAGCGAAAAACTTACAGCTAACAAAACCAAGGCAGATTCTTTGGCGAAAGTATTGGACGAAAATCCTGCGTTCAAAAAGACGATGCCGATCATATCTCCCGAGGAAGGTGTCATAAAATAGCGGAATATTTTTCGGCTGTTTTTTGCAAAGTTATTTCAAGCGATTGGAATTCAAACCCAAAAGTTTTTTGGACCAGATTGCTATCCACTTCAGAAACGCTGTGCAAAGATCTGTGAATGTCATGGGTTAGCAATTGGCTTCCGTCGAAAAACCACTTTTTAACCGATAATATTCTTGCAGTAAGTGCGGTCAGCCAAGGTTGTGCCAATTTGGTTGGCGCGTCGACTTTATATATTTTGGCAAGTATATCCAGCAAACCTTTTACTGGAACATTTTCACTAACTACCGAAAAACGAGCATTCTCAACTTGGGAATCTAGTGCCATAACAGCAATTTTTGCCACATCTTCGGCGCTCACGACCGAAATGATTCCATTCGTATAATATTTAAAACCGTTTGCCGCATTTTTAAAAATGACCGCACTGCTTTCAAAATGAGAATGATATCCCAAGATAACGCCAGGATTCAGAATCACCGTGGAAAGGCCCTCGTTCTGGCCACGCCAAACTTCCATTTCCCCTCCAAACTTTGAAATGGCGTAATCGCTGTGGTAACTTTCGGGATTCCATTCAGATCTCTCCGAGATTTTTTCGCTAAGCTTCGGATTTCCAAGTGCTGCGATAGAACTGATATGGCAGAGTTTTTTGACGTTTTTTGCCAAGCATAGATTCACAATATTGGCCGTTCCCTCAATATTTGTTTTCCGAAGTTGTGGCTCGTCATCTTTATCGAATGATACAAAACCTGCGCAATGATAGACAAAATCAACATTCGCGAAAGCGTTTTCCAATGATGGAATATCCGTAATGTCGGCTTTCTGCCATTGGATTTTTTCGAAAAGATTACATTCTGAAACCTTGAAAAGCATCCGGACATTTTCCTTGCCCACTTCCTCGCGAAAAATAGCGCGCACTTTTGCGTTGATGTTTTGCGAAAGCAGTTGAAGTAAAAGGTGCGAACCCACAAGACCCGTGGCGCCGGTGACGAGTATCATTTCGCAAAATTACGCAAAATATACTTTCATGTTTTGGCAAAAATCCCATGACAACAGCGGTTTTCGACTTTAAATTTTATCTTTGTCCAAATACGTAACATGGAAAATCTAGTTGCAGAACTGCAGTGGCGCGGGCTTTATCATGATGCAACGCCGGGATCGGAAGCGCAGCTTTTGCGCGAAGCAACGACTGCTTACATCGGGTTTGACCCAACGGCCGACAGTCTTCATATTGGCAGTTTGGTGCAGATCGTGCTGTTGATGCACTTGCGCAATTTTGGACATCAACCAATTGCTTTGGTCGGCGGCGCGACGGGCATGATCGGCGATCCATCCGGGAAATCAGACGAGAGAAATTTATTGGACGAGGAAACGCTGAAAAAAAACGCAGCGGGGATCAAAGATGTTCTTTCAAGATTCCTGGACTTTAAATCATTGGATATGAACGCGCCGATGCTCGTCAACAATTATGATTGGATGAAGGATTTTACGTTCATCGATTTTGCTAGAGAAGTGGGCAAACGGATCACTGTCAATTATATGATGGCAAAAGATTCGGTCAAGAAACGGCTTTCGGGCGAAGTTGGCGACGGCATGTCGTTCACCGAGTTTACATATCAATTGATTCAGGGCTACGACTTTTACCATTTGCATAAATATTTCAACTGCGTGCTTCAAATGGGCGGCAGCGATCAATGGGGAAACATCACGACCGGAACCGAACTGGTGCGCAGAATGAACGTTGACAATGCCGAAACCACCAAGGCTTTTGCGCTAACCACGCCTTTGGTCACAAAATCCGATGGCACAAAATTCGGGAAATCCGAAAACGGAAATGTGTGGCTCGATGCCTCCAAAACCTCGGTCTACAGATTTTACCAATTCTGGTTCAATACCAGTGATGAGGATGCCGAAAAATACATCAAGATTTTTACGTTTCTGAAACAGGCAGAAATCGAAAAATTGATTCTTGAACATCGTGAGGCCGCGCATTTGAGAATTCTCCAAAAGCGATTGGCACAAGAAGTAACTGTCATGGTTCATGGCGCCGACGAATACGAATCGGCGGTTATGGCTTCATCTATTTTATTTGGAAATTCCAATGCCGATGCGCTCAAGAGACTCAACGAGCAGACATTTCTGGATGTTTTTGATGGCGTTCCGCAGGCAGAAATATTTGCCGACGAACTCGATGATGGCATTCCTATAATCGATGTTCTCAATGAAAAAAGCGGATTCTTGAAATCGAACGGCGAGGCGAGAAGAGCGCTCCAAGAAAATTCCATATACGTAAACCGTGAAAGAGTGGACGAGGATTTTGCGCTTTCGCAAGACGACCTAATCAATAATCAATTCGTGCTTTTGCAGCGTGGCAAAAAGAATTATTTTGTGCTTCGCGCGGTTCAAAGGTCGTTGTTGGACAAAATGCAATTGCCGGAGATAAGGTAGCTCAGATCACCATCAAATTACAGCCTCGGATCTCGCTATTGTCAAACCTTCCCAGAACCTCAAATCCGCCGTCAGTTTGTGATCTTCCCAAATCTTCTGTGGCGATGAACGCGCAGGAATTCAGGTTTGCCAGATCGATCACGTTGATGCCGCCGGTTTTTCCATTCGGGACGCAACCAAAAGGATCTTCGGTATCTCTAATCAGAACTTTCATCCACGGCGGGCAATTAAAAATTCCTTTTCCAATAGAATAGGCTTGTGACAAAAGTTCGGTCATCCCGTATTCCGAATGGATTTCGGTCACGCCAAAACCCTCTTTTAAAATTTCGTGAAGTTCCGTTCGTACCATTTCGCGCCTTTTTCCCTTCATTCCGCCGGTTTCCATCACGATCGTGTTTTTCAGCGAAAGCTTTTCTTTTTCGATAAGATCAAGTAGCGCATAGGTAACGCCGAGCAAGATTGCTTTTTTGGAACCATCGATTTTCTTGATTTGCGCGACAAGCGCATCCAGATCATGGAGATAATATCCGCTTTTGTCCGATTTTGAATCGTTGATCAAACCATCGACCATGAAGATCAATGACGAACCCGCGCGGTCCAGATATGACGGCAAAAGCGCCAAAATTGTATAATCTTCTACATTGCCATAAAATTTAGAGAAACCCTTTCGAAAGCTTTCGCCGTACAGCGAAATATCGGTAACGTGATGGTTGCTGGTGAAAGAACCAGTCGTTCCACTGCTCGTGAAAATTTCCTCTATTTCACGGTTTCCGGTTATGACTTTGTGCGATTTAAAAAATGAAATTGGCAGAAACGGAATCTGTTGGAGCGCATTCACATCCCTAACCTGGGTGTTCAGCAATTCGCAGAATTCGCGATAAACCACATTGTCATCATATTGTATCTGAAAGACTTCGAGCGCGAGCTTGGTAAAATCGCTGTCGTTGTTGATCGAGAAAATTTGCGTCTGAATGTTCAATGCTGAATTTTTTTTTTGCAAAAAAAAAGCTCCAACAATGCTGGAGCTTTTTGATTATTTATGTTGGACTATTCAACAACCAATTTGCGTGTTGCTGTTTTTCCATCTTCAGTGATTTTTACGATGTAAACACCTGAATGAAGTGCAGAAACATTCATAGGCTGTGCAGCCACGTTCGCGCTCATTACTTGTTTTCCAAGAATGTCAAAAATAGCAACGCTTTTAGTGGAGTTGTTGTCGGAAGAGACGTAAAGGTTCCCATTTCTGACCGGGTTTGGATAAACCTTAAGACCAGAGATGCTGTTTTCTTTCAGACCAAGTGAAGTTCCGCTAACGGTAAGGTTGTCAAATCTCCAAGTTCCGCCCGTTCCATAAGTTCCAGTTCCTACTTGCGCGTATGCCGAAGTTCCGGGAGCAAAGATCGAAACCATTCTGCAAGCGAATGAAGGATTGTTTGCTGCTCCAGCAGGAAGCGTGTAAGTGGTGGTTGGCCAAAGTACCCCAGCGCCCACATTCGTAAGTGTTCCGCCATTGTTTCCTAAAACAATCCAAGGTGCGGTGCCAGTTAGACTGTACTCGAACTGCTCCCATTTCGAAGCCGTATTTGAACCCTTTCTATCATAAGCCACAGAAATACCGGTGAAGCCAAGCGTGCTTACATTTGCTTGAAGACCCGCTGTGCCCGACGCAGTTGCATCTGCTGGAAAATTTGTGATATTGAGTGCTCTGTCAGTTCCTGTCACAATAGAATTTCCCGCGGCATAACCTTCAGTAGTTCCACCAATAAGGGTGAGTGTTCCAGTTCCTGTTGTAGCGGTAAGGTTATCACCATCAAAGTTCCACGCTGTGATGGTTACTTGTGCGAAGCCCATTGAGGTGCACGCGACCAATAATAGTGTGTAGAGTTTTTTCATTTTGGGTATAGTTAAATTTAGACTGCAAAGATAGTAACAAATAGTTTTAAGAAAACCTGAATCAATGTCAAAAAATCATTAAATCTTGTCTATAGAATTTTTATCGTACTATGAGCTTGCGTGTCGCGGTGGAATTGCCTTCTTGGATTTTTATGATGTAAACACCGGGAGAAAGACCTGCCACTGAAAGTTCTTTTGAAGTCAAAGTTGCCTGTATTACAGGCTTTCCAAGAACATCGTAGATTGTTACGTCCTTGTCGACAGCATTTTTGGACGTGATGAAAATCTTGCCATTGCTCACTGGATTTGGATAGAACGAAATTCCTTCTATTCCTTCGGAATTATTCATTTTGCCTTCTTGCGCGCTCATCGAGCACGTTAAAAGCAACATCAGGATTGCGGGGATAAAATATTTTTTTGCCATGGGGATTGGTTTTGCATTGTAAAAGTATCACTTTTATTTCAAATACCGCGCCAGTAACGGAATTCTGCAATTGGTTGGCTCATAAATGTAAAAAAGCACCCCGAAAGGTGCTTTAGGTATTTAATTCGAAATATCTTTTTAGAAGCCAACTGCCCAACCAGTAGCCCAAGCTGGTACGTTGGCGCCGTTTCCAGCTCCGGTATTGATGCCTTCAGCTGCCACTAAACTTACGTCCGCAGAGACTCCGCCAGTTGTTTTTCCCTTGGTCTTTGTGGTAACGTCAACAAACTGTACTGGGCCAACAACCAACGAACTGCCAACGCCGCTAATTGTTTCGTCATGTTCTACGTCAATTCCGGTTTTCCAGCCGCTAACATATGCATTTGTAACACTGGATCTAGTACCGCGACGGAATTTGAACGCTTGGTTTTCGGTATAGATGGTCGAATCGGCGCCGCTGCCAGGCCCAACCAATGTGATGTTGGTTATTGTTGGGTTTGAAATTGGAGTGTTCATGAATCCAAGCTCATAGTTGTCAGCTTCGATACCGCGGTTTCCTTTGTTAAAATCCAACTTTCCGTACCAGTTCGTATTCGTTCCGCTCCATCCTTCCGTCCAGTCAAATTGGTCATCCTCATTACCTATTGAGATGAGGTTAGAAGTATTGACAGTTCCTCCAAAAAACTCAAAACCGTCATCGGCACCAGCGTAAGCTTCAACATTGCTGAAGACCGTACCCGAACCAACGCCAAAAAGTGAAACACCGTTAAACTCCTTTTCGCTGTTGAATGCCGCTCCTGCATATTCAATTCTTAGGTATGTGATCGAGCCCGAATTGTCGTTTGCAACCGAACCGCCATAAGAAAGATCGGCAACTTCGGACTGCGCGCTTGAAGTTCCCCCGGTTACACGGTTTATAGGTGCACGGCCGCATATCACTAGGCCGCCCCAATCACCGGGTGCTTTTACTGCAAGTCCGCTCGTCATTACAACAGGATTGGCCGCTGTACCGTTAACGTTCAATTTTCCGCCCTGTGCCACAGCAATATATGAAGCGGTCTCACCGACACCTTCTATTACTGTTCCCGCTGGGATCGTAAGAGTTGCGCCATCGTTGATCTGGATCTTGCCCGTCAATCTGTAAACTGTTCCGGCATCAAGTGTGACAATACCGTCATTGATAATGCCCTGAAAGTTTGCTGGATTTGCCACGAATGAAGATGTTGGCAATATTACGACTGGAGGGTTTACCGGATCGTCACTGCCACAGCTTGTAAGTGAACCGGCGGCGATGGCCAACAACATAAATGCTTTTGTGATTCTTGTTTTCATCAGTTGAATTTTTTTGATTTTTGATTTGATGCAAAGATCGTTTTGCGATCCCGATGTTGTGTTAAGACAACGTGATTGTATCTTTATGAAAAGCCCAAGTAAAGATTACCTAAAGGTTAATCGCGGACCGATTTCGAAACAGTCACGCTAAACAAAAGGCAGCCGTTTTTGACACCCTTTCTTAAAAAGACAGAGATAAAAGTGATAGGCGAACAATCTAATTTCTAGACAACATGCCTGAAAACATTTGAGATTCCAACTTCAGGCCTTTAGACTTAAAAAGTGTAGTTGATCCCAAAACTGAAGTACAAACCTTTTTTATAGGAAAGGACGCTTACGTCGCCGCCGGTATTTTCCTGAACTCGATTATATGTGGGATCCAATAGATTCTTGAAAGAGAAATCGATTCCGAGCTGCTCGTTTACCTTTGATTTTAAGATGAGGTCCAACGTGCCCACTGCCTTATCAACAAGATCGCCACGCTGTCCGGTCCCAATCGAGTAAACACGGTCGGAAAAAAAGGAATAGGCGATCGTGGCCGAGGCATTGCTTTTTTTAGCGTTCCAATCTTTGCTGTACGAAAGATCGGCGTTTATCAGCAGTGGGCTTGCGCCGGTGAATTTCCCGGTCTTGTTGGAGAAATCCGCTTGATATCCGAGCGTAGTGTTCTCTCGTTTTACCTTTTCGCTGTCGAGTTTTTGTTCCGTGTAAGTATAAGCAGCGTTGAAACCTGCCGAGAGCCTGTTGCCATTATCGCCCGTATTTTCAAAAATCAATTTCTTGAACTCAACTTCTGCGCCCGCGGCAAATCCGGTATCTCCCGTGTTGACATAAGATATATCGTTTGTTGACGATGCGATTGTTACTTCGTTGATGGGGTTTTCGAGATATTTTCCAAATGCCGTCAGCGATATCAACTCTTCGCTATTGGGAAACATTTCCCATTTGAGGTCAACATTATAATTGTCCGATGGATAAAGATCTGGGTTTCCGATGTGAACCTCGGTGATGTCCTCATAAACAAAAAGTGCCCGCTCTTTAAATTGCGGCAAGGTATAGGTTTTGCTTACGCCCAGTCTCAGGTTCTGTCTGTCGGTCAGCGAGTATTTGAGTATAAGGTTTGGCAAATAGGCGTTCTTGCTAAGCGTGTTGATGTTGTCGCCATTATTGTCAGGATCAAGCTGCGTGTCCCACTTCACGACCTGAGTGATTTTTTCGCCACGAAAACCTAGCGATCCTGTCAATTTGCGATAAGTGTACTGAAGATTTACAAAAGCTGCGTGGATCGTGATGTCGCCATTGTATGTTTGTGGATCGAGCGCATTGGCCAGTTGCGGACCGCCCCGGAAGGTTTTGATCGTGAAGGCTCCGTTGGCAAAACTTTCTTGGTTGTAATATTCGTCAAGGTTGTCGGGGTTAACGGCAATATTCGACCCTTTAAAATTGAATTGTATCGCCTCAAAATCTCGCTGCTTGAACTTTCCATTGTAACCAACGGTCACTTTTCCATTAAATCCGCCTTCTTCCTTTTTGGCAAATTTATAGTCCAAGGCTGCATTTCCGCCCTGTTCATCTTCGGTAAGATTTTGGAAATAACGGTTGTTGTTCGGTGCCGATTGTGCATTGATCGTAAAATTGCCGTTATTGGTATTGAAACGGTTTGTTGTTCTGTCTGGCATGTCTCCCTTTACGGTGTTGAACGCCGCGCCCCAATTGAATGCGATACGTTCGGAAAAATTGTGCTCGCCGAGCAATTGGTTCACGAACAATGAGTTCTTTATATAAGTAGAACGTCTCTCAAGACCTTGTCCATCATCGGCTAGATCCACGATCCGTCCAAAATATTCCTCTGTGCTTTGAGCCGATGTGTTGATGAACAAGCCGTTGTAGTTGATTTTGTGCGCATCGTTTATTCGATAGCCAATATTGCCCATCGCAGTGGAATTCGTTCCATAATTATATGATGTGTATTTTCTGAACTTTCGACCATACAAGCCATCTTCGTTGCCAGCGCCCGTTGCCGTTGGGTTCACGCCCGAAGCTGCTGTACCGCTGTTCTTGCTCCAATATTGGCTCGAGAATGACGCTGTGGCAAAAAGGCTCAGTTTTCCGTTTGCGCCCACATTAAAGGAATCTCCGGCGGAGAGCCCAACATTTCCCGCAAATGGGACTTGTTTTTCAAATTGAAGTGTTTCGAAATGATATGAATTCAACGGGTCGTTGGGAATATCTGTGGTGCTGAAACCAAAATGCGTTTGTCCTTTCTGCAACCTGAAATCCTCGTCGCCGAACGCGTTTGAATTGGCATTTGCGCCGATATTGAGTTTGGCAAAACCTTTTCCACTGTAATCTTTAGATACTATATCGACATTCCCACCCGCAAAATCGCCGTAAAGCCGGCTGCTGTAAACCTTGTCTATCGAAACAAATTCGACTATATCGGTCGAGAAAACATCGAGGTTTATGTTCTTCTTTTCGGGATCGTTCGAAGGGATTGAAAGTCCGTTCAATGTCGTGGCGTTGTACCTGTCGCCCATTCCGCGGACGTAGATGTTGCCGCTGCCTTCCTGTTTTGCGATGCCCGTGGTTTTTGAGACCGCGGTAGCAACATCGCCAACGCCCTTTCGGGATAGTTCCTGCGCGCCGATGCTCTGTTTGATCTCGACCGCGTTCTTCTGGTCGAGCAACAGTGCGGTTTCTTTCTCCCGGCTCCTGGTCACGTTTTGAATCTGAACATCCTTCAAAGTATAAGCACCAGAACCAAGCGCCTTGTTGAGCGTTATGGATTGTCCCGCGATCACCGTTACCGGAACGTCAACTTCTTCATAACCAAGAAAACTGAATGAAATTATATAGTCTCCAGCATTGAGCGAAAGATTGTATTTTCCGTTCTCGTCGGTGGCAATGCCCAACGTTGAGCCCTTTACGCCAACATTTGCGAACGGCAGCGTTTCATTGTTGAGTTCTTTATCGGTAACGACGCCCGTAACCGTGCCTTTTTGTGCAAAAATCGCGGTTGAAAATACGAGAACAAGTATTAAATATGAAAACTTCATTAGTTGATGCTTGGATTTTGGTGCAAAGGAACGAGCGCGTTGTAAAGTTCGCGTTACTGCCGCATTACCTTTGTGTTTCACTAAGATTACCGAATCGTTAAGAGATTAAATTACTGTAAAAAGCAAATCGCGGGAATTTTTTATATTTACATTTACACGTCCAAAAACCTTGCAGCGACATTTTATGAAGAAAAAAGACATCAAGATTCTATTGGTCGATGACGAACCCGACATTCTCGAGATTGTCGGCTACAACCTTTCACAGGAAGGTTATCAGGTAATGACCGCTACAAATGGGCGCGACGCTGTTGCCAAAGCCAAAAAAGAATTTCCGCACCTTATCATAATGGATGTCATGATGCCCGAGATGGACGGAATGGAAGCCACCGAGGCCATAAGAAAACTGCCCGAGCTCCAGAATGTGATCATCACTTTTCTCACCGCCCGAAGCGAGGATTATTCGCAATTGGCAGGTTTTGACGCCGGAGCCGACGATTATATCACAAAGCCGATAAAACCAAAAGTCCTCGTTAGCAAGATCAAGGCATTGCTAAGAAGATTGAAGGATGATGATGCCAAACGCTCTGATACATTGAATGTTGGCGGAATCGAAATAAACCGCGAAGAATACAAGATCGTGAAGGATGACAAGGAAATCGTGCTTCCGCGAAAGGAATTCGAGCTTTTTTACCTTTTGGCTTCCAAGCCCGGAAAAGTTTTCAAGCGCGAGGAAATCTTGGACAAGGTTTGGGGCAACGAAGTGGTCGTGGGTGGACGAACAATCGACGTTCACATCAGAAAGCTGCGCGAAAAAATTGGCGACGACTACTTTAAAACCATAAAGGGCGTCGGCTACAAATTTGAGGTCTAATGGCCGTCAATTTCAAAAGGACATACAAGTTTGCTGCCAAATCCGCGCTTTCGATCACTCTGTTTTCATCCGGGCTTGTTGCGCTACTGCTTTATTTGTTTTTTGAGATTTCATACACTTTCCTTCTGTACTTTGCCCTGGGCATCGGTGCTTTTTCCTTTTTCTTTTTGCAATATCGCGTCGAGCATTTTATTTATCGAAGGGTAAAAAAAATCTACGACGATGTATCGCTGCTCGAATCCTCAACATTTCGAAACCAACCGATCACGACAGATATGGCAACGCTGACGAGGGAAGTCAAGAAATTCGCCACCGACAAGAAGCTCGAGATCGAGATGCTGAAAGTTAGGGAAGAATACCGCCGCGAATTTTTGGGGAATGTATCGCATGAGCTCAAAACGCCACTGTTCACCGTGCAAGGTTATCTATCGACATTATTGGAAGGTGCGATGAAAGACAAATTGCTGCGCAAAAAATATCTCGAACGTGCCGAAAAGGGCGTTGAGCGATTGATATTCATCGTCCAAGATCTTGATATGATCACCAAGCTCGAGGTCGGCGATCTCAACCTTGAGATTGCTCCGTTCGATATCTTGAAATTGGTGCAAAATGTATTCGATCTTTTGGAGATGGAAGCGTCCAAAAAGGACATTATTTTGTTGTTCGATATGAAATACAACAGCGCGATAAAGGTTATTGCCGATCGCGAAAAAGTAGAGCGGGTGCTGATCAACCTTGTCGTAAATTCGATAAAATACGGCCGTGAAAAAGGTTCGACAGAAATTTCAATCGAAAGCTTGACAAAGAACAAGATAATCGTGCGTGTTCACGACGACGGCGAAGGGATAGAAAAACATCACATTCCCAGATTGTTCGAAAGATTCTATCGGGTCGACAAAAGTGGTTCGCGAAATGCGGGCGGTTCTGGCCTTGGTCTTGCGATAGTCAAACATATTATAGAAGCCCATGACGAAAAAATATTCGTAAAAAGCGAATTTGGCAAGGGCTCCGAATTTTCATTCACCCTCGAAAAGGCAGAATAACTGTTTCCAATGGATGTCTTCTATTACATTGGGCAAACCTTTATAAAGGTCGATTTCCAAAAGATTTGACACCCGAAAATCATCCTGTTTCACATAGGGCAAAATACCTTCCTTCTTTAATTTTTTCGCCAAATATTCTTGTTCATATTGACCCGGCGTTGGAATCAACAGCGCTTTTTTGCCGAGTTTCGCAAGATCCATGATCGTGGTGTAACCTGATCGGCAAAGAACAATCTTTGTTTCATTGAAAGCTTTTTCAAGTTCCCGGCTCGTCAAAAAATTGCAGAACGTGATGTTTTTGTTTTCGCTAAAGCGCTGCTCATTTTCAACAATGCCTTGAACGATCAAAACCTTCCCATCAAATTTTAAAAGTTCGGTCGAAAGTTTTTCTTCCAATTGCGTTCGCTGTGGCTCGGGACCAGAAAGCACAACTAGAAGATCGGATTTTTGCGCTGCGGGACTTTTTTCAAAACGGCTCAAAGGCCCGATATATCGAATGTGCGAATCATGATTTTTAAGATGTCCAAGTTTTCCGGTAAGGTTTGGTTTTTCGGCAAAATCCGGCACCCAACATTCGGTATATTTGCGAATGATGCGCTGGTGCAGTTTGCTCGATATCCAGGTCGTGCTTCCAGAAAGCACGTTGAGTTGGTGCGTGATGAAGACCGACGGCACTTTTTTGGAAATCACACCAAGACGGTTGTCCGAAATAATGCCGATGAGGTCGTGTTGCTTCACCCACTTTTTGGCCAGTTTTTTCTCATTTAAAATAGCCTCGTACATATTCGGCATGTTCTTGATCATCTTCCATTTAAATTCCGCGCCATCCTTTGGATATTCTATTTTGTATGATGGAAGCTCGAGCGATTTAATATCTGGAAATTCCTTTTTCAACAATTCGAGCGCGATGCCGTCAGATGCAATTATTGGTGTAAAACCATTCGTGATCAATTGATTTATTATTGGAATACAGCGCGTTGCGTGGCCAAGTCCCCAATTGAGCGGGGCGACGAGAATGTTTTTTTCGTTTTGCAAAATAATTTGGAAATTGATGTAAAGATAAAAACAAAAGTGCCTCGCGATATTTCCTTAATTTTGCCAAAACATCAATTTTAGTGGGAAGCAAGAACAAACTGCGCAGGTTTAAAGAAAATGAAACATTCAAAAATGTGCATCAACCTTTGAGAGAAGAAATAATCGAGGGCAATTTTGAGTACAAGGGGAAATGGGCGGAATATTTTGGAAATAAAAACCCAATCGTGCTCGAGCTCGGTTGTGGCAAGGGCGAATATTCGGTGGCGTTGGCGAAGCGCGATGCATCGAAAAACTATATTGGAATAGATCTGAAAGGCGCGAGATTTTGGCGTGGTGCAAAAACCGCAGTTGAAGAAAATATTGAAAATGTTGCATTTATCCGAGCACAAATAGAATTGATCGACGGACTTTTTGCCATGGGCGAAGTTGAGGAAATATGGATCACATTTCCCGATCCACAGATTAAATTCAAGCGCACAAAACACAGATTGACGAATCCTGAATTTTTGGACCTTTACAAAAAGATTTTAAAACCAAAAGGCGTTGTTCATTTAAAAACCGACAGCGAATTTCTGCACGGCTACACGCTCGGACTGTTGCAAGGGCAGGGAATCAACGTTGAATATGCCAACCATAATATTTATAAAAACGAGGGCGCACCGCCAGAAGTTATGGAAATCCAAACGTTTTATGAGCAGCAATATCTTGAGGTAAATAAGGCGATAACTTATTTGAGGTTTCGGATATGAGAAAAGTACCGGAAATTTTTAAGCAAGGGATTCGGTAAATTTGTGATTAACGAAAAAATCCAATCAATGATACTTACCATAGTAAAAGCAGAACAGACCGGCGATCAAGAAATCACGATCAACTTCAACGATGGCACTTCCCAGACAGTCGATTTTACCGATTATCTCAAGAACGCAACACAGCCAAAAGTCCAAAAGTACCGCGACCCCGAATGGTTTGGGCATTTCACCGCTGAATTTGCAGAGTTGGTTTGGCCCAATGGAAATATGTCATTTGATGTTGCAGATCTGCACAAGGGCGAACTTCCAACAGCAAAATAATGGTTGAGGAAAACTTCTTTGACAAGGTTTATAAGATCGCAAAGCAGATTCCATACGGCCGCGTTACCTCGTACGGTGCAATTGCAAAAGTGCTTGGCAGCGCAAAATCATCGCGGGCGGTTGGCTATGCATTGAACGCCAGCCACGACAACCCCGAAATTCCCGCACACCGTGTCGTGAACCGCAATGGACTGCTGACAGGAAAATTTCATTTTGACGGTATAAATCTAATGCAACAACTGCTCGAAAGCGAAGGCGTGGAAGTAATCGAAAACAAGGTCGTTGATTTTAAAGAGAAATTCTGGCAACCTGAAGCCATAAATTTATAAATGAAAGCGTGGCTCCACGCAAGATTTTGCCGACTATACACTTTCTGTTTGGTGCAGCTCGTTGTTCTATCCTATTATTTTTTTGTATCATTATCGCAGAAGGTTGTTTTTTGGATCGCTATATGTGTTTAAATTATATTTTAGCCGACAATAATGTTATATTGTATAGATAATCGGAGCTATGAAAATTAAAAAAATCTTATTGATTTTTCTTTTGATTCTGACATCGAGTGCTTCGCTTGCGCAAAAAACAACTCTGGATTCCGTATGTGCGAAACCAGTTGCTTTGAAGAATCCAAACATTCGATTGTACGATGTTTCTGATAGGTGTTATCACGTTTATGTAAAACCGCGTTTCTGGCAGAGCACAACACCAATATGATTGGCGGAAATATTTCGTTCTTAAACCAACGATTGTTTATAAATAATGAGTCAAACATGTATTAAAATATGAAAAGGTATTATTTAGTAGCGATCGCAACCGTTGTGCAAATTTCTAGCATCGCTCAGATTGAAGCGAGGAAAGACAGCGTTGTTGAATCTATTGAGCAAAGTCGATTCAATTATAAATCGCTCATTGTTCCCACGGTGCTAATTGGCTACGGCGCGATTGGCATCGAAAGCGATTTTTTGAAATCTTTCAATGACCAAATCCGCTCTGAGGTACTCGAGGACATCGATGACAAGTTCACGATTGACGATTTCGCGCAATATGCGCCGGCAATTTCGGTCTATGCGCTCAACCTCGTCGGCATTGAGGGCAAAAGCAATTTTCGAGACCGTACCGTCGTCCTCGCCACATCTTATTTGATCATGGCTTCAACGGTATCTGGGCTCAAGAAAATCACCAAGGTCGAAAGGCCCGATGGCTCGTCCAACAACTCATTCCCGTCAGGACATACGGCCACGGCATTTGCGGGCGCGGAATTCCTTCACCAAGAATATGGCGACCAGTCGATCTGGTACAGCGTTGCAGGTTACGCCGTTGCTACGGGCACGGGAATCTTCAGGATTTACAATAACAAGCATTGGCTCACCGATGTTGCTGCTGGCGCTGGAATCGGTATTTTGAGCACAAAGATTGCCTACTGGGTAAATCCATATTTAACAAAAAAGATTTTTGGAAACAATACAGAAAATTCTACCACAATGTTCAGTCCTACTTATGACGGTCAGCATATTGGGGCAGCATTTGTAAAGATTTATTGATTTTTTTGGAGCTTTATCCCATTATCTTTTTTGGATTTATCCAACATCTGGGAAAACACGCACTCGGTGATGTAATCGAAGCTAGGGCTTTGTGTTCTATCAAACGATTAACTTGTATTAGAATAAGCAATAAAAAACAATCAATATCCGCGCCTTTTTATAATTTGTCATTATCTTCACAATCCAAAAAACAAAGAGATGGAAAAGTGGGTTCTATATGCAATTATTTCAATGGTTTTTGCGGGCGTGACGTCTGTCATAGCCAAGTTCGGGATGAAAGACCTGAGCAGCGACACCGCGCTGGCTATTAGAACTGCGGTAGTCTTTATTTTTGTTGTTGGCAATGCTTTTTTGTTCAGAAATGCATTTGCAGAAATTCAGATGGCGCCAAAAAGCAACTTGATCTACCTCGGAATTTCTGGACTGACGACAACACTTTCGTGGATATTCTATTATCGGGCAATTAAAATTGGCGAAGTTTCTTATGTCGCGAGCATCGATAAGGCCAGTATTATTGTCACGCTTTTATTGTCTTTCATTATTCTGAAAGAACCTATGACACCAAAGGTTTTGATCGGCGCGGGATTCATTTTGATCGGAATGCTGGTTTTGGTCTGGAGATAGCTTTAATTGGAATTAGAGTTCAAAAAATTCAAAAAATTGAGAATTCAAATTATTTTAGGGATTTGAAATATTTTTTATCTGAAGTTATATGAAAATGAAGATGAAAAGGTTTATTGCGCCTTTAATAATAATTTTGATAAACCTTTCATCAAATGCGCAACCGGATTCTGTAGTTGTTCGGGTTTCCCAAAATAAACTCAACTACAAGAAATTCATTTTGCCCACTTCCATGATCGTCTTCGGCTCATTGATAAGCAGCAGCAAAATTGAAAGAGATTTCCAGGGATCCGTGCGATCCGCCACTGGAAAAGATTTTCTTTTTCGCGCCGATGATTATACACGATATGCGCCGATCGCGATAATGTACATCGCAGATTTAGCTGGGGCAAAAGCCAAAAACCACTGGTTCGATCAGACCAAAAACCTTGCGATCTCGATTGTCGTTTCCGATTTTTTAACCTTCAGATTAAAGAAATGGGTGCATAAATCAAGACCCGGCGGAAGCGATTACCCACAATCTTTTCCATCGGGGCATTCTTCATTTGCGTTTACCAATGCCACAGTTGCCTATAATGAATTGATCGACAGTTCGCCTTCAATTGCTTATGCAGGTTATGGTTTTGCGACGGCAACGGGTGCTTTGCGGGTATTGAACAACGCACATTATGCGGGCGATGTTCTGGTAGGAGTCGGCATAGGAATTCTAGTTGGCCAAGGTGTTTGTGCGCTCGATCCGATCATCAAATGGAATCCATTAAAAAAAACAAAGGGAATTGTTTGTATTCCAGCTGTGGAAAATAAAAGATATGGGTTTTATTTATGCAAGGTGTTTTAAATAAACATTCAGATCAAATGGAGAATTGTTCAGCAATATGCTATGAATGATTGTTCGCATAAAAAAAAGCGGCGACTTAAATATACCGCTTTTATAAAAACCATCTAAACGAAGAATTAATCGTTGTCTTCTTTTTCTTCTTTGTCCTCTTTCGATTTCATTTCTTTTTTGACGACTTTTCCAGATGCGTCGAGGGCAACTTCCATTTTTGAAGATCCTTTCTCTACTTCAAATTCGTAAAGCATGCCCGACGCCTTTTCAGAAATTTCCATTTCGACTACATTATAGCCCCGAAAGTTCTTGTTCAGTGACATTTTGACGGCCATCGGCATTTCGCTCTCTGCAATCTCATGCTCGGTTTCCATCCACATTCCGTCATTGCCGAAGTTTGCAGAATATTCGACTTTGTTCATCTTGAACTCGGCTTCCCATTCATTGTCCGATTCTTTTTCCCATTTGACCGATTTTGCGGTGGGAAACTTTTTCTCGAAAGCGTTCTTTACATTTTGTGGAACATTTTGGCCAGAACAAAAACTGAACAGTGCAGAACTCAAAATCATCGCTTGCGCCACTTTTACATTTTTCATATTTTCTATTGTTTAAATTGTTCTATAAAAATAGAAAGACAATCTAAAGTTTGTCTAAAGTTCATTGGTTGTATCGGTATCGATATTGATTTCGACAACAAAGTTGTGCCGATTTTCCGTGAACAGATAAGTTAATTTAAAATTATATAGATCGCAGATTTTTTTCACGATTGCGAGACCAAGACCGGAAGATTGAACGGAATGGACCTCCCTGTAAAATCGTAGAAACAGCCGGTCGGGATGCTGCAACGGTGTTTTGCCGGGATTTGAAATTGTCAACATTTTCTTTTCTGTTTTTACAATTATTCCACGCGAGTCAGATCCATGTTTTATCGCGTTGCTTATAAGATTATTGATTAAGATATCGGCCAGGTAAACATCCATCGGAATTATAAGATCTTCCTTGTTAAGGACGGAGATGTAGTCAATTTGCATCTCCTTAAAATTTTGTGCTTTCTCATGAATTAGTCCTGTAATGTTCACGTTCTCAATATTTACAAATTGGTTATTGTCGATTTTAGAAAGAAGTGTTATGCGCTCATTGAGATGCTTGAGCCGTTGAAGATCTTTTTGTACGGATGAAATCTGCTCAAATTGTTTATCACTTATATTTTGCTCGTTAATGATGTTGTCAATCTTTGCCTGAATTATCGCCAAGGGAGTTTGCATTTCGTGCGAAACATCTTCGGTAAACTGTTTTAGATTTTCATAATCGTTTCTAACTTTTGAAGTAAGCGCCTTGATTTCGTGATTCAATTCAGAAAACTCGAGAATATCGCTCTCCACGAGTTGCAATATCTCATTGGACGACACCGAGAATTTTTTCATTGCCTCCAAATTTCTGAAAAAGGGGCGCCAGAGTTTTATGTTGTTGGCCGTGTTGAAATAAAACAGAAAAATGAATGATAGAATAAAAATAAAAAGTATTGCCACAACTATCGCGACGAGTATGTCGCCAGATTCCACAACTAAATTACGCACAGTGATTTGATACAATTGACCATCTACAACCTCGTAGCTTGAAAGTTGACGAAATGCTTCCATTTCATCTTGCGAAGAATCATAGATTACCGTGTCCTTGAATGATTCGGGACGTCTGACGGTTGAAATCTTTATTTCTGTAACTGGTGGTACGGAGAACACAACCTTATTTGTCTTGATAGCATTGACAACCCGAGCTTCGGTGGAACGTAAACTTTCCTCGACCTGGTCCTGCAACAGACTTCTGGTGTAAAAATATAAAACAATCGAACTTATAACGGTCAGGACAAGAGCAGTGAGCAAAAATGTTTTTGAAGTTTTTTTTATGAGTTTTTCTTTTTTAGCCATTTCTAGTCCTCTGTAAATTTGTAGCCGCTGCCATATGCAGTCTTTATATATTTCGCGCCGTCGGCTGTTAGTTTCTTGCGGAGGTTGTTGATGTGTACATAAATAAAATCAAAATTGTCCAGGAGGTCACTATCGTCGCCCCAAAGATGCTCGGCAATTATTTCTTTGGAAAGAACACGCCCATTGTTTGAAATAAAAAAAACCAAAAGATCATATTCTTTTTTTGTTAATGCAATCGGGCTTCCTTCAAAATAAGCAGATCGGGAACGAGTATCGATTGTTATTTCATTGAATTCGATAATTTCATTGCCACCATATTTTCCACGGCGCAAAACAGCGGTTATACGGGCATTTAGTTCCGCCAAATGAAAAGGTTTTGTGATATAATCGTCCGCGCCAAGATTGAGTCCTTCGAGCCTTTCAGTCAATGAATTATTGGCGGAAATTATGATTACGCCCACTTCCTTACGATCCTTTTTAAGTTTTTTTAGAATATCGAGGCCACTGCCGGAAATCAGATTGATGTCCAATATTATAGCATCATAATCATAGATCGCTACTTTTTCTGAGGCTTCCTTAAAATCTGAAGCTACCTCGCAAATGTTTCCGTCACGTTGCAGGTAGGTAACTATTGATTGCTGCAAATCGATCTCGTCCTCCGCTATTAGATATTTCATAATATTTGAATAAAATCAAAATTAAACATAATAAGGTTAAAATTACTATATAGTTAAAAACAATTATCTTTAGGATCTCTTAAGAATTAATCGGTATTTTTACGATTTTCTGCGACGTACGGGGTGCGTTCCAAAATTTGTGAACACATTCTAACGACGTTTGATTTTAATAGATTTTTGTATATGATAAAATCGGTGGATTTACAACGGATGGTTTGCAATAATTTTCGTTTTGTGACTTGGTGGCTTTTGGTTCCAGCCTTTTTGGCGTTAATTTTGATTTTTCTGATTTTTTATATTTCGGGCGGCACCTCGTCAGCCGCGGATTATATCAATGTCCAAAAAGATTTGTTCTTTTTTCTAAATCGCGAATTCGCACAATTTCCTGATTTTCAGATTAATTTGACCCAGATGGGCGATGCGCTGATAATTTATGCGTTTTTGATCATCTTTGTGTTAAATGTTCCAAAACTTTGGCAGGCTCTTCTTTCTTCGTCCATTATAACATTGCTTTTATAGGCATTGCTCAAAAATATTATTTCTGTGCCTCGACCAGCAGCTATCTTAGACAACAACACTTTCGTTATTATCGGAAGACCATTGACTGGCTTCAATTCTTTGCCTTCGGGTCATTCAGTGACGATTGGGATGACAATGACGATTTTGCTTTTTTGTTTTATGCCAACTAAATGGCTGCCCAGAACGTTATGGATTCTTTCTATTGTTGCCATCGTGGTCGCCATTTTATGTTCAAGAGTTGCCATAGGTGCGCATTATCCATTTGATGTCATTATCGGAGCTATAATTGGATATGCCGCTGCAATTGTCGGCATTGTTTCTTCCAGAAATTCCAATTGGATGGACTGGGCAATGAACAAGAGATATCTTCCTATATTTATGGTACTTTTACCAGTATGGATAACCATAATAATAATGCAAAGAATATCGACCAGCGCCTTGCCGGTTTATTATTTTGCGTGCATTTCCTTGGCAATAACAATATTTATAATCACAAATGCGTATTTTAAAAAGCATTAAGCTGGTTTATTTATCCTTGTTGATAAGCCTTGTAAATCTGATATTGTATCATTATCCTTTCTACAAATTTGTTTGCGGGCATTTTGATATCAGGAGTTCCAATGGTATCATGCTTTTGATAAGTCTGACAACCGTAGCGATAATAATGGACGCATTGTTTTTTTACCTGATCTTGTATTTGCTGCGCACAATCGGAAAATGGTTTTTGGCACTTTTTTTTATAATCAATTCTTTGTGCATCTATTTTATAAATGCTTATGGCGTCATTATAGATGAAACGATGATAGGCAATATTCTCAACACAAACTATCAGGAATCCAGCAGCTTTTTGTCGCTTGGCGTTGTTTTATATTTAATCTTTCTTGGTGTTGTTCCGAGCGTTTTGCTTTTTATGGTCAAGATATTGCCAGCAAAACCAAAACGATTTTTGTTGCAGGTTGTCTTGACGCTCACATTTCTGCTAACCATCATCTTTGCAAACTCGTCCAACTGGCTTTGGGTTGACAAAAACTCGAAAACCCTCGGCGGTTTGGTAATGCCGTGGTCGTACATTGTCAACACATCCTTATTCTATGTTCATAAAAACAAGGTGAACGAAAAGGAGATTTTATTGCCAAGCGCCACGATAATGGATAGCGTGAAATCTGTTGCTGTGCTTGTGATCGGAGAATCTGCGAGAAGCAGCAATTTTTCTTTGTACGGCTATACCAAGGACACAAATCCGCTGCTTTCCAAGATAGAAAATGTTCGGCACTTCAATGCTCAGTCCTGCGCGACATATACAACTGCGGGCGTAAAGTGCATTCTCGAGCACGAGAGGAGTAGCAAGCTTTATGAGATTTTGCCGAATTATCTCTACAGAAACGGCGTGGAGGTGATCTGGCGCACCACAAACTGGGGAGAGCCGCCGGTGCACATCAAAAATCACGAAACCAGACAATATCTTAAGGGCTTGTGCACGGGAGATCAATGCAGCTACGACGAAATTTTGTTGAGCGGTCTAAAAGAGGAAATAGCAGCGAGCAAAAAAAACAAGATCCTTGTGATTCTTCATACAAGCACGAGCCACGGCCCGACTTACAATCAAAAATACCCAAAGGAATTTGAAAAGTTCAGTCCGGTTTGCCAAAGTGTTGAGCTGGCAAATTGTTCGCATCAAGAACTTGTCAACGCTTATGATAATACCATCGTCTACACCGACTATATCCTTGCAAAGCTTATTGGTCAACTCAAAGAACTCAAAGGATACAAAACCTCAATGATATTCATATCCGACCATGGAGAATCGCTTGGTGAGAACAATCTATATATGCACGGAATTCCCGCAAGTATAGCGCCCAAAGAGCAATTGGATATCCCGTTCATAGTCTGGCATTCAGCGGGAAGCAGGACGATCAGGAACAGCCAAGAGTATTCCCAACAAAATATTTTTCACAGCGTTCTGGATTTTCTGGCAATAGACAGTCCAATATATAACGAAAACCTTAGCATCTACAAAAAGTAATTTCCAGCAGAAACAATTTTAATGGTCATGCTTGGGATTATCGCTTGTGTGAGGTTTCATTGTCAAGCGAACAACAGATGAAATGATGACCACAAAAAACACGATGTTCACAATTGTTATCGAAATGCCCAAACCGCCGTCTTTTGGTTCTTGAATAAATAGATCGCCCAATGAAGTGCCAATCGGTCTTGTGACGATAAATGCGATCCAAAAAGCCAGAACGGCTTTTATTATTTTGGTGTAATATAAAATACCAGCGAGAATAAATATGCCTCCAAATATAAATAAAGAATAAAGATAGCCAACATTCAGATATTCTGAAACCGTATCGCCAACCCCGATTTCGAAAGCAATGGTTGTCAAGACAATTGTCCAATTAAATCGTTCTCTTGAATCATTGTTTATGGAATGTATTGAAAGCAATCTTTCCTTGTTCTACCACATCAAAAAAACCACCACCCAATGTAATCTGCTGCAGTCTCGCCAACCGTTGTCGAAAATATCTTGATGACCCAAAAAAGGACTCCCAATTTCGCGACTCAATTTATCATTTCGTTTTTCAAAATAAGATTTAATATAGCCGTTAAAAAACAAATAGTCCAAAAGTATTCTGGCAAAGATTTATTTTTTTGCTGAAGAACGATTGTTTCATTCCCTCGCTGCTCAATATCTCGTAACTGTGAGTAGAGATAATCACCTGTCTCACTCGTCCTTTCCTACGTTGCAACTTGTAAATAAATTCAGGAAGTTGTTTTACAATTGCAGAATGTAAATACAATTCAGGTTCTTCCAAAAGTATGGTTTCTTGGCCATCTAAAAGCGCCCACATAAATCCGATCAATCGCAATGTACCATCAGAAAACTGCGATTCTTGTTGTTTAGCACCTTTTGATCTCCAATGTTCGTATATGGCTTCTAAATGCGGTACACCACCAGGATCCTTAACGAAATCTATATTGGACAATTGAGGTACAGCAAGCTTTAACACTTCGTTAATCCTCTTTAAATATGATGCTCGCGTTGTTTTATTAGACTTATCCATCTTTTCTAATAAATTTCTTCCATAAAAATCCTCTTTATTGCTTGCAATCATATATGATTCAGAATCTCTGATCAACTGCGGCACTATATGTAAATACTGAACTTCTTGAAAAAAGTGATAGACTTCTCTAAAATCTTTGTTTGAGTTAGGCTGTTCGAGTAGCGTGCTTTAAGGTTTCGGAATCCTCAATTTTAATATTCTTTTCATTACGCGCAAATAAAAGCTTTCCATTTTTATCAACTACTCGTTCCTCTACAATTGATGCCTGCTTCGCAAATATACCTCCGCCAGAATGCTTAAAGGAGAGATAATACGTCCACAAAATCTCATCGGAATCGTTGGGTGAAAGAGAAACTTCGATGGCGACGTAAGATATCTTTCGGGCAGCAAGACATCGAATCTTTGAAACCCCAACCTCTTTGGTCTACGGCATATTGGAGACCACCAGCTTGCTTCACAATATCACGCATAAAGCGAAAAACATCTAAAAAATTAGATTTTCCTGACGCATTCGCCCCGACAACGAATACTCTATTTTTTAATTCAACATCAACGTTCTGAAAATTTTTCCAGTTGGTTAATTTTACTCTACTTATAATCATAAGTCTATTTTCTGTAAATATATAATATAATAGTGATCCATGAGATTTTTGTGTGCATAGTAGGTCAAGGATTTAGCACTTTACAAGGATACTTAGAAGAACATTGAACTTTATTATCATTTGCCTTTAAAAGTCTAAGTATTGAACCTTATGAAAGCGATTTTGTGAAAATCTTTTGGCTAAGTCTACGTCTCAAGCTTTTAAAAAGCGCAGTTTGTCGGTAGCCCGACCAAGTTTTTTTGCGAGGACACGCCCAAGTAAATTCCGTCCAAACGTTACCGCCGATTTAGCTCAATCATTCCATAAACTCAAATCCGTACCTTTGCCAAAAATCAGATTATGGACAATATTGTAGCAATCGTAGGCAGGCCAAATGTGGGAAAATCCACGTTATTCAACCGTTTGGTACAGCGTCGCGAGGCCATCGTAGATTCGACTTCGGGCGTGACGCGCGATCGGAATTATGGCAAGAGCGAATGGAACGGCCAGACATTTTCTGTGATCGATACTGGCGGATATATTCGAGGATCCGATGATGTATTTGAGGCAGAGATTCGTAAACAGGTGGAACTTGCCATTGATGAGGCCGATGTGATAATCTTTGTAGTGGACGTTGAGGAAGGCATAACACCAATGGACGATGCGGTCGCCAAACTTTTGCGAAAGGAGACGAAACCTGTCATCCTGGCCGTCAACAAGGTGGACAACGGCAAGCGCGAAAAAGATGCTGTGGAATTCTACAATCTTGGATTGGGCGAATTCTACACATTCGCAAGTATTTCGGGAAGCGGTACAGGCGATCTACTCGATGCCTTGATCAAGGCTTTTCCGGAAAAGGAAGTGGAAGAGGAGGAAAAGACATTGCCGCGCTTTGCGGTGGTCGGAAGACCAAACGCGGGCAAATCAAGCTTTATAAACGCGCTCATTGGTCGCGAAAGATATATAGTAACCGACATTGCCGGAACTACGCGCGACTCGATCGACACCAAATTCGACCGTTTTGGGTTTGAGTTCAACCTTGTTGACACCGCGGGCATTCGCCGAAAGGCAAAAGTGAAGGAAGATCTTGAATTTTATTCGGTGATGCGAAGCGTTCGCGCGATCGAGCATTCGGATGTTATTATTTTGATCATCGATGCCACTCGAGGATTTGAAGGACAGGACCAAAGTATTTTTTGGCTTGCCGAAAAGAACAGAAAGGGCGTGATCATCCTTGTGAACAAATGGGATCTTGTCGAAAAAGAAACGATGTCGACCAGAGACTATGAAGAAAAGATCCGCGAGGATCTCGAACCATTTACCAACGTGCCGATACTGTTTATTTCCGCATTGACCAAACAGCGTTTGCTGAAAGCTTTGGAAATGACGGTTCAGGTTTATGAAAATCGCAGCCAGCGCATTCCGACGTCAAAGTTCAACGACTATATGCTGAAAGTTATCGAGGGAAATCCGCCGCCGGCATTGAAGGGAAAATTTGTAAAGATTAAATATTGCACGCAACTGCCAACGCCAACCCCGCAGTTCGTTTTCTTTGCAAACCTTCCGCAATACGTCAAGGAATCCTACAAGCGGTTTCTCGAAAATAAAATCCGGGAGAAATGGGATTTTGAAGGCGTCCCAATTGATATTTATATCCGCGAAAAGTAGAGGCGAGATATTTTCAAGATTAGCTGAATCTTGTAGGAAATACTTTATATTCAGTAATATAGGTCTTTTTTAATTATTCTTTTTCTGCATCTCAACTGGATTTTCGTGCAGGTCAACGAGTATATTACATAATTTCGTTAGTTAGAAAACATCCATTATAAATTTGCCGTATAAATAATCAGCATCGCTTAATGTTGCCGTGCTTTTTATGTAAATTTAATTGAGATGAAGACTTCAAGACTTTTATCGGCTATTGCAATTGTTGTGTTTTGCACAAATTTGTTTTCGCAGAGCATTTCTGGTACGGCCGTGGATGCTTCGGGCGGCCCATTGGACGTTGCTTTTACGGCGACCAATGGCAACGGAACGGGCAATCATTACAATGCGTCGTCCAATCTCTCCTTTTATTTGAGCAATGCAGGTGGAACCAATTATGTGCCCGTTCACAGTTTTACATCGCCAACATATCCGCCTTCATCCAATGGCGCGTCATCAACTATAAACCGCTCCTTCATCGTGCCGTCGGGAACGCCCTCGGGAAGTGGTTACAAGCTTTACGCAGTCTCGGCTAATCCCACCGCGACAGGAGCGCCATCGCCGGTCTTCACATTGTTCTGCGACTTCTCAATGCCCACAAATCTTAGTGGATTCATAAAATCTTCGTCTCCGGCCGTTACTTTTTATTTGATAACAATAACGAACACCGGCAATCTTCCCGATATTTATACTCTTACCAAAACGCAAACACCTACGTTACTTCAATCTCAGTTCTATGATCTTAGCGGGATTCCAATCTCTTCCACGCCAATCGTGAATCCCGACGACTCGTATACCTTTATGATTCGTTTTGATACGCCAAATGGAACACAGCCCAACAATACCAACACCACCAATGTTATTGCCACATCGACCAATTGTCCCGGCACCAGCCACACCACGGTGATTTCAACTTATATCTATGGTGGCAATGGAAATGGAAACATTCCGAACGCGGCCGATATGCAGATCGTAAAAACAGCATCGCCGACCAATACGCTTGTGGGCAACGTGATAACATATAATATTACGATAAAGAATATTTCTCCGCAGACAGCAGCAAACCCCGTGATAAAGGATTTTCTTCCCGCAAACGCAGATCTGATTTCCTATAATAAGGCAGCGGGCGAAACCAGAAATGTTATTTTTACGCTGAACACTGCAGCCAATACGCTCACGGCGCTTCTTCAGGGCAATATGACGAGTGCCAGCGCACCATTGACAATCCAAGTGAAAGTGCGAACCAATTGCTTTTCCTTTCCGACGGTGATCAATCGTGCTGAGGTTTACACAGCTTCCGGCGATAATAATCCCGGCAACGATGTGGCGACCGTAAATTCGAACGTGGCGTACAACTTCGGCGCTGCCAATATAGGTTTATGGACCGGCGCGACCAGCAACGATTGGTTTGATTGCAGGAACTGGACGGGCGGAGTCATCCCGAGCAACAGTATAAATGTTGATCTAAAATCCTCGAACGTTGTCATTAATCCGTTGTCGCCCTACGCGCCGGCCGATAAAATAGCGCGATGCAACAACCTTGTTATTGATACGGCACTGAACCTAAGCATCATAAATTCCGGAAACTTGCGCGTTGCGGGCAACTTTTCAAACAACGGTAATTTCAGTTGCGGAACTTCGACTGTAAGTTTTGTCGGTGCTGTTTCGGGCGTTGGCCAAAATATTTATGACACCTCTAATTCGACCACGTTTCATGATCTTTCGGTCAATTCCACCAACGGTTCATTGGGCGTAATCGTTCCCGACGGTTTTGGTCTTTATGTGAACAACAATGTCACCCTTACCGCAGGCAACCTTCGATTGATGGGAAGCGCGCAGCTTATCCAGTCCAAATCGGGAGTTTCGGGCAACGGCGGCGGAACGGGATTGCTATTGCGCGATCAACAAGGCCAAAGCAATATGTTCAGCTACAATTATTGGTCGTCACCGGTTTCCAACAACGGCTCATATACAGTATCATCAGTATTGCGCGATGGAACAAATCCGCTTAATCCCCAGGTCATAAACTGGACTAGCGGCAACAACGCCATTCCTGGAAATCCGATGACGCTGTCCTCGGTGTGGATCTATAAATACCAGAACCAAACAAATGCTTACGCAAATTGGTCCTATCTTGGACAGAATGCAACGCTCACGCCTGGACAAGGATTTACTTTAAAAGGGAGCGGTGCAAGCACATCGACGCAAAATTATACATTTGCTGGAAAGCCGAACAGCGGCGATATCTACAGCAACATTTCCGCCAACAATTTAAACCTTGGCGGAAACCCGTATCCATCGGCACTTGATGCTAATGCGTTCATCGTCGACAATCAGTCCGCGATAAACGGTGTACTTAAATTCTGGCAACAATACGATACGAACGCGAGCCACTTTTTGGCGAGCTACGAAGGCGGTTATGCAAGCTACACATTGACTGGAGGAACGCCACCTGTTTCTCCGCCTACAGTCAGCACAATGGGTTCTAGCACAAGAATTCCCGGTCGATTCATCCCGGTTGGTCAAGGCTTTATGGTCACTGGAAATGCGACGGGCGGCCAGATCATATTCAAGAATTCGCAACGTTCGTTCGTTAAAGAGACAAATGCGAACAGCAATGAAATGTTCCGGACCACAAATGATGCAACAACATCATTTTACAAAAAAATGCGCTTGGACTGCACGAACTCCATAGGCAATGTGCGACAACTGCTGTTGGGCTTTATGGGTTCAGAAGCTTCTAATGGTTTTGATTATGGCTATGACGCGCCGCTTGCCGAAGCACCAGAGGGCAATTTCTATTTTGTAGCAGATTATGGCAAGCTCATTATAAACGGGCTAGGCGAGTTTGACTCTGCTCAAATTGTTCCAGTGGGCGTAAATGTCCAAACTGGTGGAATTGTGAAGTTCAGCCTTTCGCAATTGGAAAACTTTGATGAATCAAGCGAAGTTTACTTGTACGACAACTTGTCGGGAATTTTGTACGATCTTAAGAATGAAATTGCGCAGATTGATTTGGCACCTGGAATATATGACGATCGATTTGCTGTGAGATTCACAAATGAATCTCTCAAGGTCAAGTCTTTTTCGCAATTAGAACCGATCATTTACTATAAAAATTCGCAGATCAACATCAGCACTTCAACAATTGACGAAAATTTCACGATGCTTGAAATCTATAATTTGATAGGACAAAAGGTCAAGGTTTTTTCTGATTTTCCGGTGGGCCAAAATGTATTTGCAATCGACGCTGCGGAACTTTCCAGTGGAAATTATCTTGTAAAATTATCATCTGGAAAAAACACTTTTGTGAAGAAGATGGCGGTGAAGTAAATCATTAATTGTTTAGAATTCTGAGGTCAAGAGTTCAATGCGGCATCTTGAAAGTCAGACCTGACGCCCATGTTGAGACTTTGCTAATGCAACTTCACCCCGCCGAAATACATTCAAATGGAAAAATTAAGGTGAACGGAAAAGAGGTCAACCAGATTTTGATTAACAGTAAACCGTTTTTTGACAAGGACGGAAAGATCGCCCTTCAAAATTTGCCATCGGAAATCACCAACAAGGTTTTGATTACAGATCTGAAATCCAAAAAAGAAAAATCCACCAGCCCAGTGATTTAAAAATATCTTCTACCAACCCCCGCCAGCGCCGCCGCCACTGAATCCGCCGCCGCCAAAGCCGCCACCGAATCCGCCGCCACCGCCTCCAAAACCACCGCCGCTACTTCGTCCGCCACCGCCAAAACCGCCGCGACCAAGACTGCTGAGAATGATTATATCGGCCAAACTTCCAAAGCCGCCGCCGCGACTGCCATTTCTGCCACCGCCTTTTTTGTTGCGGAAAATCAGCATGAGGATTATGATACCAATAACTATGAACACACCGATGGGCGGACTATCAGATGATTTGACCTGTTTTCTTTCCCCTTTGTATGTGCCTTTCAGAACGTTGAAAATCTCGTCCGTTCCTTTGTCAAGCCCGCCGTAATAATCGCCGTTCTTGAATTCAGGAATTATTGAGTTCCGAACAATTTCGCCCGTGATTCCCGCCGAAAGTTTTGACTCAACGCCATAACCTGGCGAAATCCAGATCTTGCGTTCATCTCTTGCCAGTAGCACGATCACACCATTGTCGTCCTTTGCAGTTCCGCCAATTCCCCAGGTTTGTCCCCATTTGGGCGTCAAGATTCCAATATCCTCGCCTTTTAGACTCGGAATCGTGATCACAACAATCTGCGTCGTCGTCGAATCGGAATATCTAACGAGCTTTTCCTCCAGTGCACTTTTTTGACCAGCGTCAAGGATATTCGCATAATCGTAAACGCTCGTCTGGAAATCTGGTTTTGGTGGAATATCGAACTGTGCAAAAGCCTTTTGGCCGCAGCCAAAAACTATCGCAAACATTAGTAGAATTCGAACTACAGAATTTTTCATCCGCGCGAGATTTCATTTGAAAGTTCGTCAATGTCATCGTGTTCCCACGGAAAATACTGCTGCAGTATTTCGCCCGCGAGCGCAATGCCTTCCACAAGTCCAAGCTTGAAATCGTTGTTCTTGAAATGCGTCAGCACAACATCGCGCGTCGATTGCCAAAAATTGTCCGGAACCGAATTGTCGATGCCCTTGTCGCCAATGATAACGAACTGTTTGTCATTCACCGCAAGGTAAAAAAGCACGCCGTTCTGCAACTTGGTATTGTCCATTTTCAGAAAATGAAAAACCTCCAGCGCGCGGTCGTAGTGCGCAATCTTCGAAGATTTTTCGAGATGCACGCGAATCTCGCCCGAAGTTTTTGCCTCGGCCAATCTTATCGCCTCAACAATTTCGCCTTCTTCCTCGGTCGTCAATAAATCCTCGACTTTTGACATTTTTAGAATTTAACTTCCACTGGTTTGTCCGCGCCTGCAACAGATTCGAAATATGCTTTTTTATGGAATCCGAACATTCCTGCGAACATCGAATTCGGGAAAGTTGACACGTGATTGTTATAAGGTTTCACAGCTTCGTTGAAACGCGTTCTCGCGGTCAAAATCTGATTTTCCGTGCTCGCCAATTCATCCTGAAGTTTCAAGAAATTCGCGTTGGCTTTGAGGTCTGGATATCTTTCCACGCTCACCAACAAACGTGAAAGCGAAGACGAAACGCCGCTCTGTGCTTGGTTGAAAGCCGCCAATTGTTCGGGCGTGATGTTCGATGGGTCAACGGTAACTTGAGTAGCTTTAGCACGAGCGTTGATAACGTCGGTCAAGGTTCCGCGCTCAAAATCAGCAGCACCTTTCACGGTGTTCACTAGGTTCCCGATCAGGTCGTTTCTACGTTGATAGGCCGTCTGCACATTTCCCCAAGATTCTTCGATGTTCTGGTTCAATTTTACCGCGGTGTTGTTGATTCCCTGCGCCCAAAAGAACAGGATTGCGACCACGCCGATTATGATTATCCAAGGCAAGAATTTTTTCATTGTGTTTGTTTTTAGGTTTGGTTAAAGTTGGTTTTTGATATTTGTCAATTGTGTTTTGATGCTCTCGAGTTTGCTCACGATGTCATATTTGTCCATCACCGGCTGTTTGGAAGTTTTCAAATGGCTTTTTGCGCCGTCCAAGGTAAATCCTCGTTCCTTGACCAAATGATAGATCAGCTGAAGGTTTTTCACATCTTCGGGGGTGAACATTCTGTTGCCCTTTGCGTTCTTCTTTGGTTTCAAAAGGTCGAATTCCCTGTCCCAGAATCGCACCAATGAAGCATTCACATTGAAAGCCTTCGCCACTTCGCCGATGCTGTAATATCTTTTGTCAGGTGAAAGTTCTATGTGCATCAGTCGAGGGATTGGTTTTCTTGGTTGGCAAGCTTGGAAATTATCACGTATTCTGCGGCCGAAATATTGCCGTAATAAAAATTCAATGGGTTCACCACTTCGCCGCCCTTGTGCACTTCGTAATGCAAATGCGGTGCTTCCGATCTACCCGTACTTCCTACAAATCCGATAATATCGCCGCGTTTCACCTTTTGCCCCGTGCGAGCGTTGTACTTGCTCAAGTGTCCATAAAGCGTCTCGTAACCAAATCCGTGACGGATCACGATATGGTTTCCATAGCCTGAAGCTGTTGCATCTGCTTTTTCCACGACGCCGTCGCCCGTGGCAAAAACCGGCGTTCCGATTTTGGCGCTAAAATCCATTCCCGCGTGGAATTTTCGGGCTTTGGTAAAGGGATCGCTTCGATATCCGAAACCCGATGCCATTTGACGCAGGTTTTCATTCCGCACAGGCTGTATCGCTGGGATTGCCGCCAGCAGACTGTTCTTTTCCTTCGCCAGTTTCGCGATCTCGTCCAATGATTTTGATTGTATCACAAGCTCCTTCGAAATTACATCCACGCGCTTCGACGTGTTGATAACGAGCTCGCTATTGTCGTAGCCTTCAAGGTCGCTGTAACGGTTCACGCCCCCAAAACCCGCGCGCCTTTGCTCGACCGGAATCGGCGCCGTGTTGAAATATGTCCTATATATATTGTTGTCGCGATCCTCAACATTGGCGAGCACTTCATCAATTTGGTCCATCTTTTTGTTCAGCAATGCATATCGCAGCTTGAAATTCTCGATTTCCCTCGCCTGAAGCCTGTCTTTTGGCGTTTCAAAATACGGCGTGTTGAGCAAAACCACAAAAGCGAGAACGCCAAAAAGTGCCGACGCCAGTACAAAAAGTGCCGCATAGCCAACCTTCGTCGCACCCTTGGTTTTTATCGTTCGGTACGCCAGATTCTCGGTATCGTAATAATATTTAACCTTCTTCATCTGTCAAAATTTGCTACTTTTGCGCTGAAAATCCGTTGCTTTTCGGACATCGCGGGGGCAAAGCCGAACAAATTTAAGGAATGTTTGGTTCACGGCAGGGATTTTCAGAATTTTAATGCCGCCAATTCCGGCTATCCGCTATAAGTTTCCGCCGCGGCGTCCTATTTTTCCAAGGGAAAATATGGTTGCCGCAACGCAAAGCTTTCGCTGCTATCCGGGGCGGAAACAAACGCTCAGGCATTCTCGACCGTCGTCGTTCCTGAACTACCGCACATTCGCACACCAAAATTATGGAATCAAAAAAAGTACGCAGCCAATTTCTGGAATTTTTCAAGAGCAAAGGACACCTTATCGTTCCTTCCGCGCCGATCGTGCTCAAGGACGACCCAACGCTGATGTTCAACAACTCCGGAATGGCTCAGTTCAAGGAATATTTTCTGGGCAATGCCGTTCCAAAAAGCAAGCGTATTGCCGATACCCAAAAATGCCTTCGCGTTTCGGGCAAGCACAACGATCTTGAAGAAGTTGGCATCGACACCTATCATCACACGATGTTCGAGATGCTCGGCAATTGGTCCTTTGGCGATTATTTCAAAAAAGAAGCCATCACTTGGGCGTGGGAACTTTTGACGGAAGTCTATAAAATCAACAAGGACATTTTGTACGTCACTGTTTTTGAAGGAAATCACGCCGAAAATGTTCCGTTCGATAAAGAAGCCTATGACATTTGGAAAGGATTGATTTCGGAAGACAGAATTTTATTGGGCAACAAAAAAGATAATTTTTGGGAAATGGGCGATCAAGGCCCGTGCGGTCCGTGCTCGGAAATCCATGTTGACATCCGTTCTGAAGACGAAAAAAAGAAAGTTGATGGCAAGCTTTTGGTAAATCAGGACCATCCGCAGGTCGGGGAGATCTGGAACAATGTTTTTATGGAATTCAACCGTCGTGCAAACGGCGATCTTGAAAAACTTCCAGAACGCCACGTCGATACCGGAATGGGTTTCGAGCGGCTTTGCATGGTTTTGCAACACGTCAAATCAAACTACGACACCGATGTTTTTGCCCCATTGATAAAAACGATCGAAAATGTTACTGGCAAAAATTACGTGAAAGATATCGGCCAAGAAATTTCTGACGAACAAAACAAAACCAACATCGCTGTTCGCGTTATCGCGGATCACGTTCGGGCGGTTGCGTTTGCGATCGCTGACGGCCAATTGCCGAGCAGCACTGGCGCTGGTTATGTCATCCGCAGGATTCTTCGCCGTGCCATTCGCTATGGTTTTACATTTTTGGACACCAAAGAACCGTTCATTTATAATGTAGCGCAAACGCTTTCTGACCAAATGGGCGACGCGTTTCCAGAAATTGCAATGCAAAAAGAATTGGTTGTGAATGTTATAAAAGAAGAGGAAACTTCATTTTTGCGAACGCTTGATCAAGGATTGCAATTGCTTGAAAATGTCATCGCTAAAACAGAAGGCAACGTTGTTGATGGCCAAAAAGCGTTCGAGCTTTACGACACTTTCGGTTTCCCAAAAGATCTGACCGCGCTCATTTTGAAGGAAAAAAGCATGACCTATGACGAAGCAGGCTTTGACAATGCGATGTTCGCTCAAAAAACGCGCTCTCGCGCCGCTTCCGAAATTTCAACGGAAGATTGGACATTCGTGAATCGATCGGAGGAAAGTTTTGTAGGTTATGATTTGATGGTGAATGAAGCCATGATCACGCGCTACCGAAAAATAGATTCCAAAAAGGACGGAGAATTGTACCAAATCGTTTTTGACAATACGCCATTTTATCCCGAAGGTGGCGGACAGATTGGCGACCAGGGCTCGATTGAACTTGGCGGCGAATCGATCGAAGTTATTGATACCAAAAAGGAGAACAACGTCATTTTGCATTTTACCAAAAAGCTTCCAAAAGATGTTTCAGGAAAATTCATTTTGACCGTTGACCATCCAAAACGCGGCAACACGGCGAGCAATCATACGGCAACGCACCTGCTTCATCAAGCTTTGCGGCACGTTTTGGGAACGCACGTTGAGCAAAAAGGATCGCTCGTAAATTCGGATTATCTGCGTTTCGATTTTTCGCACTTCTCAAAAATGACGCAGGACGAAATTGTACAGGTCGAGAAATTCGTGAAGGATAGGATTCAAGATAAGCTCGAGCTTCAGGAAAGACGATCGATTCCATTTCATCAAGCCGTTTCCGAAGGTGCGATCGCGCTTTTTGGCGAAAAGTATTCAGATGAGGTTCGCGCCATTAAATTTGGCGAAAGCATGGAACTTTGCGGCGGAATCCACGTGTCGAATACTGCCGACATTTGGAGTTTCAAGATAATTTCAGAGGGCGCTGTTGCCGCGGGGATTCGTAGGATAGAAGCGATCACCGGAAATGCCGTTCGACATTATTTTGCGTCGCAGGAAAAAATGCTCAACGAGATCAGCGCGATGCTCAAGAATCCTCAGGATACTTTAAAGGCCTTGTCGTCGCTTCAGGAGGAAAATGCAAAGCTCAAGAAGCAGTCAGAACAATTATTAAAGGAGAAAGGCGCTGGCCTGAAAGATGATTTGGCGAAAGCAGTTGAACAGATAAACGGCATTGGATTCTTGGCGCAACAGGTCGATCTTTCCGCGGAAGCGGTCAAGGATTTGGCTTATGAACTTGGCAAAACCGCCAAGAATCTCTTTATCGTTCTGGCGTCGGTAAATGATGGCAAGCCAATGATAACCTGTTATATTTCAAAAGAAGTCGTTGCCGAGAAAAGTCTGAATGCTGGAAACGTGGTTCGTGAACTAGGGAAATTTATTCAGGGCGGCGGCGGCGGACAACCATTTTTTGCGACCGCCGGCGGAAAAGATCCGCTCGGAATTCCAGAAGCCATGGAGAAAGCAGTAGATTATATCAAATGAAACTGCAAACATTCGTAAAAGTAGAACCATCAAGATTTCCGATCGATCACCGGTCGAAAATATTGATGCTTGGTTCTTGTTTTGCGACGAATATGGCGGCGAAATTTGAGTATTTTAAGTATGACGTCACCACAAATCCGCACGGTATTATTTTCAATCCGGTTTCGCTTGAAAATCTAATAAGGAATTCGCTTGCGCAAAAAAATCTCAGTAAAGATTTGATAGTTGAAACTTTAAATGGTTTCAAATCATTTGAATGCCATTCGGATATTAAAGGAAATGATTTAAATGAGATTTCAGAAAATATTTCAAACGCAAACCAAAGATTGAAATCTTTGGTAGAAACTGCTTCGCATATTTTTGTTACACTTGGCACAGCTTGGGTTTACAGACAATTGGCAACAAATAAAATCGTAGCGAACTGCCATAAAGTCAAATCTTCGCAATTCAAAAAGGAATTGATTTCGGTAACTGAAATTGAAAAATCCATTGAAGGAATTATTCAAATCATTTCAAATAAAAATCTGTCCGCAAAAATAATTTTCACGGTTTCTCCCGTTCGACATATCAAGGACGGTATTATTGAAAATCAACGCGGCAAAAGCAATCTCTTCGCAGCTTTGCACAATGTTTTGGACAGATACTCTGAAATAACTTCTTATTTTCCGGCTTATGAAATTATGATGGACGAGCTTCGGGATTATCGCTTTTACAAAGACGATATGCTTCATCCGACTGATCTAGCCGTGAATTATATTTGGAACATTTTCGCGAAAGCGTATTTTTCAGAACAGACAAGTCTTCAGAACACGGAAACGGACAAACTTCAGAAAGCGTTATTGCACAGGCCCCGAACTTAGATTCACTGTAATATCAGAAGTATCAGGAAGTTATTCAGCGAGCGATTGAAAGATTGAAGGATTTGAAAATTTAAAGATTCCCACATTCCTACTCTATTTGTAGAGACTTACTGGTCGCTTTTTAAATTTATACGAATTTCTGCGTATTTCAGAAACAAATGAACTGTCGGTTATTTGCCCTATAAATAATCAACCAAACCTTTTTTATGAAAACAATCAAAACTATTTCAAAAATTGCAATGTTCGCTTTTGTTGCAGTTGCAGCGTCATGCAGCAAAAATGACGACAACAACCCTGTTGTTCCAAATCCACAGCCTCCAACCGCTGACACATTCGTAACGGCAAAAGTTGATGGCAACGGTTTCAGCTCGTTCATTTTGGGAACGTCGGCGGCGGTTTGCACAAAAGCGGGAGACCTTATCGGGATCAATAGCGCCGATCTTGTGGGGAACTCGATGGCGATCGCACTTTATGGTATCACAGCGACAGGAACTTACAACGTGAATCGCGACACGGATACATTCCTGGCTTGGACGCCGGATGGGGCAAACGCACAGACCACTTACAGCACAACAGGTTGCGATGGCGCCACGGGAACAATCGTGATTGATGTAATCGATGCTGTTCATGTCGAAGGCTCATTTGTTTTTACCGGAATCGATGTGGACAATTGTACCACAAGCCATGTTATTACCGAAGGAAAATTCAAAGGAACATTTCCACAATAAATTGGGCAACTGACCTGTTTTATTCTTGTTGAGCGACATAGCTCAAAGGTGCTGCAATGCATCTTGAAAAACCTTTTTTAAACGTTAGTTTTTTTTGTTTGGGGCCGTCAAGAGAAATTTTGCGGCCCTTTGTGTTTTTACGAACATTTGCGTATCGTATCATTCAATCCAAAGTATTTATTTTATCGGGCACGACATCTTTTTAAACCTTAAAATCATGACATTACAGGAGATTGATTACACTTCGGACTTTTACCACATTATTGTCGTGATGCTTTCGATGCTGATTTCTTTGCTTGCATTTGGGCTGTTCTATCTGCTAATGAGTTTTGCAAGAGAAAAGAAATCGGCCGACGGATTTATTTCTGTGCTCAAATCAGAATCTCAAACGGGCATAGAAGCCAACCGGATTCTCACTGACAAAGTAAAGATGGCAAGCGAAATGGAAGATGATTGCAAAACAACCAACATCAAGATCGGCAATGAAATATATGGCCTGAACTATTCACTTTTCAAACTGCTCGAGAAAAATAATTTGCTGAACAAATAGCACGTTTGATTTTAATTCCATATTTGATTACTTTTATATTTTTAACCTAACGATGTCAAAAACCATAATATCGCTATTGTTTTTCATTTCGATAGCGGTCTTCAACTTGCAAGCACAATCGCCGCTAATTGACAGTCTCAAAAATGTTGCCTCGCGCGGCGCGACAGACTCCATAAAGGTTGGCGCACTGAACATTCTTGCATTCAAAACCACCTTTACAGATTCGCTGGAGGCCACAAGATATTTGGCGAAAGCCGAAAAACTTTCCAAAAAAGCTAAAGGAAAATATGGCTACACCGAAATGATCATGATGCGCGGGATTTTAATGGACGTTCATGGCAACGGCGATTCTGCAAAATATTATTTCACGAAAGCAAAAGGCCTTTCACGAAAATTCAGGTTTGGCAAGCTTGAAGCACGCAGCACCAACAATTTGGGAATGTATCTGTGGCACAAAGGTTTTTATGACAAGGCTTTGGAAATGTTTTTTGGGGCAATGAAGCTTAACGACAATCTTTCGGAAAAAGATCGCACCGACAACTCTGTTTATTTGAGCAATATCGGTCTTATATATCAGGAGATGAAAATGGATCAAAAGGCTCTGATCTATCACAATAAAGCCTTGGATATTAGAATTCAAAACAAATCTGCCGGCGCGCAAGCTATTTCGTATGACAATATCGGCATTTGCCAGAATTCTATGGGCGATAGTAAAAAAGCGATATCCACCTATGGAAAAGGTCTAAAAGTGGCAAAGGAATCTGGCAATATTTCAGAATATTACAAGATTTTGGGCAATTTGGGCAACGCACAACAAAACTTGAACTTGTTCAATGATGCTATTAAAACCTATAAAGAAGCATTGGAAAATCCAAACCTTCCAACGCCCAGCGAAATAATGCTTTACAGCAGTTTGAACGCCGCCTACAATGAATTGAATCAGCCAAAAGTTGGTCTTGAGTTTGGTGATAAATCAATTAAATTGCTGAATGATAATCCAGATTTAAAACATTTATCGACTGCCACTTTTCAATATTTGGCGCAGAGCAATTATATGTTGGGCGATATTTCTGAGGGCGAAAAGTACAATCGGAAATTTGTGGAAGCAATTCAGGAAAATTTCACGAAAGATTACGCCGAAAAGGCGGCTGAGACCGAAACACGCTATGAAACGCTGAAAAAAGAAAAGGAACTTGCCGAAAGCCATACGCAATTATTGGAGAACAAAGCAGTCTCGAGGCAAAAGACTTTCGTGATTCTGGGCATTTCCGCCCTGGCACTTTTTATTTTGGCGGTTGGTTTTTTATTGGTTCGTCAACAACGTTTCAAAAACCGTCAATTGGCACAACAACACAAGCTGAAATCCGCGATAGCGCAGATTGAAACGCAAAATCAGCTTCAGGAGCAACGTCTGGAGATATCTCGCGATCTCCATGACAACATTGGTGCGCAATTGACTTTTATAATTTCATCGGTGGAAAACATCAGGTTTGCTTTCGATGTTCAAAACCCGACTTTGCAACGGCGATTGGAGAACATCACGAATTTCGCGAAAGCCACTATTCTGGAACTTCGCGACACGATATGGGCAATGAACACCAACGACATCACATTTGAAGAACTTCGCGCACGGATTTTGAATTTTGTCGAGAAGGCAAAAGATGCGACGTCAAAGAACATCACATTCGAGATTGATATAGCACTTGAAAGCATAAAGCTATCGTCGATCGCTGGAATGAACATTTACAGAACAATTCAAGAATCGGTCAATAATGCGATAAAACATTCGGGCGCGACAGATGTATCGGTGGTGGCAAAAAAAGTGAACGAAAATATGCAAATTGAGATTTCTGACAACGGCAAAGGGTTTGACAACGATGCAATAGATGGCGGAAACGGACTATCAAACATGAAAAAGCGCATACAGGAAATTGGAGGATTTCTCGTAATTAAATCCGATTATAATGCTGGCACTGCCGTGAAAATAATTCTCGAACTACATTAAATGATACGGATAGCGATTGTTGACGACAATAGTTTTTTGATTCAAACGGCCAAGGAAAAATTGAGCTTTTTTGATCATTTCAAAATAAAATTCACCGCGACAGACGGGTTCGATTTAATTGCAAAATTGGAAATTGACCATCACCTCGACATGATTTTAATGGATATAGAAATGCCAAAAATGAACGGTATCGAAGCCACGGCGGCTGTCAAGAGCAAATATCCACAGATCAAAATCATAATGCTTACGGTTTTTGACAATGACGAAAATATTTTCAACGCCATAAAAGCAGGTGCCGACGGTTATCTTTTGAAAGAAGTGAACCCTGCATTGCTGAGCGAGGGAATAATTCAAACGCTTGATGGCGGCGCAACCATGACACCGTCAATTGCGATGAAAACGCTCAAGCTATTTCGGAACCCGCCAACGTTTCAAACAAACAATCACGGCACTGCGTCACTTTCAGCGCGAGAAATCGAGGTTTTGGAACAGTTGAGCAAAGGACTCAAGTACCAGAGTATTGCCGAAAACCTTTTTCTATCTGTGGGAACAATCCGTAAACATATCGAGAATATCTATAGCAGACTTCAGGTACACAACAAGATTGAGGCTGTTCAAAAAGCACGCGACAATAATTTGATTTGAGCA
>JBBSUW010000002.1:0-56805 GCA_038234025.1 Flavobacteriales bacterium
AACAGCTGCGGCATTGGGTACGGGAATTGTTGCGGCAGCATCGGTAAAATATTGCAAAGTCCCAATATTGGAGCTTCCCGCGGTCACAGCTGGCAATGTAAGACTAGTAGTCGTCCCACCGCAAATTGTCTGTGAATTGGTCACGAGATTTGCAATTGCAAAATTCATCACAAAAGTTTTGATGACGGACGTGCAGGGACTTCCCAAGGGATTGTTGGTTGTAACGGTAATCGTAACCATATTTCCAAAATCCGCAGGCGCTGGTGAATAAGAAAAACTAAACGGCGATGTGGAGATAGTGGACGCGCCAACAATTGCCCCACTTCCATTTTCCGTAATTGTCACGCTTGTTGCGCTTCCGCCGAAAGTGTTTCCTGTAATGATATTGGTAGACAATTGGCAGTAAACACTTCCCGTTCCGTTCAACAACAACGTTGGAGGATTGGCACAGCCACCGCAGTTATTAATGGTTGCAACGATCTGCGTTCTTGTGCTGCTGCAAACAGTCGTGGGATTAAAATTTTCGACGGTGTAAGTTCCTGCCGCAACCGCGTTTGGATTCGCAACAACAACGCCAGCCGGAGATGTTCGGTAGACGAATGTATTTATGGCGGCACTGGTAACCGCATTCGCAAGATTTGCGGCAGTGAGCGGACAAACATTTGAGATATTTGTTGCTGTCGGCGCTGCAACTGTGGGAACTGGAGGAACAACCAAATTCAATGGTGGAGAAACGCAACCAGTTGTTACATTTTGCAAAGTGACGGCATGACTTCCCGGCGCAAGTCCCGTAAAAGTTATCGGCAATGGTCCACTTTGGTAAGTTCCACCATCCACAGTATATTGATAAACATCCGTTGCATAATTGTAATTTCCAACATTACTGTAATCCTGAGGAGCTATAGCTGTCCAATTCGCCGGATTCCAGGTTAGCGATGGATGCGGTGCCGCAACATTTCGACGGTATGTGTAACCTGAGGGCGCTGGCGTAAAAGACGCCCCAGTTGTATTTCCCCAAAGATCGATCTCAACATCTGCTGCAGTTGTCAGTCGAATATTGTCACTGTCATTCACGCCGCCGCAAGTTGCAAGAACTTGGTTTGGAACAACACCGCCCATATTTGTGAGGCTTCCCACTGATAGTACAAAACGGGCATTGTTCGCCAAAGTTCCTACCAACGGAATATCGCACATTGGCATCGCGCCGCCATTATTATAGAATTTGACCTTATAATTCGCCATGTTCTTTGGCGCGCCGGTTCCATTGTAAATTTCAACATAGCTCAAGGATCCCACATTTTCATCGGTGACTTCAGAGATGAAAAGGTTTGCGGGAACAGGATTTGGTGTTGGCGAAGCTGGACCTGTTACTGTTATTTGTCCGAATGGTGTAGTGCAGGTCGGGTTTTGCGTTACCGAAGCTAATGGCGTGGGGCAAGCAAGAGGCAATCCAAAATAAAAATCGTCAACCGCAAAGTCATTGCCAACGCTAGAGGTCTGCCTATCAAAAAGCCAGATCTGTGCAAAGTTGGAAGTGGCCGTCCAAGTATATTTTACCTGTTGCCAACCGCATAACGCTGCGGGACAAATAGTGCTACCCGCGCTTGGCGAAAGTGTCGTGCTATTGATTTTGACTTCGATGTCCGCCAAATTTCCAACGGCATTTGTGGATGAAACCGACTGAATCCAATAGCTGAAAGTGTAAGTTGTTCCGGTAATTACGGCGATGCCGCCGCCGTTGCCAGAAGGTGTCAGCGCTTTCCAAACCTTGTCCGCGCCTGGCCCACTGTTTGCTCCGTCAACCACCATCATTTTTCCCGCTCCAGACGTATGGTCAATGCAAGACGAACTGAACAGGGAATTCACTGTGTTCGGATTATTTGTCAAAGCATAAGACTTGGCCGTGCTGTTTCCGCCAGTTGCCAGATTATAATTGGTCTGATAACCAGTGCCAGTGCTGCCATTTTCAAATCCGGGATTTGTCAATAGATTCTGTGCAAAAACATTTTGCGCAATCGAAAAACACAGAAATGTCGTGAAAAATACAAGAGAGAATTGTAGATTTTTGCTCATTGGGAAAGTAATCTTAATTTGGTTGCAAGATAAAATAATATCTACCATATATATGGCACAAATTCAACCGATTGCAAACAATTTTTCTTTAAGTTGTGGATATTAAATATCGTTTGAAAAATGTAAAACCATTAGTAAGCCATTAAATCCTGTAAGGCTTTTTCGAATCTTGATTTTGAAAGATATTGGTCTTCAAGCGCTTTCGTAAATGGAATTGGTGTATCAAGGCTGCTCACACGTTTCACCGGTCCGTCGAGATGCTCAAAACAATCCTCCATAATCATCGCCGAAATATCGCTGGCAACACCGCCGAACATCGAATCTTCTTGCAAGATTATACACTTGTTCGTCTTTCTCACCGAAGCGTAAACCGTTTCCTTGTCCATAGGTTGCAATGTCCGAAGATCGATCAAATCGGCAGAGATTTCGGGGTTGAGCTTCAAGGTTTCGATCGCCCAATGTACGGCCGCGCCAAAAGCAATTATCGTTATATCTTTTCCTTCTTCGAGAACCACTGCTTTACCTAAAGGAATGGTGTAATAATTTACAGGAACTTCTTGATAAATACTTCTATACAACATTTTATGTTCGAAAAACATCACAGGGTTTGGATCTGCGATCGAGGCGTTCAACAATCCTTTTGCATCATAAGGAAAAGCGGGATAAACCACTTTCAAACCTGGCGTTTTGGTGAACCAAGCTTCATTGGTCTGTGAATGAAAAGGCCCCGCCTGACTTCCGCCACCGCAAGGCATTCGCACCACAACATCGGCGTTTTCTTGCCAACGATAATGGACTTTTGCCAAATAATTGACGATTGGATTGAAACCCGTTGAAACAAAATCAGCAAATTGCATTTCGACAATTGCCTTGTAACCGTTGATGGAAAGTCCCATTCCGGCTGCAACCACGGCGCTTTCGCAAATGGGCGTATTGATCACGCGTTCTTTTCCAAAAGCTTCCACAAAACCATCGGTGATCTTGAACGCGCCACCATATTCAGCAATATCCTGACCCATTATCACAAGATTCGGATATTTTTCCATAGACTGTTTCAACCCTTGCGAAATTGCATCGATAAAACGGATCTTGGCGCTTTCGCCGGAAGGCCGAATTGTTTCAGCATCAAAAGACTTGTAAACATCATTGATCTCTTCATCATAAGACGCGACGATTTCGGCTTCCGTGTTGGCCATAAGAAGATTGTCATCAATTTCCTTTTTGATTTCGCTCCGCCATTGCTCGTCCAGTTCGGGCGCGAGCACATTTTGCTTGAGCAAATAAGTTCTGTAATTTTCGACCGGATCTTTCTCGCCCCATTTTTCCATCAATTCTTTTGGAACGTATTTTGTGCCGCTTGCCTCTTCATGGCCGCGCATCCTGAAAGTCTTGAATTCCACCAGAACCGGACGCGGATTTTCTCGCATCGATTCGGTTATGTCCTTTAGCTCATTGAAAACTTCAAGAATATTGTTACCGTCTATGATGTGCGCTTCCATTCCATAACCAACGCCCTTGTCAGCAAGGTTTTCGCAGCGATATTGCTCATTTGTGGGGGTCGAAAGGCCGTAACCATTGTTCTCTATTACAAAAAGAACGGGCAAATCCCATACGGAGGCTATGTTCAACGCTTCGTGAAAATCGCCCTCGCTGGTCGCGCCCTCGCCAGTGAAAACCGCTGTTACCTTGCCGTTTTTCTTCAGCTTATCCGCCAAAGCTATTCCATCTGCAACGCCGAGTTGTGGTCCAAGATGCGATATCATTCCGATGATCTTGTATTCTTGTGTTCCAAAATGAAAGGATCGATCGCGACCTTTGGTAAAACCGTTCGCCTTTCCTTGCCACTGTGAAAAGAGTCTATATAATGGAATGTCGCGCGAGGTGAAAACGCCCAAGTTTCTGTGCATTGGCAAAATATATTCGTCCTTGTCCAAAACAGCGGTAACGCCAACTGCGATTGCCTCCTGCCCGATTCCGCTGAACCACTTGGAAACCTTGCCCTGCCGGATCAAGATGAGCATCTTCTCTTCGATGAGTCGTGGTTTGATCAGCTTTCTATAAAGACTCAAAAGCTGGTCGTCGGTAAGGTTCTTTCTTTCAAAATTCATCGTTCGAAGCGAATTTTTCATACGTTAAAAATTACGTCAAAAGTATAAAAAAAATGGCGCGGAATACCGTCGCTCGTGGAAATTTTGAAATGTTGAACAGTTGTCAAAAAGTATCTGCGAATTATTGCATACTTTTGTTCAAAGCCCTGTGTTTGGGCATAACCAATATTTATTTTATGCAGAATATTCCAAGTGTTGATTTGCGTGATTTCCTTTCGGGCAACCCGGAACGCAAGCAGAAATTTGTAAATGAAATCGGTAAGGCATTTGAGGACATCGGATTTGTTGCGCTCAAAGGCCATTTTCTTGACGATAAGCTCGTTGATGAACTTTATGGCGAGATAAGGAAATTCTTTTCACTTCCCGTTGAAACGAAGTATAGTTATGAAATTCCAGGCATCGGCGGGCAGCGCGGTTATGTTTCTTTTGGAAAAGAGCACGCCAAGGGCCGCAAGGAAGGTGATTTGAAGGAGTTTTGGCACTTTGGGCAATATGTGGAAAAAGATTCAAAATACGCGTCGGAATATCCTGATAATGTTGAGGTTGCAGAGCTTCCCAAATTCAATGAAGTTGGAAAAGAAGCGTATCAAATGCTCGAAAAAACAGGAATATATGTTCTTCGTGCTCTAGCATTGCATCTTGGTCTGGACGAATTTTATTTTGATGCATATGCCAAAGAAGGCAATTCGATTTTGAGACCTATCCATTATCCGCCAATTACTTCCGAGCCCAAGGATGCTATTCGTGCCGCCGCGCACGGCGATATCAATCTGATCACGCTCTTGATGGGCGCGCAAGGTCGTGGACTTCAGGTCAAAAATCACGATGGACAATGGATCGATGCGATCGCTGAACCCGACGAACTCGTGATCAACGTTGGCGATATGCTTTCGCGGCACACCAACAATCGTTTAAAATCCACGATTCACCAAGTTGTCAATCCGCCGCGCGAACTTTGGGGAACTTCAAGATATTCGATCCCATTTTTTATGCATCCCGTGAGTGATATGAAGCTTGATGTGCTTGATAATTGTATTGACGATGAGCACCCAAAATTGTACGATGACATCACGGCAGGCGATTTTCTTCACGAGAGGCTGGTAGATCTTGGATTGATCAAAAAATAGTTCCTTTCATAGAAATTTGGTTGCACCAATGATGGAAGAAATCAAGATTTATATAGAATATGTTGCCAAGGGCATCGAGATTGCGGGAATAATCACGATTATCATCGGAACGCTCCTTGCGCTTGGCAATTATATTTTTCTGCTCCAAAAAGTCACGCCGCGTTCCTATAAAATCCTTCGGCAACAACTGGGCAAGGCGATTCTGTTGGGTCTTGAAATCCTCGTCGCGGGCGATATCATTGGCACTGTAGTGACCGAACCCACAATGGATCGCGTTCTGGCGTTGGCGGTTATTGTGCTGATCAGGACTTTCTTGAGCCTTTCGATAGAAGTTGAGATCGAGGGCAGGTTTCCGTGGCAAAAACAAATAAATGACGATGGCAATAAAATCGAATGACCTTGGCAGCCTTGGCGGAATGGTGTTCTCGACCAATAAAGATTTTGAGTTCGAGAACGAAGATGATTCCCACGAAACCCTGTCAAAGAACAAGCAATATCTCGAAGCGCATCTGGACAAAAAAAACCGCGCTGGAAAAGTTGCTACGGTAATCAAAGGTTTTGAAGGTTCAGACGATGACTTGAAGACTTTAGGCAAAATGCTAAAGTCAAAATGCGGCGTTGGCGGATCGGCAAAAGATGGCGAGATAATCATCCAAGGTAATTTCCGAGATAAAATTATGGAGATTTTGAAGGTCCAAGGTTATGCCGTGAAAAGGGTTGGTGGTTAAAATCATAGACATTTTTCGCTACATTAAGATTGAGCGTTAAAAATTTTCCCATAAATGTATTTGATTCATATTTGGTGTATATTTACACCAAACGACAAAAAATGGCACGCTCAAGTATTTCTTTTACAGCTCCTAATGACGAATGGTTGCAATCTCAAGTTTATTGTAAAGAATATTCCAGCAAGACCGAACTCGTAAATGATTTGATTAGAAAAGCTAGAAATCAGCAGAGTGAGGACGATTATATTCGTTCGCGGTTAGAGCTTGGACTACAATCTGGAATTTCTACAAAATCAAAAGAAGAAATTCTTGCAATGGCTAGGTTGAATGCCGGTGTTTAAGTTTTCGCTAACCATACTTGCGCAACAAGATATTCTCAGAATTTATAAGTATGGCGTCGAAAATTTTGGGTTTGGTCAAGCGGAGAAATACTATTTGTCATTATACGAATGTTTTGAAAGAATTTCTGAACGCCCTTACTCATTTAAATCCATTGGTCATCTGAAAAGTGGATTTCGGAAATGTGTAAGTGGCGCGGATACTATTTATTTTCTGGTAGAAGAGGACGATTCAGTTTTAAATACCGCGATTCTTGGAAAACAGGATTTAATGAAAAGAATCTAAAGTTGTGATATTTAAATGTCGATAAACTCGTTCCCACCAATAATAAACAAATCCTGCAAAGTTCTAATCCTCGGCACAATTCCCGGCGTAAAATCTCTTGAACAAGTAGAATATTACGCACATCCACAAAATCAATTTTGGAAAATTTTGTGCGAAATATTTTGCAATCAAAACCTACCAACCAACTTTTCTGAAAAGCAGGATTTCCTTTTAAAAAATCACATTGCCGTTTGGGACGTTCTTGAATCTTGCGATCGCGAAGGAAGCCTCGATAGCAAGATAAGAAATCACTTGGCCAATGATATTCCAAAGCTGGTCAATGAATATTCCATGATTAAAAAAATAATTTTCAATGGGAAAGAAAGCAATAGGCTTTTTGTAAAGAATTTCGGCGAGCCGCTTCTGCCCTATTTTGTGGTGCCTTCAACAAGTCCGGCCTATACGTTGAAATATGCAGATAAACTTGAAGCTTGGCAAATGGCGTTAAAATCCTAAAAATACCTTTCGGCAAAAACGTTTTGGTGATGGTGCTGGTGTCCGACAATAACGCAAGCAATTGCGCGAACCGAGACAATTTTATTGCTCGCCGTACCTTGTCGCATTAAATCTTCTCTATTGAAAGTCTTGAACAACATCAATGTCGCGTGGCGAACGGCAGAAAATTCTGTCAGCAAGTCCAAGATGGTTCTTGTGTTGGCGTGCGCACTTTCAGCATATATATTTTCATCAAAACCTGGAAGCTCGGTTTTGTCATTGCGCGCGATTCTCATTGCGCGATAGGCAAAAATCCTTTCGCAGTCGATCAAATGCTGGATGATATCCTTGATCGTCCATTTTCCCTCGGCGTAACGGTAATCGTGCTTGCCGATTGGTATGTTCTGTACAAACTGTATGAATTGGTGCACCGAAATTTCCATTTCCTGAAAAATATCGATGTCGGGCAACTTGCCAATGTATGCTTCAAAAGCAGGTGCGTATTCGTCTTTGCTTAGTTCGAGTGGTTTCATGATTGTTTAACTTTTATATTTATGAATTTACTGTGTTTTTTTTTCGCCAATGGCTTCGTGTCTATAACGGTAAAGGAGAACTTATCAATTTCAAATTTTAAAACATTGAAATTTTTGAAAGCTTAAATGTTTTTTTCTATTTACGCCGAATTCCTGCTCGCATTGGTATTACCAAACAATGAGCGCGTTACGAGTTTTTCATAAATTTCTTTTAATTCGGTATTTCCTTCCATTTCAAGTTTTTTGATTCTTAGTAATGAATATTGCTGGATAACCAGAAGCGGCAAAACTATTTTTTCTCGAACATCGATGGAGGCTTTTCCGGCTGGATAATTCTCCATCAAGGTTTTTTGTCCCGAAAGCTTGAGCAGCAATCGTTTGGATCGTTCCGATTCATTGAATATCATTGTCCAGAATTCGCCATATTCTGGATCGTCCTTCATATAACTTGTTAACGGAAAAAAAGATTTGGCAAGCGACATCGCACTGTTTTCCAGCAATGTGCGAAAGAACAAACTGTTTTTGTAAATTGCTTCAACATCTTCCCAATTTCCTTCTTTTTCGAATTTTTCAAGCGCCGTACCAACGCCATAGAATCCGGGAACGTTTTGCTTCAATTGACTCCACGAACCCACAAAAGGTATCGCGCGCAATGCAGAAAAATCGAGCGTGTCCGATTGGGATCTTTTAGAAGGACGGCTTCCAATATTGGTCTTTGAATAATATTTCAGCGTGCTCATGTTCTCGAGATACGGCAAGAATTTGGGATGGTTTTTAAATCCCAGATAAGCTTCGTAACCAATCTCCGCAAGGTTTTGCATCACTTCTTTTTCTTTTCCAGAAAAGGAATTGTCAACCATTTCAAGCTTGCTCAAAAGTCCCGCCGTCAATAGGTTTTCTACGTTGTAGCGGCAAGATTCGTCGATGCCAAAATTGGAACTGATCGTTTGCCCCTGAAGTGTCAACTGTATTTCGTCGTTCTGGATCGTGCTGCCCAGCGAGGCGTAGAATTTGTGCGTTTTCCCGCCACCGCGCGATGGAGGTCCGCCGCGACCATCAAAAAAGATTACTTCAATACCGTATTTTCTGGAGATGGCCGTGATGTTTTCCTTCGCCCTGAAAATGCTCCAGTTTGCCATCAGATATCCACCATCCTTGGTGCCATCGGAAAAACCGACCATTACCGTCTGCTTATTGCGCTGCTGTTTGAGGTGTGCGGCGTAGTGCTCGTTGGTGTAAAGTTGTTCCATAATGTTGTGCGCAGCTTCGAGGTCATCCACAATTTCGAACAGGGGGACAATATCGACCGGAGCCTTTTCAAAATCCATTAATTTGAACATCGCCAGAACCTGAAGCACGTGCGCCGCCGAGGCATTATTGCTGATCACATATCTATTGCAACCCAGAATGCCGTTGCGTTCCTGAATCTTCTCGATTGCCAAAACCGACTCCAAAGTTTTGGTAACATCTTCGTTCTCGGAAAAATCCGAGGTCAATTTAAAGTTACCGTTCAGGATAATATTTAGTTTTGCACCGTTTTCTAAATCCATAAAGTCAATGGGCAGAAGCGGCGCGTTTTCTGTTTTTAAAAATTTAAAGATCTCGTCAAAAACCATATCGTGAACGGCGCTATTCTGACGAATATCTATAGTGGCAAAATGAAAGCCGAACAGATTTATTTTTTCAAGAAGATTGTCGATTTCCTCAACATAAAGCGATTGATTGTGATCCACTACGAGTTTCCTGATTTCATTCATTTCTGTAACGAAATCTTTACGCGTGATAAAAATCTCGCCCTTTGAATAATAGACCGAACGGTATATTTTCTGTTCTATTTCGGTAAGTTTCTCTTCAACATTCGCAAAGGTCAATTTTCGCTTAAGCTTTCGGATGTCGCGATAATAGCATTTCAATATCGATGTGCGCAGCCTGTCGGCGACGTCGAGGGTGATTTGAGTGGTCACGAATGGATTTCCATCTCGGTCGCCGCCGGGCCAAAAACCTAGCTCAAGAAGTGCGTTGTCAGATCTTTTGTGCAGAATATTCTGCGAAATATAATCTGAAATGTCGCCATATGTATCGTAAAAAACATTTTCGAGATACCAAATCAAACTCACGGCCTCATCAAACGGTGTCGGTTTAATTTTCTTGATAAAAGGCGTTTTGCCAAGTTGTGATAGCAGCAGTCTTATTTCAAAAAGATTGTCATCGTGTATAGCCTTGGTCAGATCGGTAATTATTCCCAGCACGCTTCCCGGGTAGAACTGTGTTGGATGCGCCGTTAGCACCGGCCGAACCTTGAATTTTTCGAGTGCTGCAATAAGTTCGGGTACTTTGGAGCTTGCTTCCGCCGATTCCTTTAGATTGCGCAAGGTTCCCTTTCCATCTAGGTTGTTGACCTCGGAAAAAGCTGCATCTTCCACCGCATCGAACAAAACCACCTGCCTTTCGACATACTGAATGAACCGGAACATAAGGTCGATCATCTCCTTTTCGGGCGCGTGGGCAAGATATTTATCCACAAACTCCTCCATAATCTCATGGGGCGACATTGATTGTTCAAATCCCTTCTCGCAAATTTTGGTGAACAGTGGCAAAAGAGCGCCCGTATCCTCGATTTCGTCAAATGGCAAGGTCAGGAAAACACTGTTGTAAACATTGTACTTGGATAGAACATTTTGGTTGAATCGCGCGATTTTTGGCAAATTGTACATCAAGAATAATTTTGACTGAATTTAATAAAAAAACCCCGCTCTCTCGAAAGGGGTTGTGATGATTTTGTGAGCTATCTTATGCGAGGCTTTGAAAAATCGTGTGCATCAAACGTTTTTTGTCATTGATGCTTTCTTCAAGTGAAATCATCGATTCGGTGCGATAAACGCCCTCAATATCATCTACCATAAAGATTACTTCCTTGGCGTGCTTAGTGTCCTTCGCTCTGATCTTCAAGAAAATGTTGAATTTTCCGGTAGTCACGTGCGCCACGGTTACAAAAGGAATCTCATTGATCCGCTCGAGAACAAACTTGGTTTGTGAAGTGTTGTTGAGAAAAACGCCGACATACGCGATAAATGAATATCCGAGTTTTACATAATCAAGGGTGAGCGAGGAACCCATAATTATTCCGGCTTCTTCCATTTTCTTTACGCGCACGTGAACTGTTCCAGCCGAGATAAAAAGTTTTTTCGCGATGTCGGTAAAAGGAACCCTTGTATTGTCAATCAACATGTCCAAAATCTGGTGATCTACTTCGTCCAATCGATATTTGCTCATTATAATATAGTGTGTTATAAAATTTCTAAATTCTTGTGCCGTTCACGAAGATCTGTTCGCCAATATTGAAACTGGCCAATTCTCCAACTTTTGGCGCTGCATTTTCATGGTTCTGAAATAGCATTTTGCTACATTCATATTCAATGTGGCCGATTTTTTCATTGCTCAAACCAAACTCCGAAATTATGGCGGTCATTTTAAAATTGCCTTTAAATAACCGTCCTTCCAACTGTGCTGCAAAATTCGTGATAATTTCGTTGCCATCATAATTTATCTTCACATTTCGATAAACAAAGTCATAAAAAATTGGATTATTTTGCGGAATGTTTAAATAATACACAAGATCGTTACCAACTACATCGATTTCGAGTAATTGTTGGAAACCGTACGAAAGACAGGTAAAAACAAATTTTCGAGTTGTTTCGCGGTCGTAATCACTTTCAAAATGACCGGCCTCGATCAACACTGTCGGAACATTTCGCAATTGGAAACAATCGCCGACGCAATTGGGATTGAAGACATCGTCGAAACGTCCAATCTGTCCTGGAATTTCGCATTCAAGTCTTTTTGCCATCGCCACGACTTTTGAAACCGCGACCATTCTGCAATCATTAAATTCCCTTTCATCATTAAAAGCTGGCGCCAGAAATGAAATCGTTGCTGGTTCTGGTGGATTTCCGACGCCAAAAATGCTGCGCTGGTCATGAAGATTGAAACACAAATCTGGATTTATTTCGTCTAGAGTTTCAATTAGCAATCTGCTTTCAGGTTGTGAAAAGTCCTGAAAATCGCGGTTGAGATCAACGTTGTTCGCGTTTGTTCTTGTATAAGCTTTTGCGCCGTCGGGATTCAAGATCGGAATTGCGAAGAAAGTATACCGACCTAAAATGTCAAGAGCATTTTCTGTTTCCAAAAAATTCAAAAAATCAAGCAATCCTTTTGTGGTCGTGCTCTCGTTGCCGTGCATTTGCGACCAAAGCAAAACCTTGATCTTTCCGTAGCCCACTTTGTAGCGTTGGATTTCACGACCTTGGACTGATTTTCCAATACAAGAAAGCTTCCCTTGTTTGAAATCTTTGAGCACGGGCAAGACATCTTCTAGCGTGACATATCGACCGGAAATTCTCTTAACTTTAATGGATTCGTGATTGATTTCTGATGACATTCGCCAAGATTTTGATGCAAATATAATATCTCGAACACGAAATGCTACAAATAAGAAACCCCCGACAAAAGCCAGGGGTTTCAGAACCAATAAAACAAACACAAAATTTTGGTTCCTGTAAGAGATCCTTGTAAACTTATCGTTTTGAAGGGACAGGAATACCATCATATACGAGCAGACCTCAGTCTGGGTTTACGACAAAGTCTTAAATTTCAGTTAAATAAATCCAAAAGATAATTAGAGGCGAAGCTTTATCTTTGAAAAAACAAAAATATGCTCCGGCGTTTTCTCAGTTATTTTTATCCCATCAGAGAAACTGAACAACTTTCGGAAACAGGCCAAACGCTGGAAATCAACTGGAACAATGGCCACTTGGTAATGGATTCGGCCAATGCCAATTATTCGTACGGAAGCCTGCAACGGATTTTGCGCACTGGTCTTAAAGAAATAGGATTTGACAATATTCGAAAGATGGACAACATTCTGCTTCTTGGTGTTGCCGGCGGAAGCGTGATCAAAACCTTGGTAACTGAAATACTTTTCAGAGGAAAAATCACTGGCGTGGAAATCGATGCGACGGCAATCGAGCTTGCCGAAAAGTATTTTGGGATCAAAGCTTCCCAAAAGCTTGAAATTGTTCACGGTGATGCTAGAGATTTTATTCTAAATAATTTGAATAAATATGACTTAATCATTGTTGATGTTTTTAATGATACCGAAATGCCGGGTTTTTTATTTGAGAGCGACTTCATCAGAAATCTTGTATCATCGCTTGATGAAAAGGGTTTTATTATCTTCAATACGATGAAGCTTGCATCATCTGATGGAAAAAGGAATTTTAAACTTGCGGAAGATTTTAGATTACAGAAGTTAGCAGTAATGGTGCTTGATAAACTTGAAGGCTATAATGAACTGTTGATTGCACAGTCTTGAACCAGGAATCAGGTTACTTGATTTATTCACTTGTTTCTCTTTTCTTACTTTCTTCCTTGTCTGCCTTGTCTGCGACTTCCCGATCCACGATAAGTTTCCCGCCTTTTGCGATAGCGCCCATAATAATAGCAGCAGCAATTAATACTATGTTTTTAATGATGTATTGGCCTTCCAAAGTTGGCACCAATAGAAACTTCTTCCAAGTTTCGTTTGTGAATACAAAAAGCGGCAAAATTGTTCCCAACAATTGAAAGTACAGTAGCGGAATGATGACGTTCAATGCTTTTTTCAACATCAAAAAAATGCCAACCGTGCATTCAATTGTAGCAAGCAGAAAAAGCGCTGCTTGATGATGCAAAATTCCAAACGTAATCCAGTCGATCGTTCTCTCGGCAAGGCCTTCTGCCGAACTGCTGTTTGGAAAGTATTTGAGAGCTCCAAACCAGACAAATACAATTCCAACCGAATAACGTAAAATTTCTAGGCCGTTTTTCTCAATTGAATACCGGAGATTTTCCAAAAGTTTCATTCCAATTTTTATCTAAAATTAATCTGTAAGCACTAATTAAATTTTACACTCTAATTCGAATTTGATAAATAATTTCACCCACAAACATCGATAAAAAAAACCCCACATTTCTGCAGGGCTTGATTTTATAGAAAGTTCAGAAAACTATTTCTTCTCTCCTTTTTCCATTTTTGCTTTCAAACTTGCAAGAATGTCATTGTTATCGCCAAGTGTCGCCGCTTGGTTGTTGTTGGAATTATTGTCCATTGCAGTCTTCACGTTTTTCTCTTCTTCCTCACGGAAAATAGCGGTGTGCGAAGCAACTACCCTTTTGAATTCCTTGTTGAATTCGATAACCTTGAATTCAGCAGTTTCGCCTTTCTTCAATTTTTTACCGTCTTCTTTTTCAAGGTGGCGCGCTGGGATAAATGCAACGATATCTTCGTTGAATTCAACCGTAGCTCCTTTGTCAACAATTTCTGAAATCTCTCCGCTGTGAACAGTTCCAACCGCGAACGAATCTTCATATTTGTCCCAAGGATTTTCTGTCGTTTGTTTGTGACCCAACGAAAGTTTGCGACCGTCAACATCAAGTTCAAGAACCACAACGTCAAGCTTTTCGCCAACGTTCACAAATTCAGATGGGTGCTTGATTTTTTTGGTCCAAGAAAGATCTGAAATGTAGATCAATCCGTCGATGCCTTCTTCAAGTTCCACAAAAATACCGAAGTTTGTAAAGTTGCGCACGATACCTGAATGGCGTGAGCCCACAGGATATTTAGCAGTAATGTCGGTCCAAGGATCCTGGCTCAATTGCTTGATGCCAAGCGACATTTTGCGGTCTTCACGATCCAAAGTAAGGATGACAGCGTCAATAATATCTCCAACTTTCACAAAATCCTGAGCCGAGCGCAAGTGCGTCGACCAAGACATTTCTGAAACGTGGATCAATCCTTCTACACCTTCAGCAACCTCTATGAATGCGCCGTAGTCAGCTATGACAACAACTTTTCCTTTCACTTGGTCGCCCACTTTCAATTCAGCATCAAGCGCATCCCAAGGGTGTGCGTTCAATTGTTTGAGACCAAGTTGTATCCGTGTTTTCTCGTCGTCGAAATCAAGGATAACAACGTTGAGTTTTTGATCAAGTTCAAGCACTTCGCTCGGGTGATTGATGCGTGACCAAGAAAGATCGGTGATGTGGATAAGTCCGTCAACACCTCCAAGGTCAATAAACACCCCGTATGAAGTAATGTTTTTAACAACTCCTTCAAGTACTTGGCCTTTTTCAAGCTGGCCAATGATTTCTTTTTTCTGGATTTCGATATCCGCTTCGATAAGCGCTTTGTGCGAAACGACAACGTTCTTGAATTCGTGGTTGATTTTCACGACCTTGAATTCCATTGTTTTGTTGACATATACATCATAATCGCGGATAGGTTTCACATCTATCTGCGAACCTGGAAGGAATGCTTCAATACCAAAAACGTCAACGATCATACCGCCTTTGGTACGACATTTTACAAAACCATTTACGATTTCGCCAGTTTCGTTGGCAGCAATAACGCGGTCCCAAGACTTGATGACACGTGCTTTTCTGTGAGAAAGTACAAGTTGACCTGTTTTGTCCTCGCGAACATCGATCAATACTTCTACTTTGTCGCCAACCTTTAGGTTTGGATTGTAACGAAATTCGTTGAGCGAGATAACGCCTTCGGATTTTGCGTTGATGTCCACAATAACGTCCCGGTCGGTCATTCTGACAACAGTTCCGTCAACTACTTCCGTAAGGTCTGTTGAGATAAAGGTTTGTCCGACCAATTCTTCAAATTCTTGAAGCTTGCTGTCGTCTACAAGGTCAATTCCCTCTTGGAAATTGTGCCAATCGAAGTTGTCCAAAAATTCTTTTTGTGATTCTACTAGTTCAGCCATAGTGCCAAATTTGTTTTGTATTCTGCTAATTGTGGGGTTATTATGCTCAAAAAACAGAAGATGATTTGAATGAGTTTTTAAGTTCCGATTGAACCCCCGCCAAAAGGACTGCAAAAGTAAGGAATAAGTATGTTGTTGTGAAAGGATTGTGCGAAGAATTGATGTATTGGAACGCCAAATTTATGATGGATCGCGGCGGTGGTGGAAGAGTATTTGAGTTTTGGGCAAGAACTTCAGTGCCATCACGGTGTGAATAAAGGTAGATGCAGGGCTCCTATAAATGTTTGCAGTGCAATTATATATGTTTGCAGGGCAATTATAAATGCATGCAGGGCAATTATAAAAGTTCGTAGGACTATTGTAGATTGTTTTCGCTGGGCTATGAGTGGACGGTGCCAAGCTCAATATTGGTGTGCGGTGCGCTGCGCTAGGGATTGAGGCTTTGTCTGAGCTCCTGCCCTGTTGCCGATCAGGCAACAGGGCAGAGCGAGTGCCGAAAGCCCGGGCCGAAGGCAGCGCCCAAATGATAAAGAAGCAGGATGATGTGATGGAGCGACAGCCGCGGCCTATTGTTTTCTGAAAAAGAAAAAATCCGATGACTTATTGTGCATCGGATTGGTTTTGTGATTGGTGAAGGTGCTATTGCTTCAGGAACTTGGTGCTGGTGGTGCCCTTGTTGGAAACGACCGTGAGGAAATAGGTTCCGGTCTGTAAATGCGAAACGTCGATGCTGGTGGTTTGTTGGGCATTCGGAATGGTGATGAGCAGCTGGCCGATGGTGCTGTAAATGCTGACCGAACTGATTTCGATGCCATTGTTCGAGCGTAGGTTCAGAACATTTTTTGCGGGATTGGGCGATATGGCAATGTAGATTGAAAAGTCGAAGTCCTTTTTGCTCAGCGCAGCTAGGGTTGTGCTCGCGGTGTTGGTGATGACCGGAAAGTTGTAGTCGAAATGAATGCTTGCGGTATTGCTGAAAGAAATATCTGCAACAAGTGTTGGCTTCGTTTTTATTTTAAAGGCGACATAACCATCGTTGTTGGCGTCACCAAATGGAAGATTAATATTTTCGAAAATGAATTCGACTTTGTTGCCTGCAGAAATCCTGGTTTCGAAAGAATGACTTCCATCGAACGGAATCAGTGAACTGATATCAAATTTTGTCTTATCAATAATGTCTTTTACAACAATATTCTGCGCATTTGCTGTACCATTATTTACGAAACGAATCATATAGTGCACACTTTGTCCAACCATCTGAGGCGAAATTGTCGCCCCTTCCAGAAAAGTTCTAACATTTGGATCATACGACCTTCTGGTGATTTGGCTTAAACTAAAAGTATTGTCCAAAGGCGTCGAATCATTCAAGGCGCTGGATGCTGTTGCATTAAAGTGTAAAATTTCCTGCAAGTTTAATGGCGGTGTTTCCAATGGTGTGTTGAGATTTAGCGTAAAGAATATTTCACGCGTTTCAGACAAACTTAAACCAGTAAATGCGAATACTAATGTATTTAAAAATTGATTTGTAACCGAAGGATTTGATGATACAAAATCTGCAACTGAATCGTCGAAAGTAATGGTAGCCGTTCCCGACTGGGCAATATTTCCTTTATTTCTCAACATTACTTTATATGTAGCGTCAAATCCTGGTTGTGCCAATGACATGGGTAATAATACAATATCCATGTCAGGATGCGATCCGTTTCCTGCGATGCAGAAGTTTTGTTGCAGCGGACTCGTTTGTGCCGGAAAATTGACGACCGTACTTGCCGGACTGACCGTAAAATAAGATGGTTCTTCTAATATTGGCGTGATCGTATGTGTTCCGGCAATTAACGGAATCGCATCACTCCCTGTATTATTTGCAATAAATGCACCGTTCAATGTCCCGTTAGAAAGCGCAAACTTCATCTTTGGATATAGCGGATCAGCGCCGTCGCAGCCATTGTTATTGACATCTAAAATAGAATTCCCATGCACGGTGCAAAATGTTCCGCCGGGTGAAAAACTGCAATAGGTATTGAACTCGCAATTGGTCAATTGAAAAGCAGCAGCGTTTTGCATCAATCCCTGAATTTCAGAATCATCGGCACAGATGTACCCCAAATTCGGATTTTGACCAGGATAAAGATCTTCCTGATTTCCATTTTTTATTGAAATCCAAGTCAGCGAATTGTTCTCACAATGCGTCGACTGCATATTTGGATTTTGAAACAAGTCTAACGTTGTCAACTGATTATTTTCACAGTAAAAAGTACTCAACATCGGTGCTTGTGACAAATCGACGCTCGTAATATGATTGCTTCTAAGATTCAGCCATTGCAACGACGGCAATCCCAAAAGATTAATACTGGTAAAATTAAATGACCAGACATACAATGTCGCCAATGCGGGAAGTCCACCAATATCACAACTAACCATGTCGGTGTTGAATGGCAGCCGAAGGCTATTCAAATTTGGAAGATTGAGCGCCACAAAATTCACCAAACCACCAGAACTTAAGACAGCTTCTTCCAAAGCGGTCAATCCTGTAAGATTCAAGTTGGCAATTGGATTGTCACTAATCTTCAATATTTTGAGGTGCAACAAACCAGAAACGTTCAGTGATGAAAGATTGCAGTACCAAGCAGACAGCGCGTCAATATTGGAAGATTGAGACACATCCAACGAGCCAAGTGGATTTACGGATCAGATTACAGTGGTCAAATTTCCGCAACCGTTGAGTGTTAGACTGGCAGTAGCGTTAGAATCACAATACAGCGTCGCCAGCGCAGTTAATCCCGAGGCGTCAAGAGTTGTTAGCGAATTATTACTGCAGTTTAAAGTAGTCATCTGCACCAGGTCATTCACATTTAAGGTCGTGAGGTGATTTTTGCGAAAACTTAATTCATGAAGATTCGTCAACACCGACGCGTCGAAAATTGCCACTAGATTGTCCTCGCATTGCAATTTATTCAGATTTTCGAAATATGAAATCCTTGTTAAATCACTGATTTTTACAGAAACGGATAAATTGACATTGTTGATTTTTAATTGGTATACGGCGAGCGCTTCAGCTACTTCAATTTGATTATTGCCGTTCGCATCAATCTTTAGGGAAAGTCCGTTGCTGTCTATTGCGAGCAAATTAAAGGCGGTTGTAGATAGCAATTTGGCCTTGAGGTCGCATCTGGGAAATTAATAATTTGCGCGTTAATGTGAACTGAAAAAAGAATAAGAATTAGTAAGTAACTATTTTTCATAACGAAGCGATTTGCGCAAATATAGAAAATTTATCTTCAAGAAATTGATGCATAAAAAAAGCCCCGTATTTCTACGAGGTTTTAATTTATTAAGAAAGAAAGATTATTTATTCTCGTTGCCTTTGCAATCTCTGAAAAGAAAACTTCCACTAAGAAATTTCTTTAAGAACTTGCTCATAAGAAGTTCTGTCCCCATTATTCAATTGAGAAACACCAACGTTAACTTCATCGCGCTGGGCTTGGGTAAGCTCATCCCAAATATCTGGGGCTTCATTACATACAAATTCTTTTAGCTTTCGGATAAAAATATTACTTTCACTACCCAAAATTATTTTCACAAGCTCGATTTTAGAAGTCTGAATATCCATCGTCATTAATTTTTATAAATATACAAATTGTTAAGCAAAAATATTTCCAAATCATACTAATGCGAGAACTTCTCAACAACCTTGGGGTCGTGCTTGTGCTTGAACAGAACCGCAAATGCCACGGCAATTACCAAAGCATAGATCGCGAAGGTGAGCCAGATGTCTTTCCAATCGCGGGCGCCGTCTGTTGTAAAATAATTGTCGATAACAAGTCCTGAAATCAGACCACCAAAAAAGGCGCCAAAACCGTTTGACATCATCATAAAAAGTCCTTGCGCGCTCGAGCGAATGCTTGCATCTGTGGTTGTCTCAACAAAAAGCGATCCTGAAATATTGAAGAAATCGAAGGCCATTCCGTAAACGATACAAGAAAGAATGATCATCCAAAGTCCATCGCCTGGATTTCCGTAAGCAAACAATCCAAACCTCAGAACCCACGCAAACATTGATATCAGCATCACTTGTTTGATGCCAAAGCGCTTTAGGAAAAATGGAATCGCCAAAATAAAAAGAGTCTCCGACATTTGGGAAATGGACATTATGATCGTTGATTTTGTAACAATAATACTATTCTCGTATTCTTGAACTTTTGCGAATTCAGAAAGAAAAACATCGCCATACATGTTAGTCAATTGCAAAGCTGCGCCCAAGAACATCGAGAACAAAAAGAACAACGCCATTTTGTAGGTCTTGAACAATCTAAATGCGTTCAATCCCAACTTTTCCACAAAAGTTGCATCACTGGAAATCAATTTTTTTGGTGGGCATTTTGGCAAAGTAAAAGAGTAAAATCCCAACACGAATGCCGAAATTCCAGCCAAGTAGAACATATTGGCGGAAGCTTTGTTTCCCGTAAGGTTTACAATCCACATGGCCGCGATAAAGCCAACAGTTCCCCAGACTCGAATGGGCGGAAAAACCTTTATTACATCAAAATCATTGTCTTTGAGAATATGGTAAGCAACTGAATTAGAAAGTGATATTGTTGGCATATAACAAAGCATTGCCGCGAAAATCACGTAGTAGAATGTTACAGGATCGTTTACCTGTGGAATGTACAAAAGTGCGATGCCCCCAAGAATATGAAGGATCCCGTACAGTTTTTCGGCGTTCATGTACTTGTCGGCTATAATTCCGGTGAGCGCCGGCATAACAATTGATGAAAGACCGAGGGTTGAGAAAACAGCGCCGAACTGTGCACCGCTCCAACCTTTTGTCCCGAACCAGTAATTCCCAATCGTGATGAGCCAAGCGCCCCAAACAAAAAACTGCAAAAAACTCATTACGGTCAATCGAGACTTGATGTTCATCTTGTGGGATTTTTAGAACCGTAAATCTAACATTATTGGCGAAATAAAAAAATGAAGTTTAATTACCCAACGATTTTTTAATGATGGAAAGTACAAGGTCAAATTGCTCAACCTTCGACATTGCAGAATTATCTACCTCTTCTGCATCATCGGCCTTTCGCAACGGCGAATCATCGCGGTGCGTGTCGATGTGGTCGCGCTCTTCGACATTTTTGAGAATTTGCTGAAAAGTGACTTTTTGACCCGTCGCGGTAAGTTCATCAAACCGTCGTCTGGCACGGGTTTCTGGTGAAGCTGACATAAAAATCTTGACCTCTGCCTTTGGAAAAACCACCGTTCCTATATCTCGACCGTCCATCACCAAACCTTTGTCAATTCCCATTCTTTGTTGTTGTTCAACAAGTTTGGCCCGAACCTCCGATATTTCGGCGATAAGGCTCACGAACCTTGAAACTTCCAGCGTCCGGATTTTGCTCTCGACGTTTTCACCATTGAGGTACATTTCGGCAAAACCGACTTTGGGATTGAACACGAATTCGAGTTCGATAAATGGCAAGCTGTTGATAAGGCTTTCGACATCAAAATAATCCTTGTTGATGTAGCCGTTGTTCATCGCGAACAGCGTGACCGCCCGATACATTGCGCCGGTATCGACATAATTGTAATGCAAATGATTGGCGAGTTCTTTGGCCAAAGTGCTTTTTCCCGTGGAGGAAAACCCGTCGATCGCAACAATAATTTTTTTCAAAACCCAATTACTTTTAATAATCCGGACCAAGATTCAAGGTCAGGCCAAATATACTTGTATTTGCGGCAAGCGTGTAGCGCGAATAGGAATAATCGAACTTGAAGCGTCCCATTTTGAGTCCAATTCCTGCCGAGATTCCCGAGAAATTGCGCTGGTCGACGACTTTCAATTCTTCGCCCCTACGGAAATTGTATCCCAATCGAACATTGAATCCCTTACGGGGAAATAGTTCTCCGCCCACAATCACGTGTCTTAATGCATTGTTGAAAAATGAAACTTTTTCGGGAATCACGCCTCCATCGATCGTGTTTTCCGCACGATTTGGATTCGCGAAAGCAACATTCCATTGTTGAAGGTTTTCCAAAGTAATGTGCCAACGGATCGGCACATTCTCGACTTCCTGTGAAATTCCCGCCAAAATCTCGAACGGTAATTTTTCGCGAACTTCATCATAGCGCGTGAACTGAAAGCCCAAATTTCTGGCCACTAAGGCAAAGTTGATATCATTGACATCGTCAATGTAAATCGCGCCCAGATCGACCGCGCCACCAATGGAATTGTAGCTTTCCAACGTGGAGGTTATCAGCTTTCCGCTGGCGCCAATGTGAATATCTGTAAATGGAAGGTTGTATGAATATCCAAATGACAAAGCGATTTCGCTGCCGGAAAACTTTCCAGTGTCGAGCCCGTTTTCGTCATAACCATCAAAACTGCCATAGTTAACATAGTTCACGCCAGCCTGAAAGGTCTGCAGCTTCCGGTCGTAAGTATAAGCGTAAGAAGCAGTTCCATAGGTTGCCTCACCAAAATAGCTGCCATAGTTCAAAGCCAAACGACCGTCCATTTCCTGGTTGATAGTTGCCGGGTTGTATTGTGGTTGATTGACATCGTAATCGTAGATCGTGATGACTTTTCCGCCCAATGCAGCTTGTCGCGGCGATGTTACCAAGTTGAGGAATTGATAAACCGTGCGGCCTCCAATCTGCGCTTGACAACTGACGATTGAGAACAGAAAAATAACGTAAAATCGTCTTGTAAACATTTGGTGCAGCGGATTTCTACGGGATAACGCGTTTGCGAAGATATTATTTTTAAAAAAACTTTTCGCGGGTTCAACGGTGAGATCTGGATTTTTCAGATGCCAAAAAAAAACCAACGACTTAACGGCGTTGGTTTTAATTCTGTTTAAAATTTGATTATAAAATTTTTGCGTTCTTGACCGATTCACGGGTAATTGCGATTTTAATAACATCAATCATATCCTTTACGTAATGGAACGAAAGTCCTTGTATATATTCTGCTTTGATTTCATCGACATCTTGCCTGTTCTCTTGACAAAGAATAATTTCCTTGATATCGGCGCGTTTTGCAGCAAGGATTTTTTCTTTGATTCCGCCCACGGGCAAAACCTTTCCACGTAGAGTGATCTCACCTGTCATCGCGATGCCTTTTTTCACTTTTCGTTGTGTGAAAAGCGAAACCAGCGAGGTCAACATCGCAATTCCCGCGCTCGGTCCATCCTTTGGCGTTGCTCCCTCTGGAATATGGATGTGGACATTGTATTTTGAGATGATTTCGGTGTCTATGCCCAAGAGCGCGCTATTGCTCTTTATATATTCAAGCGCAATCGTGGCCGATTCTTTCATCACGGTGCCAAGATTTCCGGTCATCGTCATGGTTCCCTTGCCTTTGGAAATCAAAGATTCTATGAACAAAATATCTCCGCCAACGCTCGTCCAAGCCAATCCTGTAACGACTCCGGCCACATCATTGCTCTCAGATTTGTCGCGCTGCATTCTCGCCAGGCCCAAGATCCTGACAATGTCCTCGTCAGAAACTTTTACATTATATTCTTCTTCCATCGCAACAGATTTTGCAATGTTCCTGATAACCTGCGCAATTTTGGTCTCAAGTCCGCGAACGCCGCTTTCCCTTGTATGTCCCTCAATTATTTTTTCGAGCTGCTTCTTGCCAATAACAATATCTTTTGCCGTAAGTCCGTGCTCTTTCAACTGTTTCGGGACCAAGTGCTGTTTGGCTATTTCCACTTTTTCCTCGATCGTGTAGCCCGACATTTTGATTACTTCCATCCTATCTTTCAATGCTGGCTGGATCGGCGCCATATTGTTGGATGTCGCGATGAACATGACTTTTGAAAGGTCGAAGCCCATTTCCAAAAAGTTATCGTAGAACGAATTGTTCTGTTCGGGATCGAGAACTTCGAGCAGCGCAGAACTTGGATCACCCTGACTGTTGCTCGTTAATTTGTCGATTTCATCGAGCACGAAAACGGGATTTGACGTTCCCGCTTTTTTGAGGCTTTGGATAATTCTTCCCGGCATTGCCCCGATGTAAGTTTTTCTGTGACCGCGAATTTCCGCTTCGTCGCGTAGCCCGCCAAGTGAAATCCGTACATATTCGCGTCCCAAAGCTTTTGCTACAGATTTACCAATTGAGGTTTTTCCAACGCCCGGAGGTCCAGTCAAACATATAATTGGCGACTTCATGTCATTTCGAAGCTTTAGCACGGCAAGGTGCTCGATCATTCTTTTCTTTACGTCTTCAAGACCATAATGGTCTCGATCCAAGATTTTTTGGGCCCGTTTGAGGTCAAAATTGTCTTTTGAATATTCGTTCCACGGAAGATCGAGAAACAGTTCAAGATAATTTCTTTGGATGCCAAAATCGGGTGCTTGCGGATTCATACGCTGCATCTTGGACAGCTCTTTTTCAAAATGTCCTTTTGTCTTTTCGTCCCAAAGCTTTCCTTTCGCCTTGATGCGCATTTCCTCAACTTCCTCCTCCTGCGAAGCGCCACCAAGTTCTTCCTGGATGGTTTTCAACTGCTGGTGCAGAAAATATTCTCGTTGCTGCTGATCTAGGTCAAAACGAACTTTGGACTGGATATCGTTCTTCAGCTCAAGCTTTTGCATCTCAATGTTCATATAGCGCAAAGTCTCCAAGGCACGTGCTTTTAAGGCATTTATCATCAGGAGATCTTGCTTTTCCTGAACGGTCAAGTTCATGTTGGACGAAACAAAATTGATTAAGAATGGCTGACTTTCGATATTTTTGATGGCGAAGACCGCTTCGGTCGGGATGTTTGGGCTGTCTCGGATAATCTGGATAGCGAGATCTTTTATAGATTCGAGAATCGCTGAGAATTCTGTATCGTGCGTGCTAGGTCTCACTTCTGAAACCTCGCGGATCTGCGCCTGCATGTATGGTTTTTCTGCAACCACGGCCTCGATCTCAAAACGCTTTTTGCCTTGGAGTATTACAGTGATGTTGCCATCGGGCATTTTCAGGACGCGCAAGATTCGGGCAATCGTTCCCACGCGATGGATGTCATTTTTGGTAGGATCTTCCTCTTCTTCGGTTTTTTGGGCCACGACCCCAATTATTTTATCGCCGGCATTGGCATCGTTTATCAATTTGATCGATTTGTCGCGGCCCGCAGAGATTGGAATCACCACTCCAGGGAAAAGCACGGTATTGCGCAAGGGCAATATCGGTACTTGTTTCGGCAACGGTTCGTTGTTTATTTCCTCCTCGTCTTCGGGCGTGAGCAATGGAATCATTTCTGCTTCAGAATCGAATTCTTGAAGTGACAGGTTGTCAAAAGTTAATATGCTGTGTTGTGACATAGTTGAATTTGGGTGTCAATCTGACATTTATGGTGGTGTTGTCCGTGTAAATGTATACGAAGTTTTGTTCTCGCAAACTTATAATCGATGTATAGCACAATTATTCGTCGCGGATCCTTTTTGGACAAGTTTTGTGCCACAAAAAAATCCGCGCACTGCGGATTTTCCTATTTATGCCTCGATTACTTTACTCGCTGTAAAGAATATTTATGAAAATTCCGTTTGAGAACTGCTTGGTCACAACAGCCCCATTTCCATCGTCGTAATAGCCGGTAAAATTGAAGGTTCCGGAGATGGTTTTGGCCACATTATCAATAGCCGTGATTGTTATCTGTCCTGTATTGGCTGTGGAATCGTCGGGGTTTATACTGTTGTAAAGTTCGGGGCTTCCAATTCCCGGACTGTATGAAATAAGGTTTTCATTGGCAAGATAGGAGCCCACTGTCGCGCCGTCAAGGGAAATGGTGAAGTTTTCAAGCACCGCTGGATTTCGAAATGCACTGATGCTGATGTTGCCCATAAAAATCGCGGCGTCTGCGGCTGAGGAAACAAATTCCTGTCCATCAAAAGTAACCTTGAAAGTGGCGGGAACCACCACGGGAATATCAATCAAGCTGATCGCCGGATCGATTGGTTCGTTCTCGCAAGAGGAAATAATCGAAATCGAAAGTAAAAGCAGTAGAAATTTGTAGATCTTCATAATTGCAATTTGGGTGGATTTTGAAAATATTTCCAAATATAAATAAATGTTGCGCAGAAGTTGAAAAAACTTGGTCTAAATTTTCACTAACGGAACGCTTTCGCGAAATGCGCACTAGATATCCAGAACAATAGTTTGTGTTTCCTGAGGATTTTTTGGAACGCGCAGCAGCAAAAACACGCCAACAATAAAGAACGATGCAAGAAAAATAATCGCAGTACGCGGGCTTCCGGTTTTCTGATCGATCACTCCATAAACGCACATTCCTATAACGATGCCGATTTTTTCAGAAACATCATAGAAGCTGAAGAACGATGCAGTGTCCTTCGTGTCGGGCAAAAACTTGGAATATGTCGAACGCGAAAGAGACTGGATTCCGCCCATCACAAGTCCGACCATCGATGCCATAATATAAAATTCTATCGGTTTGTCAATAAAGTAAGCCATCGAACAAAGCAATGCCCAAAAGCAATTGATGGCGATAAGCACGGGAATATTTCCGAACTTGGCAGAAGCTTTTGAAGTAAGAATCGCCCCGGCAACGGCCACCAATTGTATCAACAAAATACAGATGATCAATCCAGTTGTGCCTTCACTCTCGCTCCTCCACTGTATTTCTTGCGAACCAAAATATGTGGCGACGAGCATAACAGTTTGGACTGCCATGCTATAAACGAAAAATCCGGTCAGATATCGTTTCAATCGAATGTCCTTACTGAGATGTCGCATAACTTTTTTCAGCTCGATGAATCCGTTGAAAATCACCGCTGTTGAAACTTTTTGGCTATTGTTGTTTCCCTTTGGCAAATAATAATAAGTGTACTGGCTGAAAATGACCCACCAAATACCGACCATCACAAATGAATACCGCATTGCGCGGAGAGCAGCTTCAAGCGGTGTTCCGTCTATGCCGAACATTTCGGGCTTCATTACCATAGCAAGATTGACTATCAAAAGTATGACACTGCCAATGTAGCCCATCGAAAATCCGCGCGCACTGGTTTCGTCCTGTTGTTCCGGAAAAGCAATATCGGGCAAATACGAGTTGTAGAAAACCAAGCTTCCCCAAAAACCTATGAGGCCAAAAAAGTAAAAAAGCAGGCTTACGTAAATGTTCTCAAGGCTGAAAAAATTCAATCCCATGCACGAAAGCGCGCCGAGGTAACAGAAAAATTTCATAAAGGATTTTTTGTTGCCCACATAATCTGCTATTCCAGAAAGGAATGGCGAGATAAAAGCCACGACCAAAAACGCGCCGGCCGTGACAAAACTGATGAGCGCCGTGTTCTTGAGGCTTGCCCCAAAAATTGAAATGTATTTGCTACCAACAAACAGCTTGTCGTAAAAAATCGGGAAAATAGCCGACGTGATGACCAAAGGATAAACAGAATTTGCCCAATCGTAAAAAGCCCAAGCATTCCGCAATTTCTTCGATCCTTTCTCTAAAGTTGGCATAATCTGGATTTGTTGGCTAATTTATTCCTTTTTTTCAAACGCACGTACGCTGCGAATATCAAAAAATACTCTTCGTCGATTAATAATACAATTGGTCGCCTTTTTGGGACAAAATAATTGGTTGAAAAAGCATTGCTCTAACTTGCTGAAAAATTAAGGTTATGAAAAAAATCTACACACTTTTAATTACTGTCTTTGCAATTTGAATCATAAAGGGTCAAGTGATCAATTTCCCTGATGAGTATTTTAAGAATATAACATAATTTTATTGACAGATTCGGCAAATGGTGTTCTGGATATTAGGGGAAATGTCAATTACGATTAGGTTGGGATATATAATGTTTTCGCGCAATCGGTTATGTCGATTTCGAAATCAGGACAAAACGAACCACTTGATGATTAAGTCCCAAGTCAGGAACCTATATTATAAAAATACATTCCGTTTCTAAAAACTACAATTCAAAGTTTATAAAGCGTTGATTTGGTAAACTAAAAAAAGCCATTTCAGTTGAAATGGCAATTAGTCGAGAAGTGAATATTTCTATTTAAATTTTATCCCGAACTGTGCGGCTGTTGCCTTTGCTTCGGGGATCAATCTTTTGATATTGGCAATTCTGGTAGCATCCGCCGGGTGAGTGCTCATGAATTCCGGTGGTGCTTGTCCGCCCGATTTTGCCGCCATTCGTTCCCAGAATTGTACCGCGATAGCAGGGTCGTATCCCGCGATCGCCATCAAGGTAAGCCCTATTTTGTCGGCCTCCGATTCATGGCTTCGGCTAAAAGGCAGTGCCACACCAAATTGAGTGCCAACGCCATACGCTTGCATCGCAATAGCTTGCGTGGTCTCGCTTTGGCTTCCTATAGCTGCGCCAAGGCCAACACCACCAAGCTGTGTAAGAAGGTCTGAACTCATCCGTTGCTGACCGTGATTGAGCAGCGCATGAGATACCTCATGACCCATTACCACTGCCATTCCGGCCTCATCTTGGGTGATCGGCAAAATACCCGTGTAGAATACGATTTTTCCACCAGGCATGCACCAAGCATTTACATCTTTATTTTCGACCAGATTATATTCCCAACGATAACTGTCGAGATAATGGGCATTTCCGGTCGCCGCCAAATATTTTTGGGCGGCGTTTTTGATTTTTGTACCAACGGTCACGACCTGTTGCGCGGCCGAAGTTCCGGTCACCACCTTGTTTTCTGACAGGAAAGAACTATACTGCGCAAATGCTGATGGTAAAATTTGAGAATCCGGAACGAGCGCCAAGGTGCTTTTTCCTGTAAAGGGGTTTGTAGCGCAAGCAATTACAACCGCTCCAGTCGCCGCCAATATTAATAATGATTTGTTTTTCATATCGTTGTGTTTTATAGATCGAAGCAAATTTAACACTAACGGAAACCTTAACTTATATGCAATTCCGAAAAATCCTTATCGATTACCAATGTTTTGCCATCAAACTGAACGCTTTCGAACGAAACTTCATCATTATCAACCAGAATTTTCGTCGCGGCGAATGGCAGTGCGTGAAGAATTACTTTATAATTTTTGACGGAAGTCTCGAATTTTCCCTCAACAAATTGCTGGACAATCAACGAAGTTGCCTTGCCACGCAGCGTGAATGTTGACAACCGATATCTTCCTTTGTTGTAATCATAACCATCTTGCGCGTCTGAATAGAACATCGATTTTTCTTTCCCCAAAGCGAAGTATACGTCGAGCGTGATGGTTTCTATTTCGATCTCGCCTACATATTGCTGCACCGGAAATTTCGGGATGATCGCGCCAGCCTTGATGAAAATCGGGATTTGGTCATACGAAGTTGCCGTCCAGAATTCCTTTCCGCCAACGGTTATTTCATCGTTCCAGAAGTTGTACCAGTCGCCTTTCGGCAAATACATTCGTCGTCCCAGAGCATTCGGTTCGAGAATTGGGCAAACCAATATATGATGGCCAAAAATAAATTCGTCGGTGCGATAATGTGTCTGTGCATCTAGCTGATCATAATAGAACAATGGCTTGAGCATAGGAACGCCGGCCGTGGCATATTCCCAGAACATTGTGTAGAGGTATGGCAAAAGTTGGTAACGAAGCTCGATGAACTTTCGCGAAATATCGATCACTTCATTATCGAAAGACCAAGGTTCTTGATCGCCGTGATCGCCCGAAGAATGCGTTCTGCAAAAAGGATGGAAAACGCCAAGCTGGATCCATCTGGCATAAAGTTCGCCCGAAGGCTGCTCGGCAAAACCGCCAATATCAGAACCAGTAAAACCCATTCCACTTATCGACATCCGTTGCATCTGAACGTTCGCGATCCAAAGGTGTTCCCAAGACGCAACATTGTCGCCCGTCCAAGATGAACTGTAGCGTTGCGCTCCGGAATAGGCCGATCGCGTGATGATGAACGGGCGTTTTGGGTATGAAAACTGCTTCACGCCCTTGTACGTTGCCCGAACCATTTGCGTTCCATAAATGTTGTGCGCTTTTCTGTGGCTGCAAGGGTTTCCGTCATAATCGTGGCGCACATCGTTCGGAAAAGTCTTTCCGGGAACTTCCATCACCGCAGGTTCGTTCATATCGTTCCAAACGCCCTTAACGCCATAATCTGAAATGAGTTCCTTGAAAAGCCCAGCCCACCATTCGCGAACTTCGGGATTGGTAAAATCGGGAAAATTGCATTCGCCGGGCCAAACTTTTCCTTTCATATAAGGACCGTCGGCGCGCTTGCAGAAATAATCCTTCGAAATCGCCTGTTGATAGATCTCGTAATCCTCGTCGATCTTGATTCCTGGATCGATGATAACAACGGTCTTGAAACCATCTTCGGCAAGTTCGGAGATCATCTTCTTTGGGTCGGGAAAATATTCATTGTTCCAAGTGAAACACCTAAAACCATCCATATAATCGATGTCGAGATAAATTGCATCGCACGGAATTTTGAGCGCACGGAACTTGGCGGCAACTTCCTTTACCTTGCTTTCGGGATAATAGCTCCATTTGCACTGATGATAGCCTAAAGCCCACAAGGGCGGCATTTCGGGTTTACCGGTCAGATGTGTATAAGTTGTTACAACATTTGACATTTGCGGTCCATAGATAAAGTAATAGTTCATCTCGCCGCCTTCTGCCCAAAAACTTGTGACATTCCGGCGCTCGTGCGAAAAGTCGAAAAACGTTCGAAAAGTATTGTCGAAAAACACCCCGTAGGAAATGTCGGAATGAAGCCCGATATAAAATGGAACGACCTTATAGAGAGGTTCTTGATCTTTTTGAAATGCATATTGATCCATTGCCCAATTCTCGACACGCTTGCCCTTGAGATTTGAATGCGAGGCCTTGTCGCCAAGACCATAAAAACATTCGCCCTCTCTGGAAATCTTGCTTGCCTTTACCACGTTTCCGCCATATTCATAGCTTTCTTCCCAATGAAATCCTTGTTCGTCCTCAAGAATCACCATTCCATCAAGGTCCGCTATGGTTATGCGCATGTCTTTTTTGGCAATGCTGCAAATCACTTTCCTTGTAGTCAAAAGATAATGATCGTCGGTTTGGGTTACCTCGAAAAAGTTGAAACCGTGCGATTGATTCTGGTCTATGGCGTATGAAAAATCCTTGCTGAAATAACCTTTTGTAGTGTATCGAAAACGCAGAAGACTGTCGCGAAGCACAATAACTTTCAATATTACATTGTTCGAAGAAAAGAATTGGGCCGAATCGATGTCCTTTTCAAATTTGATAATCTCGGTCGGAAAAAGGTCGCCCTTGATCTCGAGTTCTGTATTGGTGATCATTTTATTGAATATTAGATTGGGTGGGCTTCCGCCAAAATAAAACTTGCCAAACTTACAAAATTTGGATTTTGATAATGGCCTTAAAGATTTGTTTGTACGAAAACGATTTCGTTGATAGACATTTATTTTATGGAAAAAACCAACGTTCCGAGCGGTGGCAAAGTCAGCGAAACAGAATTTTCCCTACTGTGGTATTTTTCTTTTTTGCTCGAAATCGTTTTTGCATTCGAAATCCCGCTTCCGCCAAAGTCCTTGTCGTCACTATTGAAAATTTCGGTGAGCTTGTATTTTTTTGGAACACCAATTTTATAATCTTCCAAAATATTCGGCGTCATATTAAGGACGATGATCAAATCGTTCTTGCGAAGTTTTCCCTTTCTGATAAATGAAAGCACAGAATTCTGATGGTCGTCATAATTGATCCATTCAAAACCTTGGGGCGAAAACTGGAGTTCATGAAGCGCTGGTTCCTTTGAATAAAGACCATTCAGGGCGGCTACGGTTTTCTGGATGCCGCTGTGAAAATTATACTCCAAAAGATTCCAGTCGAGTTGTCCGGCAAAGTTCCACTCGCGGTACTGCCCTATTTCATCGCCCATAAACAGCAATTTCGCGCCCGGATGCGTGAACATATAGCCATACAAAAGCCGAAGGTTTGCAAAACGCTGCCACTCATCGCCGGGCATTCGACCGAGGATTGATTTTTTGCCATGAACAACTTCGTCATGCGAAAGCGGCAGCACAAAATTCTCGCTAAAAGCATAGGTCATCGAGAATGTGATGTCGTTCTGATGGTATTTTCTATAAATGGTTTCCCGTCCAAAATATTTCAAGGTATCGTGCATCCAGCCCATCATCCATTTCATCCCGAAACCAAGTCCGCCATCGTAAGTTGGCCGAGAAACCATTGGAAATGAGGTGCTTTCCTCGGCAATGGTTTGGACGCCGGGAAATGTGGTATAAACCGCTTCATTGAAATCCTTGAGAAAGGAAATGGTATCGAGATTTTCTCGTCCGCCATATTCATTTGGTTCCCAACCGCCGTCATTTCTGGAATAATCCAGATAGAGCATCGACGCGACGGCATCGACCCGAAGTGCGTCGATATGAAAAAGGTCGAGCCAGAAAAATGCGTTGCTGATCAGGAATGAGCGGACTTCGTTTCGTCCATAATTGAACACAAGACTTTTCCAATCTGGATGATAGCCTTTTCGCATATCTGGATGTTCGTACAGATTTGATCCGTCAAAAAAACCAAGACCGTGGCCATCACTCGGGAAATGCGACGGCACCCAATCCAAGATTACACCGATTCCGGCTTGATGAAATGCATCGACGAGAAATTGAAAATCTTCCGGTTTTCCAAATCGCGAAGTTGGCGCGAAATAACCCACCAGCTGATATCCCCAAGATGGATCGTACGGATATTCCATGATCGGCATCAGCTCGACGTGGGTAAAATTCAGCTTGACAACATAATCCACAAGCGTTTTGGCAAGTTCGCGATATGTCAGAAAAGTTCCGTCAGCATTGGTTTGCCAAGATGCCAAATGAACTTCATAAATGGAAAAAGGTTGGTCGAGACTATTGGTTTTTTCTCGAGAAGCCGTCCATTTATCATCGTTCCAGTTGTGCTCTTTTGAATGAATTACCGAAGCGGTTTCTGGTGGATGTTGGCAAAATCTGCCGAAAGGATCTGCTTTTTCTGTCAGCACATTGTTGTTGTTCGACCGGATTCGATATTTGTAGACCGCGCCAATTTTGACATTTGGAACAAAACCTTCCCAAATCCCGCTGTTGTCCCAGCGAACATCAAGCTGGTGCGTGCTTTGCCATTTATTGAAATCGCCAATAACGCAAACGGTTTTTGCGGCCGGCGCCCAAACAGAGAAGTAAACACCATCAACGCCATCTAGCGTCAAGGGATGAGAACCAAATTTTTGGTACAAACGAAAATGTTTGCCAGCCTGAAAAAGCTGGATGTCAAAATCGGTGAAAAGGGAGTGCGGAAGTACGGGATTCATAACTGGCGTTTGAGGATTCGTTTAGCCCCGATAGAGCCGATATCCTTTTTTTTCGGCTTTTTGGCGATAAAAAGATAAAGGCGATAGCGGGAAATAGCTCCAAAAAATTGGAATAAATATCGCAAGTTAATACAACCGCTCAAATATTTCGAGGATTTTGACTTTAGGTTTTATTTATGATTTTGGCGTTCGCGGAATTTTGGACAAATCGATAACTTGCATCTCGGTTGTCCAAAACGCCCTTATTTGAAAGTTCCCAATGCAACTGTTTACATCGGAAAGCTGTTGAGCGCTGTTTCAGAACGAATCGCGATATCGTACTATGCAAAGATTTTCCAGACGCCGATACGTCACGAAGTTCCGGCGCGAGAGCTTGCGATGATCGAAAATAGCGTTCAAGAGAAACTTTATGTGGAAGCGATCGACAAGAATATAATGTTGTACAAACATGGCGAGAGCGACCGAAAAGTTTTGCTGGTTCATGGCTGGAGCGGACGCGGTACTCAAATGGCACAAATATCGGAAGCACTTGTGACAGAGGGTTTTATGACAGTTTCTTTTGATGGACCAGCGCACGGAAAGTCGGAGGGAAAGATTACGATACTTTCGGAATTTATTGATTCTATTTACGCAATAAATAAAAGTTACGGTCCATTTAATGCTGCCGTTGGACATTCGCTGGGCGGCATTGCCTTGCTGAATGGTTTGTCCAAAGATTTAAGGATTAGCGCGTTGGTAACAATAGGAAGCGGCGACATTATTTCGGAAATTGTCGAGGGATTTTTGAAAAATGTTGGCGCGGATATACAATTGTTGCCCAAGTTTATTAAGCATTTTGAAAAGAAATATGGGCTTGCGATGAATGATTTTTCGGCATCAAGAGTTGCGAAGAATATTGACGATCCCGTATTGATAATCCATGATGAAAATGACGACGAAGTGCCGGTTAAAAGTGCGTATAATATTGCCAATAGTCTAAACAAGAGCGAATTGATGATTACTAAAAACCTTGGACATCGGAAGATTTTGGGCAATGAAAATGTAATTAAAAAAACAGTTTCATTTATTGATAATAATATAATTTAAATATAGAAATAATGAATTATCCAGTTGAAAAATCAGAACAAGAATGGCGTGAATTGTTGGGAAGCGAAAAATACAGAGTGCTTCGCGAAAAAGGCACCGATATGCCGCATTCGGGAAAATACAATTTGCATTTTGACAATGGAACGTACAATTGTGGTGCGTGCGAAATGCCGCTCTTTGAAAGCGATTCGAAGTTCAAATCTTCTTGCGGTTGGCCATCCTTTGACGAGTCCATCCCTGGAAAAATCGAATTTATAAAGGACTCGACACACGGCATGATGCGCACCGAAATACTTTGCGCCAATTGTGGAAGCCACATCGGCCACGTTTTTGATGACGGCCCAACAGAAAGCGGACAAAGATATTGTGTCAACAGTTCGTCCATAGAATTCGACAAGTAATGGCATGCTCCAAAACAGATTGGCCACAGGTTCTGCAGAAAGTTATTGATAAATATGCAGAGACCAAGCATCCTTTGGATTACAATAATTTGTATGAATTGCTTGTAATGGTTGTGCTTTCGGGGCAAGATTCAGATGACAAGATAAATAAGCTTGCGCCCGATTTTTTTCACAAATATCCAACAATGCATGCTCTGTCAAAAGCATCGCAGGAGGAAATTGCGGAGGAAATCTCCAAAGTTCGATACCACAACAACAAGTCCAAGTACTTGGTCGAGATTTCGGAAAACATAAAGCACGACGAAAATATTCCGCTCACGATGGCAACGCTGACGGAACTCAATGGAATAGGCAGAAAATCTGCCAATGTCATTATGCGCGAGGCCAACGCTGAACCCGAGGGGATTTTGGTCGATCTTCACGTGATTCGCGTAGCCAACAGATTGGGGATTGCCAAAGGTAAGGATGGAAATAAAGTTGAAAAGCAGTTGATGGAAATCATGCCGAAGAAAATGTGGCACGAGGTCGGAATGTCGATTTCTTTTCTGGGTCGTGAAATCTGCCGCCCTACAAATCCGGAACATGAATTGTGTCCAGCCAAAAATTACTGCGAGTATTGCAACACTTATGAATGTTAGTCCCGTTGTCCAATTTTAATCTAAAATTATGAATGATGATATTTATAATTAATATTACGTATACTATTGGATAATATGAATTAAATTTTTATCGTTAATTCCTTACATTAGGGAATAAATTATATTTTAAATAGTTATGAGTAGAGGATTTGTAAAAGAAGGAGATCAAGAAGAAATCCCCATCGTTCCGCCACGCGCCGATTTGCCCGACTCTGTGACCAATTATGTTACGCAAGTTGGTATGGACGAACTTGTGGCAGAAAAGGAAATGCTTAATAAACGGAGAGAAAATCTTGACATATCCAATGAAGTTGAAAGCCGCGTTGAGGTAAACCACATCAATTCGCTCCTGCAACTGCTGAACAACAGAATTGCCACGGCCCAAATCATCGATCTGGAAAAGCAACCTCTAGATGAAGTTCGGTTTGGCGCGCTGGTCACGCTCAAGGTCTCGGACCTAAAAAACTTGCAGAAATATCAAATTGTTGGCGTTGATGAAGCCGACATCGCGAAAGGAAAAATCTCGTTCATCTCTCCAATCGCGAGAATATTGATTAATAAGAAAGTAGGCGAAAACGCGATTCTGGAACTTGAAAAAAAAGACCGGGTTTTTAAGGTTGTAAATATCAAATATTGAAATTTCGGTTTTGATTTACCTTGTGCATTCATCGGGATTAAAAATCAATTAATTTGTAAGAGGATGTCGAGTGAATTGTTTAGGACAACTGTTTTATTTTTGTTTACAAAAGTTTAAGGACACTAGGGATTCTTTTTTTCAAATGCTGCTACATTAATTTTGGGAGATAGTAGATAATTGACCGGCCAAAATATAAGCAAATAGAATGCTGCCACTTTTCAATAACATTTGTTTTTAATCTTCAATCTTGAATGCTGGATTATAAATCAAACCAACAACATTTCCCCAAGGATCATTGACTGTTGCTACCATCAGCTCACCTCCTACGCTGTTTGGCTTTTCATGTTCGGTCGCGCCCAGATCGATGAGCCGTTTGTAGGCCAATTCAATGTTTTCAATTCCCCAATAGGACAATACGTTGTCCGATTTTTGATAAATAGCGTTTTCGTCTGGCATAAGCCCTAGTTCGTAGCCGCCAACATTAAAGCCAACATAATAGGGTTGGTCAAAATAAGGTCGCGTTTCAAAAGCCTTGGCATACCACCTTTTGGCAGCCGTAAGGTCTGATACTTTATAAATGGTCGTGCGCAGGCCTAGCATGATGGAATATTTTGTGATAACTTCTGCAATTTACGACTTCTTTTCGACCATGCATAATCGATATTGCGACGGCAAATAGAACTTTTTACAAAGCGCGAGCATCAAATATTCTATCTTAAAGAATCACTTCGCAATTAAATCCACACTTTGATCAACAAATAAAAGTTGCCACCCAGCCCGGTTTTGATTCGAGCACTTTACCAATCACAAATCCAAAGTTAAATCGGATCGTTGTAATGCCAGCCAGTAGCCTTTTAATTACTTTTGAGTTCAAGGTATTGCGCAAATCAGATCATCTGTAAATCAACGCCATTAACTATAATTCGATTAAGTTTTTATGAGAGAGGCCATAAAATTCACGAAGATTGTGTTTTTCATAATCGCCATTATTGCATTTATAATTTGTTACCCACTTTACGGCTTCATCACACTTGCCGTGCTGATTTTCGCGCTCGGTCTGTACGACATTTCTCAAAAAAAACACGCCATTCTCCGCAACTTTCCGGTATTGGGACACATGCGTTTTCTGTTGGAAATGATTGGGCCGGAAATCCATCAATACTTTGTGGAATCTGACACCGATGGCAAACCGATCAGTCGCAATGACAGAACGTATGTATATTCGCGGGCGAAACTGGGAAGCGAAACACATCCGTTTGGCACCGAGCTCGATGTCGAGCAAGAAGGTTATCAATGGATGGCGCACAGCATTTATGCCGCCAAACAATTAGAGACGCCACCGCGCGTGCTTGTTGGTGGACCAGATTGCCAGCAACCATATTCTGCGAGCATATTCAATATCTCGGCCATGAGCTACGGTTCTTTGAGCAAAAACGCTGTCATGGCGCTCAATCTAGGTGCAAAGGCCGGCGGATTTTTTCATGACACTGGCGAGGGTGGCATTTCTGAATACCATCGAAAGGGCGGCGATCTGGTTTATGAAATTGGTACCGGCTATTTTGGTTGCCGAACCGAAGATGGCCATTTTTCGCCCGAGAAATACGCTGAAAAAGCAGCATTTCCAGAAGTTAAAATGATCGAGATAAAAATTTCCCAGGGCGCAAAACCCGGTCATGGCGGCGTGCTTCCAGCGGTAAAGAACACCGAGGAAATCGCGGGTATCCGCGGGGTAAAACCGCATACTGACATTATTTCTCCTCCAAGTCACAGCGCGTTCTCAAATCCAATGGAACTTTTGGGCTTTATAAAACAATTGCGAGAACTCTCAAACGGCAAACCAATTGGTTTTAAATTGTGCATCGGAAGCAAACAAGAATTCGTTGACATCTGCGAGGCAATGGTTCAAACCGGTACAAAGCCCGACTTCATAACCATTGATGGCGGCGAAGGAGGAACTGGTGCAGCTCCCATAGATTTTTCCAATAGTGTGGGAATGCCATGGGAAAAAGGACTTGTCTTTGCGGTCGATGCGCTCAATGGATACAATCTCAAAAAGGATATCAGGATTTTTACGGCCACCAAGATATTCTCTGCATTTGATATTTTCAAGGCGCTCTGCATCGGCGCGGACGTTTGCAATTCTGCCCGCGGAATGATGCTTGCCCTTGGCTGCATTCAGGCTCTGCGATGTGACACCAACAAATGCCCCACGGGCGTAACCTCAAACGATCCAAGATTTATGCGCGGTCTTGTGGTGGAAGAAAAATGGGAGCGCGTCAAGAATTATCAAGAGCAAACCGTCATTGACTTCTTAGAGCTTCTTGCCGCTTCGGGCTGTTCAAATCTTTCGAAGCTCAGCCGTAAGCTTATCCACAAAAAAGTTGGCGATGATTTTAAATCCTATGAGGAACTTTATCCAAGTGTTGAAAGCGGCTCAAGATTTGTGCCATAGCAAAAATTGTTTATCAGGTTTTATTTTAAAATTGAGATGACATTTTTGTGAAGATTTTTAAGGGCAAGAAACTTAGAGGTTGAGAACATGTAATACGAACTTCCATACAACAATCTCTGCGCACGTTGAGATTTTTTTTTACTTTTGGCGCAATTCAAAATTGACAAATGCTCTTCAACTCGATCGATTTTGCGATTTTTCTCCCCATCGTGTTTGTGCTTTATTGGTACGCCACCAACAACAATCTTAAATTTCAGAACCTGTTGATCGTCATTTCGAGTTATATCTTTTACGGCTGGTGGGATTGGCGATTTCTGTTTTTGATATTCTTCAGCACTCTAGTCGATTATTCCGCCGGACAAAAACTGAAGAGGGAAGAAAATCCGAAAAATAGGAAAATAATTCTGTGGATCAGCATTGTGGTCAATCTCGGGCTTCTCGGATTTTTTAAATATTACAATTTCTTTGTCGATAATTTCACGACGGCTTTCTCCTTTTTTGGATCAAAAATAAATACTGGCACGCTCAATATTATTTTGCCTGTAGGCATTAGTTTCTATACTTTTCAAACGTTGAGCTATACTATTGACGTTTACAAGAAAAAGCTGGAGCCTAGCGATGACTTTGTTGCCTTTACGGCGTTCGTGAGCTTTTTTCCACAACTTGTCGCCGGGCCCATCGAAAGAGCAACGCATCTTTTGCCACAGTTCAAGCGAAAAAGGCATTTTGATTCAAAGATTGCCATCGATGGCGTCCACCAAATAGTCTGGGGATTGTTCAAAAAGATGGTCATCGCCGACTCTTGCGCGGTATATGCCAACACCATCTTTTCGAATTACGAAAATATGAACTCCCTGTCCTTGATGCTCGGCGCGGTCTATTTTGCATTTCAAATCTATGGCGATTTCAGTGGCTATTCTGACATTGCGATAGGAACTGCAAGACTTTTCGGTATCGATTTGATGCGAAATTTTAAATACCCTTATTTTTCTCGCGACATTGCGGAATTTTGGCGCAACTGGCACATTTCATTGTCGACATGGTTCCGCGATTACCTTTACATTCCCTTGGGCGGAAGCCGCGGTGGCCAATGGATGATGGTGCGAAATACGTTCATCATATTTCTTGTGAGCGGATTTTGGCACGGTGCCAATTGGACATTCATAGTTTGGGGCGCGCTCAACGCGCTCTATTTTTTGCCATTGTTGTTAGCCAAGCGCAATCGAAACCATCTGGATGTAGTGGCAAAAGGAAGAATCTTCCCCAAATTCACCGAATTGACAATGATGCTTTCTACTTTTGCGCTAACCACGATCGCATGGATATTCTTTAGAGCCAAAACCGTATCGATCGCAATGGATTACATAAAAAAAATGTTCTCTTTCAATTTTAAAAATCCTTTCCAATTTATATCCAACGATCGAAATGCCCCGGAATTGATGGCATTGGTAATTATTTTTATTGTGATAGAATGGCACGCGAGAGAAAGAGAGCATCCATTTTTCGGCAAATGGGTCAATCTTAAAATTGCTTTGGCATTTGTGGGATTAATTTTGTTTGGGGTTTACGCGGAGTCGAGCGACTTTATCTATTTCCAATTTTAAAATTTAAATGAAGAAATTTTCCATTTACTGTCTAAAGCTTTTGGTGACGGTTATCGCTCTGCTTTATCTGTGCGATTTTGTTTATACAAAAGTATATTACAATGCCAAGCCACGAAGCAAAATGCAATACATTGTCAATTTAAGAAATCAAAATTACGATGTTGTATTTCTAGGTTCTTCGAGGGTTGACAACCATATCGATACCCAAGTTTTTGAAAAACTATCGCATAAAAAATGCATTAATCTAGGACTTCAGGGCGCTACGTTGAGCGATAATCTGCTGGAGCTCGAGCTTCTTGTTGCCAATAATAAATTGACCAACCTTTACCTCCAGATTGATTATAATTTTAATAAAATAATACCCTCAAAAATTACTATCGCCAATGCGATGCCGTTCATTGATAATAAAATTGTAAAAAATCACATAAAGAAGAATTATAGCGATTATAAAGCATTGTCATACATTCCATTTTATCGCTACGCTGTCAATGATCCTAAAATTGGTTTTAGAGAATTGGTTTTCCTATTAATCAACAAGAAATCGAGATTTGATCCTGAAATCGGGTTCACGCCATTGGAAGTTGGAAACGGCGTGTCAGCGGCAGAAATGCCAAAAGTCATGATTTCCAACAATCCTTCGATGAACAGCATAATCGATTTGTGTCGCGAAAAAAGCATAAATCTGATAATGTTCAGCGCTCCATTCTGCAGTCTTGCGAAGGATATGGATTATTATGACAAACTTCAATCCAAATTTCCGGACTTGATAAATCTTACAAAAGGTTATGACGATAGCTTGTTTATGGATTGCCAGCATCTCAAGCGAGAGGGTGCGGCATTGTTCACCAAAGACCTATACGAGTCATCTAAGAGAAAAATCAAATAATCAAAATAAGCTTAAGTAAAAAATTTCATTGTTTTCCAAGCTTGCACCGCGCTGCGATGTCAAAACGGACCTCGATATTGTATGAAATTGACGGAGATATAACATTCATTGCGTACCTGCATTTAAACAAGCAAAATCCCAGCAGAATAAAATGAGTGTAGTTGGCTATTTAAGTCATGTAAAATATATTAAAATAAAAAAAAGTATCATTTGAATTTATATCAAACTTTTTAATTTTCTAAAAAAAAATCTTTGAGGTTCCGTTTTTTACAACATTTCAATTTAGCGCTTATTCGCAACCTGGAAAGGTAAAAAGACAGTCTGTTGATAGAATTGAAAGAGTTGATCGCGAAGTAATACAATTTATATAGTCATCGAAATTAGTGGTTCCGTTCCAAATTACCATATCTTTATTGTATTGAATTTCAGTTAGAATCTCATGAAAAACTTCGCGCTGTTACTACTATTAATATTTTTCAGCTCATTCGGACAAAAATCAGTCAACAAAAACGAGTGCATCAAAATTCTCGAAACCACATTGCCAACTGCAAAATCAATATCAGAAAGAATGTCTCCGGGAAAATCATATATTGAAGCTCGGTTTTATTGTGTTCGAGGTTCGATGATTATGTGCAAGGCAATGTTCGATAAGTATGGACGATGGAATGATATGTCCTCTGGGCCTACAAAACATGGTGATATCGACATGGCAAAATGTAGATCTTTATGGCGATGGGACTAAATACAATGTTCTTGCTATGGGTATAGAATCCCATAAGGAGATGCACATCAGTAATGGTATTTGATCAAGATTTTAATGACTTGCTTGCTGGTGAAACACAGAACTTTAATTTGGGAAAATATTTTTCAGTTCTTGTGACATCCGAAAATCAATCGAGGAATGACTTTTATCAAGCATACTGGATGACGGTCAATCCAAAACGCTGGTCTGAACTGCAAGAGCAAAAAAATTTAAAAATCAAGTATGGATTCTAGCAACTTTAACACCTTTACTTATCGCCGGCTTCGTCGCGCCATCGGTTATCTTGGCGTTTCGTTGCCAATTGTTCTGGTCTGCTTATCGTTCATCAGCTTTTTCAAGACCAATGTACAGCCGTCCATCAGCCATTATTATTACACTAATCTGCGCGAGATCTTTACAGGAATTTTGAGCGCCGTTGGGTTTTTCTTGATCCGCTACAAAGGCCACGGAAATCCCAAATTCTGGAAAAATGACAACCTGCTCACCAACATCGCCGGAATAGCGGCGATCGGTGTCGCACTTGTTCCCACTAACCCAGAATTTGCCGCGGGTAAAATCTATTCGCTTATACCCTATTCCTATGAATGGCTCGGCGCATTGCATTACGGATTTGCGGGAATTCTCTTTTTACTATTTGCGGTTTTGGCGATAAATGTTTTTACTATCGGACAAGAATCGGATACCAATATTCCCGTGAGCGCTATAAATGAAAATCACATTTATAGATTTTGTGGATATTCCATAATCGTTTTTATAATTATGTTATCTGTATCGGAGAGGTTCAAATTGTTCCATTATTCAACTTTGGTTTTTGAAGCTCTCTCATTGTTTATGTTTGGCGTTGCTTGGCTCATAAAAGGCCGCGCGCTCGGTGATCGCGGAGAAGTGGGCAAAGTATTGTATCGTGAATCCAATGCGATTGATACCGAGAAAGATTTATAAAAACTGAAAATCAGCGTTTGACAGCAAAACTATCATATCTTTTTAATCATATTTAATTTTAACAAGAAGTTAAGTTTTCTATGTTTCTTTGAATTCCAGCATTTATTTGTGCATAAAGCCAATTATATAAATATTGTAGATATAATTTTAAATCAACTTTTCTATGAAAAAGATTCTACTTTCCCTCGTCGCAATAATCTTCTGTATCAATTCTCAGGCGCAAGGCTACGGCATCACAAACTTGAGCGCAACGCCGGTTGACGGAGGAATTATGGTTCATATATCGTTTTATTACGCGGTGGTTACTCAATATCAATCGCAGGTTATCACGATAGAAGGCAACCAAGTCAACCTTGATGCTTGTTACTGGGCGACGTCCTTGCAGTTAGAAACCACTATCAGTAACGACGTTTTTGTAGCATTGCCAAATTCTTCAACATATATCGTAAAGGCAACGGCTTTCATCAAAGATCAACAGGATGGGGAATGCGATTATAGCAACCCCTACAGTTCATCAACTACCCTAAAAACCACAGATTTTGAAGGGGATTTAAATTCCATCCAAATATTTCCAAACCCGATTACAAAGGGTATTCTCAATATTGAAAGCAAACTCATAAAAATAAATTCCATCAAGGTTTATAATGTGATGGGAGTACTGGTTATTGAAACAATCAATCTTCAGAACGACCTTTCCAATCTCAAAAGCGGAATGTATTTTGTCGAGATTTCAACCGAAATCGGAAAAGTGACCGAGAAATTATTAGTGAGAAACTAGTTCACTAAGTTATTTTCTTCAATATTTTTCGGACTTATATATCATTAAACTGCTAATTTTTTTCTGAAACTATGCTGAATGCCTGGGGAAAAAGAAAACCAAGGGCCAAATTTGATTTTTGAGCAACTTTCCGAAAGTATTGAGGTGAGCATATTTCCAGTTTAATTCTTAAATTTAGAGCATGGGAAAATTTAGAAAAACAATCTGTTTATAGTTTATTTTCTTTCATTAGCAATGGTATTCATAGCCATTTTTTCAATTTTTAGGAACACAGACAGCCGCTTGCTGAAAATGCTGGATTTTCCGCGAATCCAGTACTTCGTTGTATCTGCTTTCCTCTTGATTTTACTGCTATTTGCGGCCAAAATAAAACGATGGTACGATATAGCGGCAGTTGTAGCGCTCCTATTGACCATGTCCATCAACGGTACATATCTTATCAACTATACTTTCTTGGTGGCGAAAACTTTGCCTGATGCGGGTGAACCCAGGGATTCGGACGCTACGTTGAGTATTTTTCTTATAAATGTAAAAATGGAGAACCGACAAACGGCACCGTTGCTCGATCTGATACGGCGAATTTATCCTACAGTTGTTCTTGCGATGGAAACCGACAAATTTTGGGAAAGAAATCTAGCTTCTATTTCTGGTCATTATCCTTACATATATAAGGAAATCAATGATCATCGTATGGGATGATCTTGATGAGCAAATATCGTTTGAGCGAAACGACCACCAATTATCTGCAAAATAAAAAAGTACCATCTTTCGCTGTTGTGCTCGAACTTCCAAATAAAAGGCAGATCAGGCTTCGGACCGTGCATCCGGTGCCTCCAACGTGGTTTGAAGAGTTGCCTGACAATAAAGCTCAGGACGAGATCGCCCTTCAGATTGTAGGGAGGAAAGTACAGCATGACACCTTGCCATCGATCGTGGCCGGCGACCTGAACGATGTGGCTTGGTCTGAAGTTGACGACCTAACGCACACCGAGGACTTACTTCATGAGGTGCGAACAGGACGAGGTTTCTACAATAGTTTCAGCGCCGAGAACATAATTATGCGATGGCCACTTGACCATATATTCGTAACCAAAGAATTTCGACTGAAGAAACTTATGCGCTTACCAAGCGTCGGCTCCGACCATTTCCCTATTTATGTCGAACTTGTCCTTCCGAAGAATTAGGATGTTCTTGCAACTTTAACCGTCATTCTAATCAATAGCTGTGAAAATGGTATCTTTAGGAGATCGCTCATAATGGTTCTATTAATTTAAATGCAAGCAATGAATCAATTTAATTTCAGCAACCTCAAGGCAATTTACATAAACTGCACGCTAAAAAAGTCGCCCGAAAAAAGCCATACCGATACACTAATGGAAGTATCAAAAAACATAATGGGCAAAGAAAAGGTGAAAGTTGAGGAGATACGATTGGTCGATCACGAAGTGCCGCCCGGTGTTTATCCGGATATGACAGAGCACAAATGGAAAAATGATGAGTGGCCAGGAATTTTCAAGAAGATAATGGATGCCGACATTTTGGTTGTTGGATCGCCAATTTGGCTTGGCGAAAAATCTTCGGTCGCACAGAAACTTATCGAAAGGCTATATGCTATGAGCAGTAAAACGAACGACAAAGGCCAGTATATATTTTACGGAAAAGTTGGCGGATGTATGGTCACCGGCAACGAGGATGGCATAAAGCACTGCGCGATGGGGATTCTATATTCGCTCCAGCACATAGGCTACTCGATTCCGCCACAGGCCGATTGCGGCTGGATCGGCAAGGTTGGTCCAGGTCCAAGCTATGGCGACAAGAAGTGGCAGAACGAAATAATAAATCCGCCAGTGGGTTTTGATAGTGATTTCACCAACCGGAACACGACTTTTATGACCTACAATCTGCTCCATTTGGCATCGATGCTCAAGGCCAATGACGGCTATTTAAACTACGGAAACTCTCGCGAGGATTGGGACAATGGCGAACGCTACAAATTTGAGAATCCCGAATACCTATAATTTATAGAATTATTTTTTAAATTTTTTTTGAGACTTCTTCTCGTCGCACTTCCTGCGGCATTTCTATAAAAAGCCTGTTTTTGCTGTGATCTCATCATCGTTGTTTCTTTTTCTTTTTTCGCAAAGTGAATCGATTGTGAGGCGAATTTATTATTAATTTAAGCTAATCTTCTGCGATCAACAAATTACCTCAAAGACTACAAAGAAGACATTTCCATGGGCTCTTTTGCATCAGCGTCCACGCCGAACTGCTTCAAAATTCGTAGATGGGATTGAAGCGCGCCAACGAAAGATTCGTTTTCAATATAGGGTAGATTGAATTCATGCGCGGTCTGCTTAACGATCGCACCGATTTTTCCATAATGAACATGGCTGATTTTGGGGAACAAATGATGCTCTATCTGACGGTTGAGCCCGCCCAAAAGGAAGGCTGCTATGACATTGTTGCCAGAGAAATTCGCTGTTGTCCGCATTTGATGCTCGGCCCAAACTTCTTCTATATTTCCCTCGGTGTCAGGAAGCGGAAATTCCGTTCCCTCCACCACATGTGCCAACTGGAAAATTAATCCCATCGTAAAACCCTGTGCCGCGTGCATCACCAAAAATCCTAGAACAACGTGCCACCAAGTTATGCTCATTATGAAAATAGGCAGCACAAGGAACATGAATAGATATAGAATTTTATAGAAAAACAAATTAAAGTACTCAATTTTAGGATGATTGCTGACAATGTGTCCAATCTTTGGTTGAAAAAACTTTTTGTAATCCTTTCTGAAAACCCACGACAACGATGCCAGACCATATAGCGGAAAAGCATACCAATGCTGGTATTTGTGCACCGCGCTGACCGGAGAACTGTCATCAAGCCTGATCAGTCCGGGAGCTATGTCAAGGTCTTCGTCGTGCCCGGCAATATTGGTATAGGTATGATGAACAACATTGTGCGTCAGATTCCACATATAAGGGTTGGCACCCAAAAAATGAAAGAAAGCACCGTAGAATTTGTTAACGGTTTTATTTGAAGAATAAGCGCCATGTATAGCATCATGACAAACGTTGAAACCAACAAAGGCACTAAAAACGCCAAGCAAAACTGAAAGGCCAAGATATGGAAACAATCGAAAAGATCCCAAAATTATGGCCAGATATAAAGAAATCATACCTGTAAGAAACAATAATGTTTTGAACCACAAAAGCCAATTTCCATTCTTTGAAATGTTCCCGTCGGCAAAATACTGATCGACGCGGGTTCTTGTGGTTGCCAAAAAAAGAGATTTTGACGAATTGTTGAACTTTATTTTGGTAAGCATTGATGGGTTTTTTGATTGACAATGAACTACGGAAGAATCGAAATAATGGATGCCTTTAATCCGTGCTTATAAAATTAACGGTAACAATCATTAAATCTTGTCCATTTGGGTAAAATTATTAATTAAAGAGCAAAAGTACGCAAAAGAAAAATGGCGCATTCTTCGTGACTTGTCGTAGTTGGAATCAACATTCGCCACAAATGTTATTTGCTGGCTAAAATAAAACCCGGCAAACGCCAGGTCATGTATCTTAAATTGAACAAATTCTACTTTATAAACTCGATTTTCTGGACTTCTTCCGCGTTGACGCTGTCAAAAAATCCTTGTTTGCTCATCCAATCATCACTGAAAACCTTGCTCATATAGCGCGAACCGTGATCGGGAAAAATCGCAACGACAATACTTTTGGCGTTAAACTCTCCTTCTTCGGCATATTGCTTTATTCCTTGCATCACCGCGCCTGAAGTATAGCCCACAAAAAGTGCTTCTGTCTTGGCGATTTCCCTTGTGGTGTGCGCGCTCTGCTCGTCAGAAACTTTAATGAACTTGTCTATAATCTCAAAATCTGTTGCCGACGGAATCAAGTTTTTACCAAGTCCTTCTATTCTATAAGGATAGATTTCCTCCTTGTCAAATTCTTTGGTTTCATGGTATTTTTTCAGCACGGATCCAAATGCATCAACGCCCAAAATCCTGATGTTCGGATTTTTCTCTTTCAAAAATTTGGCAGCGCCCGAAATGGTTCCGCCTGTTCCGCTGCATGCCACAAGATGCGTGATCTGGCCCGCGGTTTGTTCCCAGATTTCCGGCCCTGTCGTCTTGTAGTGCGCGTCGATATTGAGCTGGTTGAAATATTGGTTGATGTAAACCGATCCTTTTATTTCATCGTGAAGCCGCTTGGCAACGTTGTAATAAGATCTTTCATCATCCGCCGAAACGTTTGCGGGGCAAACGTAAACCTTTGCGCCCATGCTTCGCAGCATGTCGATTTTGTCAGTGGATGATTTGGAAGAAACGGCCAGAATGCAATTGTAGCCTTTTATGATGCTTACCATCGCAAGGCTAAAACCCGTGTTGCCCGAAGTGGTTTCGATGATGGTGTCGCCGGGCGTAAGAATTCCCTTGCGCTCTGCCTCTTCGATTATATATAGTGCGATTCTGTCTTTAGTTGAATGCCCCGGATTGAAAGCTTCGGCTTTTGCGTAATAACTGCCTTCAAGATCCTCGGTTATCCTGTTGAGCCTAATGAGTGGTGTGTTACCTATCAATCCCAACACATTATCGTAAGCTTTTATTTTTTCTCTCATAAAAAATCAAGTCAAGGCAAACTTTTAATAGTCTCTCGTAACCTTTAGAACTTTGCAAACTTAATAAAAATCTTTTAACTATTTTTTGATTTGCTCCAAATCTAACAAAAAACTGAACTCTTTGGCAAGTTCTCTCAATGCCTCAAAACGGCCAGAAGCACCGCCGTGTCCCGCGTCCATATTGGTATCGAGGTAAAGCTGGGCATCATTTGTTCGCATTTCCCGCAACTTCGCGACCCATTTTGCTGGTTCCCAATACTGCACCTGAGAATCATGCAATCCAGTGGAAATGTACATATTGGGATATTTCTGCACTTTCACGTTATCATAAGGCGAATAGGAACGCATATATTTGTAGAACTTTTTTATGTTCGGGTTTCCCCATTCATCATATTCGCCAGTGGTCAGAGGGATTGTGTCATCAAGCATCGTCGTTACAACATCCACAAAAGGGACTTGCGCGATTATGCCATTGAAAAGTTCGGGTGCAATGTTTGCAACAACGCCCATCAAAAGTCCGCCGGCGGAACCTCCTTCGGCATATAAATGCTCGGGACTTGTGTATTTTGAGGCGGCCAGAAATTCGCCGCAGGTCACAAAATCCGAGAACGTGTTGATCTTGTGCAGCAATTTTCCATTTTCGTACCATTGTCGGCCAAGATCTTCGCCACCGCGAACGTGCGCGATCGCATATATGAATCCACGGTCCAGCAATGAAACGCGTGTTGATGAAAAATAAGCGTCCATCGATGAGCCGTAAGAGCCGTAAGCATATAGCAGTAAAGGATTTTTGCCGTTCTTTTTCAGATTTTTATGATAGACCAACGATATCGGGATTGGCGTTCCATCTTTGGCTTTCGCCCAAACGCGCTCTTCCTTGTAATCCGATTTGTCATAACCACCACGAACTTCCTGCTCCTTTTTGACGGTTTTTTTCTTGGTCTTCATATTGAAATCGACCACAGATGATGGCGTTGCAAGCGATTGATAGCTGTAGCGAAGCAAATCGGTATCAAAATCCATGTTCACCGAGGGATAAGCGGCGTAGGTTTCCAATTTGAACGGTAAATAATAGCTGTCGAAATCTTTTGTCCACGGAATGATCTTTATTTTGGTCAAGCCCATTTCGCGTTCTTCGGTAACAAGATAATCCTTGAAAATCTCGATGCCTTCCAACAGAACGTCTTCTCGATGCGCGATAACCTCTTCCCAATTTTCAGACGAAGTTTTGTTTTCGACCGTTCGCATCAGCTTGAAATTCTCGGCTTTGTCCTTGTTTGTCAGTACATAAAAATAATTATTGTAGTATGCTATCGAGTATTCCAGACCGCGCTTTCGTTTCTGAAAAATCTTGAACCGCGATTTGGGTTTTGCCGCCAAGGCATATCGATATTCAGTCGTGAGTGTGCTTGAGCACGTTATAAGAAGGTATTTTCTCGATTTTTCCTTGCCAACAGAAACATGGAAAGTTTCATCCTTTTCGTGAAATACCAAAACATCTTCATCCGAATTTTGTCCTATAATATGTCTATAAATCCTATCGCTTCGGAGCGTTCCAGAATCTTGTCTCGAATAGAACAAATGCTCATTATCATCGGCCCAAGTGCTTTCGCCAGTGACATTTTCAATTTTATCATCCAAGATTTTTCCCGTCGAAAGATTTTTTATCTGCAAAGCATAAATCCTTCGCCCGACGTAATCGACCGAAAAAGAAACGAGATTGTTGTCCTTGCTTATGCTCAATCCCGTAAGGTTGAAATATTTTTTGCCCTTCGCCATTTTATTGCAATCGAACAAGATTTCATCCTTTGCATCTTCGCGCCCTTCTCTCCTTATATATATGGGATAATCTTGCCCCGTCTCGAATTTTGTGAGATAATAATAGCCGTTGTACAAATATGGCACCGACGAATCATCTTCCTTTATCCGAGCTTTCATTTCCTCAAATAGCGATTTCTGAAGCGGCTTGGTATGCGCCGTCATCTTTTTATAAAAATTGTTTTCCGCTTCAAGATGGGCGACCACTTCCGGATTTTCCCTGTCCTTGAGCCAATAATAATTGTCGGTCCGCCTTTCGCCATGTTTTTCTAGGATTGTGGGAATTTTCTTGGCGATGGGCGGTTGCAATGTTTTTTTCATTTAAAAGTTCTGAATATTTTACGTGAATGATTTTCTATGATGGCCGGCAATTTAGTAATTTAGCATTTGTCAAAATTTAAAAATCTTACAAAATGTTCAACGATATAATGGGAATGATGGGCAAGCTCAAGGAAGCCCAAGCAAAAGTGGAAGAAACCAAGAAACGTCTCGACACCGTGATTTTCGATGCAAAAAGTCGCGACGGGCAACTATCGGTGACGCTCACGGCAAATGGCGCGATCAAATCAATCAACATTGAAGATGGTTTGCTCGAGGACAAAGAGCAGCTTGAAGATTATTTGATATTGACGCTCAACGATGCAATCTCAAAAGCATCGGCAATAAAAGAAGCAGAACTTGCGGCAGCCGCCAAAGATGGAATGCCCGATATTCCCGGAATGGATTTTTTGAAATAGTCTAAAAAGAAATTTTCTGCAAGGTTTCGATAACGTAATCGTGCATCACTTCGCGATAATCGAGGTGCGTGACGATGCGGATTTTCTGCGCGCCAAGACTGCTGATCGCGATGTTCCTTTCCTTGAATTTATTGATGACCGCTGCGGCCCGAAGCTTGTCGTCAACCTTGAAGATAACGATGTTTGTCTCGACTCTTTCCACTTTCTCGACCCACGGCAATCTTTCCAAAATCTGAGCGATTTCCTTCGCGCGTCTGTGATCTTCCGCCAATCGAGAGACATTGTGCGTAAGGGCGTAAATTCCTGCTGCCGCCAAATACCCAGCTTGTCGCATTCCGCCACCAAAAATTTTCCTGATCCTGATTGCCTTGTCAATGTTAGCTTTATTCGAAACCAGGAGCGAACCGACCGGCGCGCCCAGTCCCTTGGAAAGACAGACGGAAATCGTATCGAAAATATTGCCGTACAATCTCGGACTGTCGCGTTTTACGACCAAAGCATTCCATAATCTCGCACCGTCAAGATGAAATGAAAGGTTGTTTTCTTGACAAACAAGCTTTATTTTCTTTAGCTCTTCCATATCATAACAAGCGCCGCCACCTTTGTTGGTAGTGTTTTCCACCGCGACCAATGTTGTTTTCGGACTGTGGTAAAAATCAGGGTCGTTGATCGACATTTTCACCTGTTCGGCATTGATCATTCCGCGGTCACCATCGAGAAGACAGCACGAAACACCGCTGTTGAAAGCCACGCCGCCACCTTCATAATTGAAAATGTGCGCATATTTGTCGGCTATCAATTGGTCGCCCGGTTGTGTTAGGATTTTGATCGCGGTCTGGTTCGCCATCGTTCCAGACGGAAAGAACAGCGCCGCTTCCATCCCAAAAATGTTGGCGATTTTTCGTTCAAGTTCGTTCACCGTCGGATCCTGTTTATAAACATCGTCGCCCACGGGAGCTTCCATCATATAACGCAGCATCTCGGGGGTTGGTTTGGTGACAGTATCGCTGACCAAATTTATTTCCATAATCTCGAACGTATATCTTAAATTTGCGGAACTTCGGGGCGAACAACCGCTGGCGCCGCAAGTTTTGAACATTTGGCGCAAGCCCGAAAATCCAGCACAAAATTAATGTATTTTATGACTAATACCGAACAGATCAAAGGTATTGTAGAGCGTCTTGGTGCGTTGAGGAGGTATCTTTGACATTGATGCCAAGCTTGTAGAAATTGCCAACGAAGAGGAAAAAACCCTCGCTCCCGACTTTTGGGACAATGCCCGTGAAGCCCAGGTTTTTGTAAGAACGCTAACATTCAAAAAGAAATGGGTGGAAGACTTCAATCTTGCCATCGAAATGAGCGATGAGCTCCAGATTGCCCAAGAATTCTATAAGGAGGGCGAGCTTTCATCAGAGGAACTGGACGAACTTTTTGAAAAGACCAACACGCACATCGAGAACATCGAATTCAGGAACATGCTTTCTGATGAAGGTGATTCCCTGAGCGCTGTATTGCAAATAACGGCTGGCGCGGGCGGAACAGAAAGCTGCGATTGGGCGTCTATGCTGATGCGGATGTACATGATGTGGTCCGAAAAACATGGTTATAAGATCAAGGAACTCAACTTTCAGGAAGGAGATGTGGCGGGAATCAAGACCGTGACGTTGGAAATCGAGGGCGAATTTGCCTTTGGTTGGTTGAAAGGCGAAAATGGCGTTCACCGACTTGTGCGCATTTCACCGTTTGACAGCAATGCCAAAAGACACACGTCATTTGTTTCTGTTTATGTCTATCCGCTTGTGGATGATACGATTGAAATCGAAATAAATCCGGCGGATATTGAAATCACAACGGCACGATCGAGCGGCGCTGGTGGCCAGAATGTCAACAAGGTTGAGACTAAGGTCCAGCTCGTTCACAAACCTTCGGGCATACAAATCCAATGTTCCGAAACTCGGTCGCAGCATGACAACAGGAATCGCGCAATGCAAATGCTGAAATCTCAGTTGTACGAGATAGAGCTCAAAAAACAACAAGAACAGCGCAATGATATAGAAGCGGGAAAAATGAAAATTGAATGGGGATCGCAGATCCGAAACTATGTGATGCAACCTTATAAGTTGGTCAAAGATGTGCGAACCTCGCACGAAACCAGCAATGTTGACGCTGTTATGGACGGCAATATTGATGAATTTCTTAAAGCCTATCTGATGATGATGGGACAGCGAAACGAGGAAGAATAAAAAAAGGCCGGTTCATATTTGAACGAGCCTTTTCTATTTAAAATATTGTCAAAACTACACTGAAATATTCCCTTCAATTGAATCATCCAGCGTTTTTCCGATTATTGCGCCAACTGCCCGTTTCGCCATTCCGATGAGCATATTGTGTTTTGTGTCCCAATAATAACCTTCGCTCGGAGTGATTTTTACCACCGAAATACGTGGGTCGTTCTTGCCTTCGGTAAACCATGTTTTCATCGAAGCATCCCAAAGTTCGTCGATTTTTCCCTGATCGGTCGAGATAGTTGCCTTTCCATAAATATTCAGGAAGTCGCTATAATCCGAACCCTGGAAAAGCAATTGTACGTGGGGATCTTTTTCTATTTCCCTGTTCTTGTCGCTGTCCTTGGCGCTCACGAACCAAAAGTTCCCTTGGTCATCGGCTTTTTGCAATGCCATTGGTCTCGCCGAAAAACTGCTTCCGGTCTTGATGTTGGTGCAGAAAAAGCATGTCGTCGATTTGTCGCTGAGCTCTTGGATTTTTTCGATTGCTTCTTTCCCGAACAAGTCTTCGTAATTGTCTTCTGGTTGGTTTTTGTTGATACTGTCCATTATTGTTTTTTTCAGTTGAAGCAATTTACGGAAACGTTAAACGGAATTTTTATATTTTTTTGGAACGGGCTTGTATGATTTTTGAGTTTAATCATCGAAATTGCACTTATGAAAATTAAAATTTTAATCGCGGTACTATATTGTTTCACCATGACTTCCGCCCAAAAAGTATTCTCCACAAAATATTCAAGCCAAGCTGATGTAAAGGTTTTTGTGGTCGATTACGAGAGCCAAGCAGATTTGAAGGTTTACAAGGTCCGCTACGAAAGCAGCGCGGGAAAGAACGATGGCAATTGGTTTTTGGTCAAATATGAAAGCCAGGCAGACAAAAAAATCTATTTTGTCAACTACGAAAGCCAGGCAGATTTAAAGATTTTTATTGTAAAATACCAAAGTCAAGCGGGCTGGAAAAACAAGGACAAGATTCCGCTTTTGCTTTGATTAAATTTTAATTTTTCTCAATCTTTCAATCTAAACATCCTACAGCCATTCCACCAAGCTCACGCCAATCCCAACCGTCGTCTGCTTTTAGTTATAATCGATCAAAGTTTCGCCATAACCGTGCGATGCCTGAAGATAACCCTTGAGATTTCTCTTGATCGGTGTGGACCACGAAAAAGTAATATTGCCCCGGATTTTGGACTTCAGTTCGAGATTATGAGTGGCCAGCAACGAGAAAACATTGTTCTTATAAGTGTAAACAATATTGGCATCGCCGCGACCAATGAATTTAGTAATGTCGGGATTGTCCTCTTTGCTGTCCCTCAATCTCAACCATGGCCTGATAAAAACGCTCCAGTTTTCCCTTTCAAAACCTGCGTGAAAAATTATCCTGTTCCAGCTTCGGGAATATGGCAAGGCTTGTCCATTTGATTGATGGTTGAGCGCAACGCCCGCCATTCGCGCATCGAATCCGAAAACCATGAAATGCAAAGGAAAATTCAGGATTATTTCGGGCTCATAATTTATTTCCCGAAAGGGTCGAGACAATGCTTCGTTATAAATTTGCCATTGTGCAACTTGCGTGTAAGCGCCCCAAACATCAATCGAATTCCATAAAAGTCCCTGGAAAATCTTGGTCTTGAAACTTACCTGGAACTTGAGCTCGGTATTGTTATAATCGACTGGTGCCGCAATATATTCGGGGTTGTCGTTCCCCGAAAAAGGCGCGTCATTGGCCTGATCGGTGTATCGCGCCGGAAGCATATAAATAGGTTTGTACGGCGTTATCAAGAATGTTCCCCGCGAAGCTGTCGTGTCAAGTTCCCATCTTTCGGTCATGTTCCGCAGGCGGGTCTTGTTGCCAAAAATTTTATCAGTCTGTGAAAAGCCGCAAAGCGGGAAAAGAAGAACGATTAAAAAAAAAATTTTTCATAAGTGCCAAAAATAGATACTGCAGGATTTCGTTATATCCAAAAAAAGCCTAAAGTACGGCGTGCACCACATAATAAAGCACAGCTGCAAGAAGTGCCGAAACCGGAATTGTCAAGATCCACGCCCACAAAAGACTGATCGTGACGCCCCATCGCACGGCAGAAATCCTTTTCGTGATTCCAACGCCGATGATACTTCCCGTTATCGTGTGCGTTGTGGAAACAGGAACCCCAAAATGCTCTGTAAGATAGAGTGTGATTGCGCCAGCGGTTTCTGCGGCAACGCCTTCAAGCGGTGTGACCTTGGTGATTTTTGTGCCCATCGTTTTAACAATTTTCCAACCGCCGCTGAGCGTTCCAAGTGCGATCACGACAAAGCTCGCCAAAGGAACCCACCACCAGAAATCGTCGCTCACAAAAAGTTTGAATCTATCGGCCGATGCGGCCGCTGCATATTGCGCATCTCCTATGTCCATTTTATAGCTGATTACTGCCGCGCCGATGATCCCCATTACTTTCTGGGCATCATTGCCACCGTGACCGAGACTAAAAAGCGCCGACGAAACCAACTGCAGTTTCTTGAACCATTTATCAGCTTTTGAAGGATTGGCCTTTCGGCAAATGTTCAATATAAGAACCGTGATAAAATAGGCAATGACCATTCCCAGAAATGGCGCGAGAAAAATGAACAGAAACGTTGGAACAACCTTAGCGTAATTGATGACATCAATGTGCTGACCGTTGATTACCGTTGAAAAAAATCCTGCGTGCGCCAGAGCTGCGCCCATAAAACCGCCAAGCAAGGTGTGTGAACTCGATGACGGAATTCCAAGTTTCCAAGTCAGCAGATTCCAGATTATCGCGGCGATCAATCCGGCCAAGATCACTTCGAGCGTGATAAAATTCTCATCGACCGACTTTGCAATGGTGTTCCCGATCTTGAACTCGCCGATAACGAACTTGGAGATAAAATAGGCAACAAAGTTGAAGAAAGCTGCCCAAGCCACAGCTTGAAAAGGAGTCAGAACCTTGGTGGCAACTATTGTCGCGATTGAGTTTGCGGCGTCGTGAAAACCATTTATGTAATCAAAAATAAGCGCAAGAACAATAATGACAATGAGAAGCGTTAAATCCATATTTGGCTATAAAGGAAAAAAATAGTGATTTAGGAATGCTTTACAGAAATCTGCTCGAGAACGTTCGAGACGCTCTTGCACTTGTCAGCTGCCGAGCGCAGTGAAGAAAGCACTTCTTTGTACTTTATTATGTTCTTGGCATCTGTCTCGTTCTCAAAAATGTCGGCAACGGCCTTGTCAAAAACAGTATCTGCCTTGCTCTCAAGCTTGTTTATCTTCTTGCAGATATCGATGATTTTTTTGTGATTTTCCAGATTCTTAAGCTCGTTTATGGCATTTACGATAAGCTTTGACGATTCGAGATTGATCTCGGTGAGCTTGCGAATCGATTTCGTGATTTTTTCTACTTGGTAAAGCCTCATCTTGCTGGCCGCGCCGTGCATATAATCGGCTACATTGTCTATGGATTTTATCAGCGAGTGAATGTCCTCACGATCGAATGGTGTGATAAAATTCCGGCTCAGTTCAAGATGCGTTTTGTGGGTTATTTCCTCAATTTTTGCTTCAAGTTCTTCTATTTTTCTGAAATAGTCCTCGCGTTCATTGTTTGGGACACTGATTGCTTCATGAAGTGTTTCGGCCAAAAGCACCAGATTTGCGGCGGCCTGATCAAAAAGCGGCAAGAATTTCTTGTCTTTGGGGACCAAAAATTGAAAAATACTGTTCAATGACATAGTGCGCTGTTTTGTAGGTGCAAATGTAGCCTTTCTATGTTAAGCCAACATTAACTTAACGTCATTCGCCACCACTTAAGACCGCTTTTTTCCCTAGTCATTATTGATTTGGTTTTTGTAATTTAGCCCACGTTTACAGCATTTGCAACACCTTTTAACAAGATAATCTACATGGATATAAACTTCAACAAGAACGAAGACCACAACAAACTGCTCCTTTCCAATCTTCGTCAGCAGTTTGCGCGCGTAAAGGTTGGCGGTGGCGAAAAGCGTATCGCGAAACTTCATGCACAGGGAAAAATGTCGGCACGCGAGCGCATTGATTATCTTCTTGACAAAAAGAAGGATTCTATCGAAATAGCTGCATTTGCCGGTGATGGAATGTACAAAGAGCACGGCGGTTGCCCAAGCGGTGGCGTTGTTGTGAAAATCGGGTACATCAAGGGAAAACAGTGCATGGTCGTTGCCAATGATGCGACAGTGAAAGCCGGAGCATGGTTTCCGATCACTGGAAAAAAGAACCTTCGCGCGCAGGAAATTGCAATGGAAAACCGCCTTCCTATCATTTATCTTGTGGACAGCGCGGGTGTCTATCTTCCAATGCAGGACGAGATTTTCCCCGATAAAGAACACTTCGGTCG
>JBBSUW010000003.1:0-56775 GCA_038234025.1 Flavobacteriales bacterium
AAAATGAAGAACCGATCGGAACTTGCACAGTTGCAGAAAGAAGCGCAGAAACTCTATGAGAAACTTTCGATAATGGTCTTTGTCGAGGACAACTTTGCCGAGGCAAAACCTACCATTGGTCAAGCTGAGGTTGTGGATCAAATCGAACAAATTTTTGGGACAGAGCAAGAAGTGGATGAAGATGCGCCAGATGCGAAGGAGTCCAGCGTTGAAAAAACACGCGAATCATCAGATGAGGACATTTCGGTTGAAACCAAATCAGAAATAGATTCTGATAAATCTGAGGATTCGACCATTACCGAAAAAGATTTTGATGCAAAAGCTGAACAATCAAAGGATCCAACTTCGGACACAAATGAAGACACGGAAATTTCTGACGGAAAACCTGAATCAAAGCACGATCGATCTTCAGAGGAAGAAAAAGCTAGCGACGACGATTCCGACAAAGCACCAAATTCATCCGAAGTTATATTTACACCAAATATCGATTTGGAGGAAGATAAATCAGAAATCGAACCGCGTGAAATCAACCAGTTGGACAAACCGAAGGAAACCAACATTCTTGAAGGTTCGCCTGATGATGATCAAAAAGAAGCAAGTTACACTGCTGAAAAATCCAATGACGATCTTCAAAACGAAAAATCATCCGGCGGGTTCGATACAGAATTTAGCGAAAGCGAAAAGACCGAAACAATGATCGCAGCAGAAAGCAACACGCAAATCCCGACTGCTCACGTCACCGAAAACAAACAGGACGACAAACTGAACCAGTCACTTACTTTTGAACCGACCATTGACAAAAAGGGCGAAGCGCCAAAATTCGGATATGGAAATTCTGGCCGGTTGCCGCTCGATGATCTTTATGGAGACGATTACAAAGATCCAGAATTCATCAAGCCCGAGGATTTGGCAAAAGAGCAATCATCATCGCGCGAAAATGTCATTCCGATATCAGGACCGGACGATAACACCAATGTGTTTTCGATAAAGAAGGACGATCCAAAGTCGCCGCTTTCCTTGAACGACAGGCTTTCAAAAGGCATCACGATTGGATTGAACGATCGAATCGCTTTTATGAAACATCTTTTCAACAATTCCAGCGAGGATTACAATCGAGTGCTTTCGCAGCTTATAACCTTCGACAATTATCCCGACGCCGTCAACTTTATCGACACGATGGTAAAGCCCGATTACAATGAATGGGAAGGCAAGGACGATTATTCGCAACGTTTTATGGAAATCATCGAGCGCAAGTTCAACTAACTGATCTAGAATTTAATGGCAAAGCTTTTCATCGTTCCGACGCCCATTGGCAATCTTGACGATATGACTTTGCGCGCGATCAAAACGCTGCAGAAGGTCAACCTGATTCTTGCCGAGGACACTAGAACTAGCGGAAAATTGCTGAAGCATTTCGAGATTTCCACGCACATGATCAGCCATCACATGCACAACGAGCATCGAACGGTCGAGAATATTATCGAGCGGCTCAAGAACGGTGAAGATGTCGCGCTGATTTCCGACGCGGGAACGCCCGCGATTTCAGATCCAGGATTTTTGTTGGTGCGCGCCGCCATCGCCTCAGATGTTGCCGTTGAATGTTTGCCAGGCGCAACGGCTTTTGTGCCAGCGCTCGTGAACAGCGGATTGCCGTGCGACAAATTTGTGTTCGAGGGATTTTTGCCCGATAAAAAAGGACGGCAAACCAGATTTACGTCGCTTTCAACAGAAACCCGAACGATGGTTTTCTATGTTTCGCCGCACAAACTCAACAAGACCTTGCAGGATTTCGCGACTTATTTTGGTAGCGACAGACAGATTTCAATCTCGCGCGAGATCTCAAAATTGCACGACGAAACCATTCGCGGAAGCGCCGAGGAAGTGCTCAAGTATTTTGAGATAAAACCTGCGAAGGGAGAGATTGTGGCGGTTGTTGGTGGGTTTTTGGGCAAATAGAAAAGTTTTTTCTCACTAACGGAAACTCGAGAAATGAACAGTTTTCTCGATATGACCCAAGAATGGTGCTGTGTTTTTTTGCAGCTGATTTTTTAGCTTTCATTTAGTAATCAGCAAATCAATCAAATAGATTAAATGTTAAAGTTTAAAAGTCCCCATTAATAGGGATAGCATACTATCTATATAAAATTGACATTTACAAAAATTACAATTAGGGAGAATGACTTTAGAATTTAACTACAACGTTATAGTTGTTAAAACTTTTACAATTATTTTAACTTTTAATTTGTACGTTTGTTTAGTCGTAAGTTTATTTTAGTCTATTTTTTTAGGGATTTGTGGTAACAAGAAATATTTCAAATACTTTTTATAGTACTAATAAACTTAAGAAAGCCAGTTGATAAAAAATTACTAAGAAAGATTTCAAATAACTTGTTAAACCATTAAATCCTTTTACAATGAAACCAAAATTATTTTTATCGTGCTTGTTCGCATTGTGTTGCAGCTTAGTATTTGCTCAAAATGAAGTATTCTCGTGTGGTGCTTTAGTCCCAGACGAATCATTTTCACGGCTAAGCTCCTCACAACAAAACATCAACTATAGCGGGTCAATTGACCCTGCTTACTTGGCTTCGTTTTTACCTATAAGTTTTGATATTTATTATTGGGTTTTTAACAGAACCGATGGATCACATGAACATGGTCCATTAAACGAGACGGATGTACTTGAAAATATGGAGAGAATTAATTTCCTTTTTAGGCCAATGGGCATTTGTTTCGTGCTTAAGGGATTTCAATTTATTAACAATGATGCCTATTACGATAACGTTAATTACGGTCAAATCCCCTATTACATTCCGAACTGTTTTAATGTTTATGTACCAAATACTTTGACAGCTGGAAATGGAGCAACTAATTTTGGCAGTAACAAATTAGCCATAAATGCAGTCAATTTTAAAGGTAGGTGGCATATAAAAGAAGGTAACGCACAAGCGCATGAATTAGCACATGACTTCGGTCTAATGCATCCGTGGGGAGCAGCTAATGGCACAGTTACAACCGAGGAACATGTAACTCGTGACCCTCAAAGCCAAAATTATAATGCTTTAACCAAAGCTGACTTGGTTGCCGATACTCCAGCAATGGTAAGTTTCTACAATGAAGCAAACCTCTTTGGTGTAGGAATTGGGAATATTATAAATATCGATAACTGTACTTACACTGGAACCCTTGGAGACAATTTAGGAGTTCCATTTGACCTAACGCCAACAGACGTTGGAAATGTGATGGCCTATACTTGGTCACCTTGCATAAACAATTTTACAGTCGGTCAAGGTATCAGGATGCGTGAATGGATAGCTAATCCAGCAAATATTAATATGGCATCAATGTCTGCGAAGAGGTTAGAGACAAGATCGGTGGATTTATATGTAAAAGACTCCGATGAAGATATAGGTGAGGAACCGAATGTCATAAACCCAAATACGTGGAGCAGTCCGAGTATATGGGTTAGAAACCAATATGATGAATTTTCGGAACATCAAAACCCCGAATATGATCCGATACAACCTAACTATATAAAAGTAAGAGTTGGAGATAGGGGCTGTAGCACTTCATCAGGAAACGATCAGTTAACCGTCTACTGGTCTAAAGCTACAACTTCACTGAGCTGGGATTACCAATGGATTGGGAATTCTTTTAATAACGGACCGCTGATTGGAAATATAATAGGGACAGTTACAATACCACCAATTGAATCATATAAGGAAATAATTTTATCAATTCCTTGGACTACTATGCCGAATCCTAATGATTACAATAATATTACTCCTTACCCTTGGCATTTTTGTCTTTTATCTCGTATTGTTTCAAGTGATGATAGTATGACTTTTCCTGAAACTGAGATGTTGTACTCAAATGTTACCAATAATAACAATATTGCTCAAAAAAACGTTACAATTGTTGATATTGTACCAAACACTGTAGGTACACCTATTGGTGGTGTTGTGATGGTAGGTAACATCTATGATGAACCGAGAGAATACAGCCTAGAGTTTTTTCCTGAAAATCAAGAAGTAGGAAAAAAAATATTTGAGGAGGCAGAGGTTAGTGTAGAATTGGATGAAACTTTGATGAATGCTTGGACAGCAGGAGGTAAAATAGGGAGCGACATAAGACTTGAGGAAAACAATAAAATAATAATAACAGGTCTCAATGCCAAACTCGATAATTTAAAATTGGACTCAAAAAAACAAGGCACTTTAAATTTGGAATTTAACTTTTTAGTCAAAGAAATTACAATTAAAGATCACTTCACATATCATATTATGCAAAAGGACAAAGTGTCAGGCAAGGTTATTGGGGGTGAAACCTATGAGATATATAAGCATACACGAAATCTTTTTCACGCTGATGCAGGTGACATCAAGTACACCGATAAAAATGTTCCACTAATATTAAGTGCTGAAGATATTAATGAGCCGGCGACTTACAACTGGTATGACAGCGATGACAATTTAGTTTTTGAAGGAATAAATTTTACCGTATCTACTGAAGCAACAAGAAAATACAAATTGGAAGTAATAGCACTTTCTGATGGTTATAAGGATTATTCTGAAGTTGAAGTTAAGATAAAGCCTAACTCGATCTTTAGTATACATCCAAATCCAACTACTAGTCATTCAACCTTTATCTACAAAATAAATACTGGCAATACTGCGTATCTATCAGTAACACCATTGTATACATCAAGCGGAACTTCACAAAATTACATCTTAGACGTAAACGAGACTGAAAGGGTGATTGATTTTAGTAATTATTCGACTGGAACTTACCTGATTACACTAATTGCAAATGGCTCAGTTTGTGATTCTAAATATATTATCAAACAATAAATACTTTTACAAATGAAAAATCTAATAATAATTTTATTCTCGCTATTGATAAAGAGTAATTTAGCTGCCCAAGTCACGCTGATTCCCGATTCTCGTTTTGAAAGAGCGCTCATCGATTTGGGCATCGATTCCGACAATACAATCAACGGACAAGTGCTGACCGCTGATGTTGCACAGGTTATAAGCTTGAATCTATCACCGGCTTCACTGACCAATTATCCTTATCCGGCAGCGACCATCTATGACGGAATGATCCACGATTTGTCGGGATTGGAAGCCTTTGTAAATTTGGAGAATCTGGTGCTGAACGTTACCATGGTTGAGAATCTGGACTTAAGCAGTTTGCCAAACCTCAGATACTTGGACTGCGTTGACAGTATGCTCATTGCTATTGATGTTTCTAACAATCCGCTCTTGGAATATATCAACGTTAAAAGCGAGGGCGATGTAAGTCCGTTCAATCAAATAAGTGATTTGGACCTTAGCAACAATCCAAATATCAATAACGTTAATGCTTCGGGCGTTTCAAAAATAAATTTGAACAATAACAACAACAGCCAAATCGTAAATATCAACGTTGGTTGCACGTACTGCTTTGATTTTCCAAGTGATTATATTCAGGGAAATGTTTGTCTAAAAGTGGACAATCCACAATTGGCACAAAGCAATCAGTTGCCATATTCAAATTGGATCGTGAACCATCAATACAGAAATATAAATTATACGGACAACTTAGATCAATGTTCACTGGGAACCGCGCAATTCTTTAAAGATAAATTAGTTATCAGTCCCAATCCGGCAAGGGATTTTCTTATGGTGAATATTGATTCGAAAACTGATTTTTCTATTTATAATATTGCTGGACAAATTTTGCAATCCGGAAAGCTGGATAACAATTCTAAAACAATTGATGTTCGATATTTGCCAAGCGGCATTTATTTTATCAAGTTCAACAATCTTGAAACGAAGAAGTTTGTGAAGAAATAATTATACTGAAAATTTTATTATTGAAATCAACCCGCGAAAATTGCGGGTTTTTTATTCAAGTTATTTTATATGGATATCCTGAATTTAATCTGAACCTTTCCCCAAATCGACAAACTTAAATTCCTTTCCGCTAAAAAGACCTTTGTCCGAAAGTTTCAAATCGGGTATGACGAGCAATGCCATAAAAGATAAAGTCATGAATGGTGCTTTGAGCTTACTGCCCAGACTTTTTGCCATTTCATCGGCTTCTTGATATAGTCGCGCGGTCTCCCAGACATCTTTGTCGCTGATGATTCCTGCAATTGGCAATGGCAACAATATTTCCGAATTTTCATCGACAGCGCAAACGCCGCCTTTTGCCGCGACGATTAAATTCACCGCTTTTGCAATCGATTCATCATCAACGCCAACCACAACAATATTGTGCGAATCGTGCGCAACAGAACTCGCAATCGCTCCGCGCTTCAGTCCAAAATTCTTGATAAAAGCTACAGCGGGTTTTGCATCAAAATACCGATTGACAACCGCGATTTTCAGAATGTCATTTTCAATATCGGTTTGATAAAAATTATTTATAACTGGTAATTTCGTCTCAATTTCATTGGTGATCAACTGTCCTTCCAAAGCTTCGATCACACGAACTTTTTCTGAAGTTGCTTTTACCTGAAAATCTTCCGCTTTCACGGGATTGCAATTGAATTTGTTCGGGCTTTCAAATGTAAAAGGTTCGATCAATGATTTTCCATCTCTAGCAACTAGGTTTCCATCGATGTAAGTTTCCAGAACTTTAAATGTTTTCAAATCTTCGACGATTATAAAATCCGCGGCATCGCCAATTTGAAGTTTGCCGACGTTCATTTTATAATGATAAATCGGATTGAGGCAAGCGCTTTGCAAAACCTTGAAAACATCGACGCCCTTTGCAACAGCGCGCGCGCAAAGTTGGTCGATATGTCCGTCAATGAGGTCGTCCGGATGTTTGTCATCACTACAGAACATCGCCATTTCCCAATGTTCGTGGAGCAAAGAATGCAAAGCTTCAAAATTCTTGGCGGCGCTTCCCTCGCGAATCAAAATCTTCATTCCGAGCGCCAGTTTTTCCTCGGCTTCGGCAAGTGTGAAACATTCGTGATCTGTGGAAATTCCAGCAGCAACATATTTTTTGAGATCATCGCCAGAAAGTCCCGGCGCGTGTCCATCGATTGGTTTCCCCGAATTTTTGGCGATCGCCAATTTCCTTAAAACTTCTTCGTCATCATAGATCACGCCTGGATAATTCATCATTTCGGCGAGGTAAAAAATATCGTCGTGCGCCATCAATTCTGCTATTCCATCCGAATCGATCACGTCGCCAGCCGTTTCAAAACTAGTTGCCGGAACGCAAGATGGCGCGCCAAAATGAAATTTCAGTGGCGATTTCCTGGCATTTTCGATCATATATTTCACGCCATCAATGCCGAGAACGTTCGCGATCTCGTGCGGATCTGAAACCGTCGCAACCGTTCCGTGAACCGTTGCAATACGCGCAAATTCTGTTGGTACGAGCATTGAACTTTCTATATGAATGTGTGCATCGATAAAGCCGGGCATCGCAAAACCAGTGACGGTCTCGTTGATTTTTTCGATGGATGAAATCTTTCCGTTTTCAAAAGTTATGGCTGCAGGAAAAGTTGCACGGTTTGGAATATCGACGTAGTTGGCTTTGATGGTCATTTGAATATTTGGAATCTTGAAGAAATTGACTTCTTTGCGAAGCTACGGAACTTATAAATTCTTTTTTATAGGACTTTATCCTACAAAAATGCCTCGGATGAAAACTTTTTTACTTGTTCAAAATAGATTTCTCCAACAAATACTGCACATTTAAAAAACCCTGTAAATTATTTTTTAGCGACGGTGTACAACCTATCGTTTTTTTTTTACGTTTACTTTGAATTTGAGATTAATGCAATTCTCGGAAGCAAGCGCTGGGATAATTGTAAGGTTTTAACTTCAAACAAATATTTGTCAAACTATTTATTATTGTTATAAAAAAAATTATTTTTCTACTTGTCCTGCTCGTGGGAGCTGGATTGGTTACAAACTGCTCAAAAGATGACGACACAAAACAGAGAGTTGCTGAAAATGCCAAAGTGGAGTCCTATTTGAAGTCTTTCTGTGAAACAACAACATATACTAGCGGCGGTGGTTCGGCTTGTATAGATACTTGCTATCATAACTACTATATTTTTTGGATTCAAACATCCCATGAAGCCTACTGGTCAAGCGATATTTATCAATGTTAATTTAGAAAACCGTCCGCATAACGGACAGTTTTCTAGGTAATAAGTTTTGGAATCAATTTTACAGAAGTCACTAAATTGACTATAATGCGATATAGCTATTTTTTGTGTTGTGTGTTGATGTGGAGTGGTCTAGAAGCGCAAGAGATCAAAGTGCTTGATAGTAGTGAAAATCGGTTTAGCAAAAGTATTAAGCGTAATACGGAAGTCAAGCGACTTTCCAAAATCTAAGGCTAGAAATCTATATCATGTGAATGATACATTTGCGGGAAAAGAACAAATGCTTAAAGAGATTGTTGTTATTCCAGGAGACAGGGATTATATGATTGGCGAGAAAAATCGATTCGTTAAAAGCATGGCTAACGGACTGCGACCAAACTTCAGATATGGAATAGCGTTTAACTACGAATCTATATCAAAAGGTTTAGTCAAAAATGCCATTGTTTATTTAGAAGATGTAAAATATGAAACAGTATTTGAGTTCTGCGTTTTCCAGCTTTTAGAGCAACCTATTGAATCTGGTTACCAAACTGCGCAACTTGGAAGTTTGCTCGCAAAATCGTCGCAAACTGTATTGCCCGGACAAAATGGTGAGGTTAAAATTAATTTCACAGAACGATGCCGTTTAGGTGACAATCCAATTATTGCTATGATTGTTGTTACAAAATATTTAGATAATTTAGGGAACACTATCGCGCCATTAGATAATGATTTAACTAGAATAAAATTTCAGAGAGCAAGCAAAACCTATTATTACTGTGATATGCGCAACATTAATTCTACCACGGTCACTCAACCTTTACTGAATGTTTCTGCTTGGATGAGATATGGTTACAAGCAGGAACATTCTAAGGATATTCCGAAAAGGTTCTTAATTGCACCAGCCATCCAACTCGTGTGCACACAGAGAGAAAATTAGACATTTTATTTTTAAATAATACTTTTTGGTAATTTAAACTTTTACCCGTTTTTAGCTACATTTGAAATATATAGAATTTCAAATGCGCTGGAACCTTAAACCGAAACCCGATCCAAAAAAAGTTGCCGCCATTTGCGATGATCTCAAAGTGGACGAGATTATTGGCGGACTTTTGGTGCAGCGCGGCGTCGAGAATTATGAACAGGCCAGGAAATTCTTCCGTCCCGAACTTTCAGATCTTCACGATCCATATTTGATGAAAGATATGGACAAGGCTGTTGCCCGAGTCTTGTCGGCAATCGAACACGGCGAGCGAATCCTTGTTTTTGGCGATTACGATGTTGATGGAACCACCGCGGTTTCATTGGTTTCATCGTATTTAAAAACGCTTACGCCAAATGTCGCGACCTACATTCCAGATCGTTACAATGAAGGTTATGGCATTTCCATTCTCGGCATCGATTACGCTTTTGACAACGAAATGACGCTGATCATCGCACTTGATTGCGGTATAAAATCGATAGACAAGGTCGCTTACGCCAATGAAAAAAAGATTGATTTCATCATTTGCGATCACCACAGACCTGGCGAGAAACTTCCCGACGCCGTTGCCGTTCTTGACCCAAAACGAAACGATTGCAATTATCCATACGGCGAACTTTGCGGATGCGCTATTGGTTTCAAACTTGTTCACGCGATAGGAATTTCCATGGGGCAAACCATCGAAGACCTCGTTCCTTATTTGGATTTGGTAGCTGTTGCGACCGCAGCTGACATTGTGCCGATGACGGGGGAAAATCGGATTCTGGCAAAATTCGGGCTTGAGGTGATCAATTCTACACCGCGACCTGGAATAAAAGCGTTGGTGCATCAGATCAAAAAACAAGAACTCGATATTACCGATGTAGTTTTTACGATCGCGCCGAGAATCAACGCCGCAGGAAGGATCAAGCACGGCAATGAAGCGGTCAATCTTTTGATCACCGACAATTTTGAAAGCGCGCTCGAATTTGCAAAAGAAATAGAAGATTATAATTCAGACAGAAAAGAACTCGACAAGAGAATCACCGTTGAGGCACTCGCACAAATAGAAGAAAACAATGAACAAGAAAGATATTCCACAGTCGTATTTCGAGAAGATTGGCATAAGGGCGTCATCGGAATTGTCGCGTCACGATTAATCGAAACGTACTATCGACCGACATTGGTTTTTACAAAAAGCGGCGACAGATATGCGGCTTCGGCAAGATCCGTTGTCGGTTTTGATGTGTACAACGCGCTCGAAAATTGCGAGGAACATCTGGAACAATTTGGCGGACACATGTATGCCGCGGGTTTGACATTGCAAGCAGAATGTTACGAGAATTTCAAGAACGCTTTTGAACAAACTGTAAAGGAATCAATTCAAGACCATCAGCGCGAGTGTTGCATCAATGTGGATTGCGAAATCAATTTTGACGAAATCAGCGCATCGACATTGCGGGTTTTGAAACAATTCGAACCATTCGGACCTCAAAATATGCATCCGGTTTTTCTAACAAAGGATTTATGCGACACGGGTTTTGGAAAAAAAATAGGCAAGAGTGACGAACATCTCAAGCTTTATGTGAAGCAAAAAGATTCGGGCGGTGTTGGTGCGATCGGATTTGGACTTGGCAATAAATTTTCGCTCACGGCAAACAGGAAAAAGTTCGATGCACTTTATTCGATAGAGGAAAACGAATTCAACGGAAAGAAATCGGTGCAATTGAATTTGAAGGACATTCGATGATCAAACGGTTTGTTCCAACTTTTTCAGTTCGAAATCTTCGCCATCAAAAACGCCATAAGTGAAGTAATTGATCCAATCGCCGAGGTTCACGTACTTTGAATTTTCGCCAACTTGAACAACCATCGGAAAATGCCGGTGGCCAAAAATAAAATAATCGTAATGCTGTTTTTCGAGTTTTCGTTTGGCGTAAAGCACGAGCCACTCTTTTTCCTCGCCCAGAAAAACCGCGTCGTCCTTTCCAGAAATCAATTTATTGTTCAATGATAGATGGCGGCCGAGCGCAACCCCAATATCGGGATGCAACCATCGATAAAGCCACTTTGAGAACGGATTTGTAAAAACGCGCTTCATCCGTTTGTAGCCATTATCGCCGGGACCTTTGCCGTCGCCGTGACCGATCAAGAATTTTGTGTTGTTGAAAGTATATTCCTGATTGTCGTGAAAAACCTCGATGCTGAGTTCCCTTTTGAAATAATCCGACATCCAAAGGTCGTGGTTGCCCACAAAAAAAACAATCTCGATTCCAGAATCTGAAAGTTCCGCCAGCTTCCCAAGAACACGGGTATAACCTTTGGGAATCACGTTTTTGTATTCGAACCAGAAATCAAAAAGATCGCCGAGCAAAAACAAAACCTGAGCATCATGCTTGATTTCATCAAGCCATTTTACGAATATTTTCTCACGAACAAAACTCGCTTCCGGATTTGGTGCACCAAAATGTTGGTCGGATGCGAAATAGACTTTTTTGCCCGGGAGAATTTCCATAAACTACAGGTTATCGGCGGCAAACCATTCGGCAAAGGACGTCTCTGTTTCCTGAAGTTTCAATGAATGAAGTTTGACAGAATCGGGCAAACGACGTAAAAGTTTTTTCGAGAAATCGATGACCATATTCTCGCTCGTCGGCTGATAATCAACAAGAATTACGTGATGGCCGCGATTCTTTAGTTCGTTGGCAAGTTCGATATGAGGCGTATTTTGGTTGAAGACCGTGGCGTGATCGAAAACGTCGACGATTTCCTCGCGAACGATTTTCTTGAGATCGGAGAAGTCGATCACCATTCCGTATTTAACGTTTTCGGTATCAGAAATCGGGCTTCCGATCACTGTTACAGAAAGTTTATAGCTGTGTCCGTGCACGTTCTTGCACTTGCCATCATATCCGTAGAGCGCGTGGCCGGTCTCGAAACTGAACTGCTTTGTGATCCTGATATTGGACATTGTGCTGGATTGGAGCGCCAAATTTACGAATTTAATCCATCAGCGATTTTTAGCGGACTCTTTGCGCTTTCGCGAAATGAAAAAAATGTATATTTGCCCAATCTTGGGGATGTAGCTCAGTTGGCTAGAGCGCCACGCTGGCAGTGTGGAGGTCGTGGGTTCGAGACCCATCTTCTCCACAAGATATAGAAATCCATTGGTAATTTCCGATGGATTTTTTGTTAAAGTCGAATTGTTGGCATGCAACTTTGTAAGATTATCAACGGGATATTTACCAACTTTGCCAAAAAGTCCAGAAATGAAAATCTTTACCAAATATACCAAAACCGCTGTATTTGGTGGCATTGGCTCTCTTCTGATTATTCTCATTGGCTCTCTTCTTCTTGGAAAATTTAGCGGTTACGAAGCCAAAATCCTTATCCAGCATTCCCTTCACGGAATGCATACGCTCTGCAATACCGTTGCCCTTGCCAGCGCCACGATCCTGGCATTGCTGCTTACATTATTGGGGATTTCATCCAATTCAAAATCCCGTTTGAAGAAAAGACATTATCGAAATGTGCTCAGGATTGCTCGCCTTGACACCGTGGTTTTTATGGCCGCGGTCATTGTTTTCTTGATTTTCAATTTGCCGATAACAGAATCTGACAATGTGCCGCCTACTTGGTTCACAAGCCTTTATTATATTTCATTGACGATTTCAAGCGTGCTGAGCGCCGCGCTGATAGTGGTGGTTCTGATGCTTTACCAAACCATCGCAAACATTATAATGATCGTTGGTTTGGATGTGGAAGATCACCCTTTGGTGGTGAACGAAGATGGCCAAGAAGAAGAAAAGGAGGTAAACTGAGCAATTAGAGGCTTTTTTATTTATCTACTTTGTGGGATTTGGCGTCATCATTGTTGATAGAGCCATCGACATCTCAGTCAGAAGCTTTGATGAAACCGTTTTTTTTAACATTGTCGCGTTGACACTCCTTTCAACGGAATCTTAGTGGCCAGTCTATCTTTGGGTTTGCTTTTGACCACTGCAACAGCCGCGCCCTCAACAAGTTCCCAGACCGGTCTTAAAAACGGCTGATCTTTCTTATAAACTGTGTCTGGCATTTGAGCTGAAGTATCAATATAATTGTTTTTTTGTGCCATAAAACTAACTTCATCTCGCGCTAAAAAATTACAGATTTTCGATTTACGGTTGTATTTTAAATACGATTTAGGATTTTGGCAATGGCGAACCAACGGGAACATCGCATTTGTGCCCGGGTTCGCCGTGCGCTGGGTTCATTCCGGCTGCCACCGCGCCCGATTTGTTCGGTGTAAGAAGCGTTGGGGTAGCTTTTTGTTCAATCAATGGCGTCGGTGTCGTTGCCGTTGGCGCTGGATTTGCCGCGGCTGGAGAATTGAGCGGCGCACCAACGGCGATATCGCATCGATGTCCGGCCTCGCCATGAGCCGGGTTCATTCCCTTGGCGGCTTTCTGTGGTGGGCTGGATGTTGTCACGTTGCTCGGTGGCGCGGTTTGAGCTTGTCCCGTTTGCGGCTGTACGGTATTTGTGGCCGGCGAATTCAATGGCGCGCCCACGGCTATATCGCATCTGTGGCCCGGTTCGCCGTGCGCTGGGTTCATTCCCGGTGCCGCGGGCGCCGCCTCCGTTTGCGGCTGCGTAATGGCTTCGGAAGCGGTTATGTTATGTGGCGGTTCTGCTGCTGCAATGGTTGTAGAATCTGTTGCGGTAACCTCGGCGCTATCTTGGGGTCGAAGTTCGTTTTTGCACGAAAACATCAGACAAACAGCGGAAAGTAATATTGTAAATTGTATTTTTTTCATTTTCATAATTGATTTTGACAAATATAAGAAATTAAAAAAAGCGGTTTTCAAAGAACATTGTCAATGAAAACCGCTTATGCGTGCTCTTATTTATATTGAATAAATAAAGCAAACGCGTTCTTATTTATCAATTATTATCGGTCTCGGATGCGGTGGCGGAGTTGGAAACGATGCGGGTTTTGGCGGTGGTAGCGGCTTTGGAAACTTGATGCCCACCGGTCGTGGTCTTGGCGGTGGTGGCGGCACGACCACCGCATTGGATTTCCTTTTGAGTTCGTGGTGTTTCTTTTTATGCTTCAGCTTGTTCTTGTGCTTGTTGCGCGAATAATCTGCCTGTGCTTGACCTTTGTCGCTTGGATGTCCTAAAAGAACGCTCTTGGGATGAGGTTTCGGATGCTTGATTTTTGTCTTCTGAGCATTGACGTTGAATCCGAACAACATCAATAGGACAATTAAAAATAGATTTTTCATAATTTGGTTTTTTTAGAATGAATAAAGATAATTTAAAAACATAGTGTATAAAAATAATTTAAAAATATGCCCTCAACTGAATATTTCCGGTGTGGATCGCTTTCGACGTCTCGCTTTTTCGACCTTCATAGTTCACGTTGATGTCCAGATATTCGGTCAGGTTTTTCTGTATTAGCAAACGCCATGCCAAATTTTTTCCAGGCAAAAGTCCCTCAAGTATCGTAAATGCAGCTGGCGTGTTCCTGTCGCCCACAAAATCATTTTCGTACAGCGAAAATTCGCCGTTCATCGTGAATTTTGATTCGCCAGAATAGGTAAATGATGTTCCAAATCTCGATTGATCGAGTTTCTCGCTCCCAATCAACTGGTTTTCCTTGATTTGATATTCATAAAAAACATCCCAGCTCGCATTTTTTGAAAACAAATAGGCAATTTTCGGTGCAAGCTGATAACCTTCGATCTTGTAATTTCTTGCGGCATAACTTTCAACTTCCGCTGAAATGAAAATTGATTTTGTGAAAAACGCCAACAGCCAGCTTTTTCTGTAAAGATGTTGGTATTGAAGTTGGTGCGATTTATTTCCGGACTGTTGCGCGCCCGTCGAAAGCAGATTCTTGGCTTTCGATTCCAGAAAACTGTATGTCACCGAATGATTTTGCTTGCCGCGATTGTAGTACAAACTATTGCGAAAGCTCGAAGCCAAACCAAGAACTTTATCTGAATCTGGCCCAAAAGGATTCAGGTCGATTGCGTCGCCCTCGCGCTTGGTTTTTCTATCAATAACGTAAGCGGACTGATTGTAAAAAAAAGAAGCGAACCTCTTAAAACCTTTCGCATTTTGCCATTGATTAAAGTTGAATGTAAGCGATTGTGACAGTTTGTTCTGGTGCGTTTTCACAAAAATCTGGTTTGGCAGAAATACACGAACATATTTCCCAAGATCTTGGAACGGCGCGACCTCGAACTCCTGAAGTTGCTGGATCCCATCGCCATTATAGTCGTTCCAAGTATAAACGCCTTGTCCTGGTTCAACTTCGAGATACGTGAATTCCTGCTGCGGAATCGTGCCCGAACTTGTTTCGAAAGCCGTTGTGCTCAATATCAGTTGGTCAAAATACCGGTCATTATATAGGATGCGCGAATTGATCGAGGATTCGCGGTCAATCAAAGGATTTTCATATTTGAGCTCGCGATAATTGATGTAGGCCGAGAGATCTGTCTTTTCATTTTGAATCAATTTCGATTTCAGATAGTATGAATCGCTGACGTTCACGCGCGATAATTTTAGGTTTTGGAGGCTGTCGTTTGCGCGATGCAGGTAACCGATTTCCAAAAAAACCTTGGTCGAATCACCACGTCCTGCAAAGGCGCCATATTCAAAAAACCGTTGGCTTTTTGGCGTAAGCGTATTCGTGCTTTTCAATATTTCAGAATTGTCCTCGCCCCGAATTGTTGCGCCGACCCAATTCTTCTTAAAATCAACTTTTGCCAAGGTGGTGTTTCGCAAAAAGCTTGATTTTAAAAGCGTTGCATCGGTGTTCAACGAGCTGCCGTTCTCCTGAATCCTGATTTTTCCATATTTCATATCGCCAAAAACCACGTGCCGACTGCCCGAAAAACTTTTGCTGAAATCCAATTTCTCAAATTGATAAGTTGCTTCGCCAAATAATTTTGAATCTTCCTGTTTGTCGAATTTTGAAGTGATTCCTGTTACCAAAAGACTTTGGTTTCCAGTTGTTTCGGTAAGATTCCAATCGCGATTGAACTCGATGTTGTACAATCTTTCGATGCTTCGAAAATCATTTTGCACGAACTGAAGATTCGCGAAAGCGTCAATTTTTCCTTTTCCTGTAAAAATCCTTTGGCGCGCGTTTATTTTTGCGGCAACGCCGTTATTGTTATTGTCGTCGAGGTTTGAAAACAGGTTTTGGTCGTTGTTGCTCACGCCAAGTTCAAAATCGATATTGGTTTTTTCAGATGGCGCTATTTTACCAAGAATATCCGCGATCTGGATTTTGGTTGGCGCGATCAACCTTGTGATCGCGGCATAATTTCCTTGTTTCACACCATTGATCGCCGCGATATATTCGAAGATTTTCCCTACGGCATCAGAATTCGCCAAGTTATAATCGCCAAGATTGTTGCCGACCAACGTGAACCGAACATTGTACAAAACCGCCATCGCATCATTCGAATATTGAAAAATCTCAACACCGTTAGAAGTTGTTTTTATATATAGTATTTTATTTTCAGAATATGAATCAACATAAGCTGACGGCGCGGTCATCAAATCGATATTATCGCCGGCTTGCGCCAAAATCTGCGCTTGCTCGGGCGAGAGATTTTGCTGCAACGATTGGTTTTTCACATCCTTCTCCGAATAGACATTTGCCGAAAGGCTCCATGTTTTTCGGTTGTGCTCGGCGCCAAAATACGTCACGAACCGAGTGTAATTCCTGTCCGAGAATTGGTATTCTACATTGATCCGCATTTCTGAATTTATCGGAAAAAGCGATGTGAACGTGATCTCGCCAGCGTTGTAATCTATTGTGTAATCGTTGCTTTCGCCGCGCTTGAGCAAAATTCCGTTGACATAAACGCGCTCAGAACCCGAAATCACGAGGATGAAAAGTTCGCCGTTCGAGCCGCGTAGTTTGTACGGGCCTTGGTTTCCTTCCTGGCCAACGAAAGTGCTTTTGGCATATTGACCCCGAACCAACGCCGCCGAAGCGTGCGCGATGGTTTGGTTTCCGGTTTTCCCAAATTCATAAGATGTGGAAATGCCCTGAACTTTTTTATTGAAATTCAAGAATCGGGATTTTCTGTTTTCCAAAAAAAGATCGCCAGCTCGAATAGCCCATTTATCGCTGAAAAGTTCAATGAAAATTTGGTCGAATTCATCCAGTTTCTGCGAATAACCGTTGTCCTGAAGCGGAATGTTGCTGTCCTGGATCGAGGCGCGAAGGCTGACATCTTCTGAGATTTTCCCCGTTATCTGAAGGTCGAGATTGCTGTTGACCACGGCGTTCTGATTGTTGCCAACGGTAACGCCGCGCGTGATGCTTCCCGAAGTGTTCAGACCTTCAAAGGGCGTGAACTTTTTTGGCGTTTCGGCGGTGATCCGATAAAGATTTTGCGAACGCGCCGTGTCGCTCACCACGCGCGAATCATCGTAGTTCTTGTAGGTTTTGGTCAGGAATTCAGGCAATTTGGTGTAAACCGCGGTCAATGAATCTTTGGAAAATTCCTTGTTTAAAGTAATTGTCGCCGTTGAATAATCAATTTTATAAGCTGAACTGTCTATTTCATTTTTGTCTGCATCCAAAATCTTGAAACCAAACGGACTGATGCTCAAAGAATCGAGTTTTATGGAATTTTGATCGGCGAGAAACTTTTTTTGCACCGACAATTTTGAAACCTCTTGGGCTTTCGCCAAAAATGTTCCAAACAGCAGACAGAATAAGCACAAAAGCAGTCTATTGGCCATAAAGATTGATAACGTCCGAAAAGTGAAAGTAGTGTAAATGTGCGGTTTTGAAAGCTAAAATCACATTTCCTTGATCACCAATTGCAACGTTCCGCGCGAAAGTTGTTTGAGCAGAACGGTTTTTCCGGCTTCCGCCAAAGCTCTATCGTTTTCTTCAAAATGGCGGATCGTGTACAGCGAAACATTCTCGTTATAGCTCACCGCGAATTTCTTTGAGAGCTCGCTTTTGAGTTTCTGGAAATTCCCAAACTTGTCGTCGATGCAAACAGAAAAGCTGATCGCGGAGTTCTGGATCAAATGGACTTTCATTGAAAATTCATGCAAAAGCGCAAAGATCTCGGCAATGTTTTCTTCAATGATAAAACTGAAATCAATCGATGATAACGAAAGCAGCAGTTGATTTTGTTTGATGATGTAACACGGCGTTCGCGGCATCAGATCCATTCCCTTTCCAACTTTTGTGCCCGGTTTTTCGGGTTCGAGAAATGATTTTACAAAAAGCGGAATTTCTTTTCTTTGAAGTGGTTGAAGTGTTTTTGGATGAATAACGGTCGCGCCATAAAATGCAAGTTCGATGGCTTCACGATACGAAATCTGCTCGAGCAGAATCGTGTTCTCAAAGTAACGCGGATCTCCATTCATCACGCCGGGAACGTCTTTCCAAATCGTCACGCTTTCGGCGTTGATGCAGTACGCCAAAATTGCAGCGGTATAATCCGATCCTTCGCGGCCCAAGGTTGTGTTAAAATTATGTTCGTCGCTACCAAGAAAGCCTTGCGTTACATACAAGGTTTTTGTTGGTTTCAGCGCCGAGCAATGTGCTTGCGTTTTGTCCCAATCAACCGCCGCTTCTCTGTAAGTGTTGTCGGTCTTGATGATTTTCCTGACGTCTAGCCAAGTGTTTTGAATGTCTGAAAAGCTCAAATATGCGGAAAGGATTGTTGAGGCTAAAAGTTCGCCAACGCCAATGATTTGATCATAAACAAAATTATAGTTGGGCGATTTGTTGGAATTCAGAAACTGATCCAACGATGCAAATATTTCATTGACTTTTGCAAATACCGGATTTGAGTCATCGGCAAATAGATCAAGCAAGATCTCGATGTGGAATTTCTTTACATCTTGAACCGATTCTGAAAGTTCGTGCGATTTATTGGTATAATTATTTACCACAATCTCAAGCGCGTTCGTGCTTTTGCCCATTGCCGAAACCACGATCACGAGATTTCCGCCGCCCACTTTTTGCAAAACCTTGAGCAGGTTTTTCACGCCATCAGCATCTTTGACCGAGGCGCCACCAAATTTGAATACCCTCAATTTTTAGATTTTTGATTTTCCACGAAAGTGGCGATGTCATTTTTATCAATCTTGACCAATAGCCAATGGTCCAGAATTTGCGCACCAGATTTTTTATAAAATTCGATTGCATCGATGTTCCAATCAAGCACGATCCACTCAATTTTTCCTACATTATCTGCAAGACCTTGTTTCATGACTTCGCTGTAAAGCGCAAACCCAACGCCAAGCCCGCGACTTTCCTCGGTCACGATCAAGTCTTCAAGATGGATCGTCCTGCCCTTCCATGTAGAAAAACTATAATAGTACAGCGCGATTCCCACAATCTTGCCGTCGATCTCTGCAATAAAAGTATGGAAGAGCGGGCTTTCGCCAAAACCATCCCGCACCAAATCTTCAACGGTGATAACCACGGCATTTGGTGACTTTTCAAAAACAGCAAGCTCAACAATCAGCTGCAGCACTCGCGCCATATCTTTTTCCTCGCCCTTTCTGATGATCATCTGCATTAAAATTTTTTGGCGAAAGCCGATTTCCACAAATATACAATTATGGTAAAGCATCGGAAAGCGCGACGGTTCGCCAAATTTATCGATATTTGCATCATTAACTACAACGGTTTCGAAATGGAAGAGCGCAGCAGGACACTTGGGGAATTTATTATCGAGAAACAGGCAGATTTCCAGTACAGTTCTGGTGAATTATCGCGAATAATCAACTCGATCAGGCTTGCCGCCAAAGTTGTCAATTATAAGGTAAACAAAGCGGGGCTTGTCGATATCATCGGCGCTGCCGGCGAACAGAATATTCAGGGCGAAGACCAGCAAAAGCTAGATGTCTATGCCAACGAGGTTTTTATCCAAACGCTCATCAACCGTGAAATTGTGTGCGGAATCGCATCGGAGGAAAACGACCATTTCATTACCGTTGCAGGAACGGATGAAGGACACAACAGCAAATATGTGGTTTTGATGGACCCTCTTGACGGTTCTTCAAATATTGACGTCAATGTTTCGGTGGGGACAATATTTTCGGTCTATCGCCGAATCACGCCCGTTGGAACGCCTTGTGCAATGGATGATTTTCTGCAGCCCGGAACCGCTCAAGTAGCGGCTGGTTACGTGATTTATGGCACTTCTACAATGATTGTCTACACCACTGGTCACGGTGTCAACGGATTTACCTTGAACCCAGCAATCGGGACATTCTATCTTTCGCACCCAAAAATGCAGTTTAAACCTGACGGCAATATCTATTCGATCAACGAGGGGAATTACGTGCATTTTCCGCAGGGCGTAAAAAATTATCTCAAGTATTGCCAGACCGAAGAGGGCGATCGTCCTTATACATCAAGATATATCGGTTCGCTGGTTTCGGACATCCACAGGAATATGATCAAGGGCGGAATCTATATTTACCCAACGAGTTCCAAAGCGCCAAAAGGAAAATTGAGATTGTTGTACGAATGCAATCCAATGGCGTTCATCGCAGAACAAGCGGGCGGAAAAGCGTCCGATGGTTTTGGGCGGATAATGGAAATCGACCCCACGGAACTTCATCAGCGTGTTCCTTTTTTCTGTGGCAGCAAGAAGATGGTTGAAAAGGCGGAGGAATTTATGAAGGAGGCGGAGTAGAGGTTTGTAGGTTTACTTTGTTTCAAGTTTCAAGTTTGCGTGGTCGATCATCAGTAAAGATTCAGCTTTCATCTCTTGTATTCTTTATGGTCGCGTCGAAGCTCTGTTCATAGCTTTTTTTTAAATCTTCACGGTTAATTGAGGCTTTCAATACACAATAAATCTTTTTGTAAAGTTTTATCAATCAGTTTTTTATTTACATTTGATAAAATCCTTATTATGTAAAACTTTACATTTCTACTGCTCGGACTATTATTTAATATGACCGTGGTTGGGCAAAACGTTGAACCATATCCGGGGCTGAAAGACTATTTGCTCCAGTCAAGTTACAGCACTAATATCGCTTTTGATGGCTATAATAATCCAGTCCTATTGATTCCAATGGGAACGGCGAGATTGAAAGCAGCGAAATCTTGCAGATATATGGTCTGAATTTCAGCAGTTACTATCAAACCAATGGTTTCGTAGATTACACCGGCTTCGCTGAATTTACAAATTTAGTAAATCTTTCTTTTGATATGCCTCTGTATTCTCTCAGTGTTTGGAATTTGCCCTTCTTAAACGAGATTTATTGTGCCAATACCTCACTCACTAGCCTGACGATCGGTGGTTGTTCAAATCTTGCGGCAGTTTACTGCAATAATAACGCATTGCAATCGCTTTATATTTGCGCGGTGCCAAATCTATATTCATTGGTTTGCCATTCCAACAATTTAACAAGTTTGGACTTTACAGGTTTACAGTCTCTGAATTATTTATATTGCGATAATAATAACTTGACGTCGCTGGATATCACTCCTCTTACAAATCTTCAGGAATTAGGGTTGTTATGGCAACTTAATGAATAACCTCACGTTTGGAAATACACAATTGAAAGGACTGGGATGCGGCGGCAACAACCTGAACTTACTGGATCTGGCGTTAGTGCCTAACCTCGAGAGATTAAACTGCAGCAGCAACAAGATACGCCGCCGGCAAATGGTGGCGATGTCCTAAACTATCTATGTTCTTTGTCAACCAGTATGACCGACGACACACCACAAGACAATACTTTTGCGTTCAACCAAACCATAGTTAACTCCTTCGACCCGAACGATAAAACTTGTCTGGAGGGCAGTTCAGTCTCAACTGAAATGGTTGGACAATATTTGCATTATATGATACGATTTGAAAATACCGGAACGGCTCCAGCGCAAAATATAATAGTCAAGGATATCATCGACATCACAAAATACGATTTAAGTTCACTTATTCCTTTGACCGGAAGTCATCCCTTCACCACGCGAATAGTAGGAACCAATAAAGTTGAATTCATCTTCGAGAACATTAATCTACCATCAGAACCAGATTCAAATGACGGATATGTGGCCTTTAAAATAAAGACCAAACCGACCTTGGTGGCTGGAAACTCCGTGGCAAATAGTGCAAGCATCTATTTTGACTACAATTTACCAATCGTTACAAATACCGCCACCACGGCAATATAGAGTTTGGGCAGGACCGATTTTGTTTTTTCAGATTATTTTGTCCTTTATCCGAATCCAGCTGATAATGTGCTAAATATAAAAACTAAGGATTCGGTACAAATAAGTTCAGTAAATATTTATAATTTATTGGGTCAAAATGTTTTAACAATCACCAATGGTCAAAGCAATTCGATAGATATTTCTGCGTTGACTTCCGGCAATTACTTTCTTAAAATTAAAACCAATCGAGGTAGTAGCAATTCAAGATTTGTAAAGCAATAAGTTGAAGAATTTATGAAGTAAGCGAAGTACGCGATTCTAATAGTGAAGGAAAACATTAAAGTGGGACAACATAAAAAAACCGCCAACAATGACTGTTTACAATAAATCTCTAGCCCTGATCGCAGTGGAAATCCTGCCGTGCGAGAGCTAAGGCAGATTGAAACAAGAGCGGGAAAATGGATCGCTGAAAACGAAACCCCGAAAGCGCTCCAAATCTTTATTCTGCGTAATCTCTATTTGTTCATATTCATCATCTCGTAAGCAAAAACCTCGCTATCAACTTTCTGGTCAACAAGCGACAATGCTTTTGCCACGATATATTGCGCATTTGTGGGCGTGAAACCCAATGCGACCGCAAATCTTTCCAATAAAATTTCCTGCTTGTCGCCAATGTGATGATCCGCGTGGACCATTCTTGCAAGATCATAAAGACGGTCGATGCGCTGCGTGTACAAATACGGCGGATTGATGGGGTATTTCATTGGGTTTTCCATAATTTCCTCGTACTCGGTCTTGCCAATATCAAGCTTGTAGGCGAGCTTGTCGATGAACTCCTGTTCTTCCTTGCTCACTTTTCCGTCGGTGAGTGCCACGCGAACGATCGCCGAAAAATGCCCCTTGTTGCGGCTCTTGAACTCGCTATCGAAAAGATCTGAAAATGACATATTTTTTGTTTTTGTGTTCTCGGGCAAATATAGCCTTATTATGGTTTTGGTGAAAATCGAAAGACAACATTCATGCGGTGGTTTATGCTTGCGAAAACGTTAATTCACGCCAAACCCTAAGGCAATATTGTGTAAGTTTGGACTTTCAAAAACCTTGTCAATGTCTGAATTCTGGGTTTATTTTCAGATTGGAGTCCATCATATTGTCGATATCAGCGCCTACGACCATTTGCTTTTTTTGGTAGCGCTGGCCGCACCTTACGCTTTTGCCGATTGGCGAAAAGTGCTTGTGCTGATTTCGATGTTCACCCTTGGGCATTGTTTTTCAATGCTTGTTTCAATTTTTGCGGCAGTGCCCTTTTCGTCGGTTTATATCGAATTTCTGATCGGGATCACAATCTTGGTCGCGGCGGTCTATAATATTTTCACCATTAAAAAAGTCGCGAGACGTAAACTGAACTTGGTAGCGATAACCGCTTTGGCTTTTGGTATAATTCACGGTTTTGGCTTCAGCGGATATTTCAATACATTGCTCGGCGGAAGCGGTCTTGATAAAATATTTCCGCTCATTTCTTTTGCTTCGGGCATTGAAATGGCGCAGGTTATCATCGTGATTTCGGTAATGCTGATCGCGATGATGTTGCAAAAATTCGCGCGATTCAACCGCAACGAGTTCGTGCTGCTTTCGTCGGGAATCGTTCTCGGATTGATCGCGCCCATTATCTATCATGCAGAAATTTGGACAAAATAAAATGGAAACAGAAAAGAGAAATAAATACGACCGCGCCTATCTTCGAATCGCCCGAGAATGGGGGCTCTTATCGCACTGCAAACGCAAACAAGTTGGCGCGATCATCGTGAAAGACCGAATGATAATTTCTGATGGTTACAACGGAACGCCGAGCGGTTTTGAAAATGCCTGCGAGGATGAAGATGGCATCACAAACTGGTACGTGCTTCACGCCGAGGCAAATGCAATATTGAAAGTTGCCGGTTCAACACAATCTTGCAAGGGCGCGACGCTGTACATCACGATGTCTCCGTGCCGAGATTGCAGCAAATTGATACATCAATCAGGCATCGTTCGCGTGGTATATCAAATTGGTTACCGCGACCAATCTGGCTTGGAATTTTTGGAAAAAGCGGGCGTTGCTGTTGAGCAAATGCCGAATTTGGATTAATACTATGAAAGTAAGCAAAATCTGGTTGCCACTGATTGTTTTTGGTGCCGTCGCGGCGGGAATTTACCTTGGCGCGGCGCTCAATTTCAAGGTGGAAAACCCGGCTTTCGCCAAAAATGCCTCGCGCACCAAGCTGAACCGATTGATAGATTTTATCGACAACGAGTATGTTGATAAGGTAAACACCGACAGCATTGTGGATCTCACGGTCAACAATATTCTGGCAAAGCTCGATCCACATTCCGTCTATATTCCGTCGAGCGAACAAACGCAGGTCGCCGAAAGCATGAAGGGCGATTTTGTGGGCATCGGCGTCAATTTTTATATGTACAACGACACTGTCGCGGTCATAAAACCTTTGGCGAACGGACCTTCCGAAAAGGCCGGAATAAAGGCCGGCGATCGTATTTTGTATGCAGACAACTTCAAATTGTTTGGCAAGAAAATCTCGACCGATACATTGTTCTCAAAACTAAAAGGCGCCGAAGGTTCGGAAATCAATCTGAAAATATTTCGCAAAAGCGAGAACAAGATTCTCAATATCAAATTAAAACGCGGTGTTGTACCGATCAAAAGTGTTGACCTTGCAGTAATGCAAAACGCTACGACCGGATATATCTCGATCAACCGTTTTGCCGAAACCACTTATGCAGAATTCAAATCGGCGCTCTCAAAACTCAAAAGCCAAGGAGCGGCGACTATGATCATTGACCTTCGCGACAACGGTGGCGGTTATCTTGAGCGCGCGGTGGAGATTGTTGATGAGTTCCTGAAAAAGGATGAACTCATCGTTTTCACAAAGAACAGAAAAGGACGAATCGATAAAACCTATGCGACGTCGGGCGGAATCTTTGAGACCGGAAAATTATTTGTTTTGATCAATGAAAACAGCGCTTCGGCGAGCGAGATTTTTGCGGGCGCGATCCAGGACAACGACCGCGGGACAATTGTGGGAAGACGATCTTTTGGAAAGGGATTGGTGCAACGAGAAATGGATTTTGAGGATGGTTCGGCGGTCCGACTGACCGTTGCCAGATATTATACGCCGTCAGGTCGATCGATCCAAAAAAATTATGGCAAGGGCGAAGAAGATTATTTCAACGAATTTGACAAGCGATTTCTGAACGGCGAACTTTATGAAAAGGACAGCATCAAGATCGCGGATACCCTAAAATTCAAGACGCGGGCTGGAAAAATCGTTTACGGCGGCGGCGGCATCGTGCCCGATGTTTTTGTGCCCATCGACGCGAATCACGGCGAGGAAAGCGTTCTTTATTTACTGAAATCTCCGGCGGTTGGGCATTTTGCATTCGAGGAGCTTGACAAGAATCGCAAGCAATTCGAGAATATGAAGTACTCGGAATTTTCCGAAAAAATGAGAAATGTTGATTATTTTTTTCCGCAGTTCCAGAAGTATGTTTATAATGTTGGACTTCGTATCGATTTGCAAAAGCACAAAAAGCAGGTCGATAGATATTTGTTGTCAGAATTTGCCAAACAACTTTTCAATGATGAGATTGCTGGTGCGGTTTTGTTGAAGGAAGATAAAATGTTGGAAGCGGTTTTGAAAGTGAAGTGAATTTCTACTTCTTCACACTATCGTGACTTTGAGAATTCACCCCATTATTCCATTCCGTAAGAATATCCGTGGCAACGGCAGCGCCACTTCCCGAGGCAATCGATAATTGGTTTCGCCAACCGGCAAGCGTTCCGGCAACATAGATTCCGTCGGCAACTTTGTGGTCTTCATTCTTCAATTGGATGCGGTTTTTGTCAGCGATCGACTTTTTGTGGGGTTCGATATAATCCATCAAACCCTCGATCATAAAAGTATTTGCCCAACCAATCGCGACCACGATATTTTGGGTTGTGTACGAATTTTTATTGGTGACGACCGTAAAGTCAGGAAACTTTCCAGAAATGCACAAAACTTTTTCGCCTGAAATCTGCTCAACTTCAGGATATTTTGTGGCCAATGTTTCCAAACTGTCGGACATCAACTCTGTGCCGAGAGTCCCAGGTTTTATACCATAAGCATTGTTGAAAACAGCCTCTTGTAGATTCGTATTTTTCTGATGTGTAAAAACACCTACCTTTTTATCAATTGCATACGGTTTTTTACTTGCAGAACCCAAAACCAAGGCACACGAAACGCCAGCAACGCCGCCGCCAATTATCAGAACATCAAACATATTATAGGTTTCTGGATTTCTCTTCAACAAGCTTTGACATACGGAAAATCAACAGGATAAATACGGCACAAAGAGAAGCCGCGATGCCGATGAGCGCGACCATACTGTCGCCACTGAAAACATTTTTGTAATCGAGAAGGGTTATGTTGAAAATGATGAGCGAAAGTGCAAGAACGACCAAAACTGTGGTAAAGATTTTCATTGTAATCGTATAATTTTAAGTGAAAGTAATACAAATGATTTTACAGAAATAGACCTTTAACATTCGCCGCAAATAATTTAACAGCGATGGCAAGCAGCACCACGCCAAAGGTTTTGCGGATAACGCTCAATCCATTCTTGCCCAGCATCCGTTCGATTTTGCCCGACATTTTGAGCACCACGAACACCAGAATTATATTGAGCGCAATAGCGATGATGATGTTGATGGATTCGTACTGCGACTTTAATGAAAGCAATGTCGTCATCGTTCCGGCGCCGGCAATCAGCGGAAATGCCAGCGGTACTATCGATGCAGAACTCGAGTCATCTTCTTTATAGATCCGGATGCCAAGAATCATTTCCAATGCGAGAAAAAAAAGTACAAATGAACCTGCGACCGCAAAAGAATTCACATCGATGCCAATCAAATTGAGTATTTCTTCGCCCACGAACAGAAACGCGATCATGATCGAGCCCGCCACGATTGACGCTTTTCCGCTCTCGATCTTGCCGTGCTTTGACTTGAGGTCGAGAATGATCGGAATGCTCCCAATGATGTCAATCACCGCAAAAAGCACCATTGCAACTGTGATTATCTCCCTGAAATCGATGTTCATAACTTCTGATTTGAGCGCGCAAAAGTACTGTTGTATTGATAGTTCGTTAGCCAAATGAGCGTTAATGTTTATGTTCGCGAAATGCGTCGGTCGGTCGATTCCTCAAAAACTTCTTTATTTTGATAACTTTGCCGAATGTTCCAGCTTGGCAAGACGATTGTTTCCGAAGATATTATCGAAAAGGATTTTGTGTGCAATCTCTCTGCTTGCCACGGCGGTTGCTGCGTTGACGGCGATTCGGGCGCGCCACTTTCCAATGAGGAAACGCAGATTCTCGAAGAAATCTACCCGCTTGTAAAACCTTTTTTGCGAAAGCAGGGCATTAACGCCATCGAAAATCAAGGCACTTGGGTTGTCGGTTCGGACGGTACTTTGGAAACACCGTTGATAGATGATAAGGACTGTGCTTACGTAATTTTTGATGGAAAAACTGCGCTTTGCGGCATCGAGCAGGCGTACAATCAAGGTGTCGTAAAGTTTAAAAAACCGGTTTCCTGTCATTTGTATCCAATTCGTGTCAAAGAATTCTCATCTTTTTCTGCCGTGAATTATGACCGCTGGGACATTTGCAATCCCGCGTGCGCTCTTGGAAAAGAACTTGAAGTCCCGATTTATAGATTTGTAAAAGAAGCGCTCATCAGAAAATTCGGCGCCGAATGGTACGACGAATTAGAGAAGGTTGCTGCCGAACTGAAATCCTGAATTATTTCATTTGCTTTAACGCTTCGGCAACGGAATTGGTCGGCAATTTGCAGACTTTGTCACGGCAAACATAAATCGTGGTTTCGCCTGCCGACAATTTTCCTTCGAGCAATGGCAATGTTCCCTCATCTTTCCCGCCGAGAAAGATCGCGTTCGGCAAATAGTTTTTCTCAAATTCCGCCCGAAGTTTTTGCGCGTCTTTTCCGACAATCGCGATCTCGTATGGCGGACTCAAAATATCGAGTTCGAGAATCGCCCAATTGCTGAAAAACCGCGTGTTCTTTTCAAGATTTTTCTGAACATTCGCTAACATTTGTTTTGCCTTTTTGTCATAATCTGCATTGTCATAATACAAGCCGAGCGTGTAAAGATTTCTTGCCATTTCAGAATTTGAGGATGGAATCACATTGTCATCTATCTCAAATTGCCGGGCGATGAGGTTCGAATATTGATCGTTGGTATAAAAAAACATCCCCGTGTTCTTGTCCTCAAAATGGGCAATCGTGTAATCCACAAGTTCCTTAGCGCGAAGTATCCATTTTTCGTCAAAGGTTGCCTGGTACAAATCTGTGTACATCGAAATGGTAAACGCATAATCGTCGAGAAGTCCGTGAATGTTGGCCTTTCCGTCTTTGTAATTCCGCAAAAGTTCGTCATCGGCCATCATTTTATCGTGGATGAAATTCGCGTTTTTGATTGCCTTCTGCAAAAATTCCTCATCGCCAAGAGCAAGATAGGCATTGATATAACCTTTTGCCATCAACGCGTTCCAAGAGGTCAGAATCTTGTCGTCAAGCCGCGGTCTTATTCGTTTGCTTCGCGCTGCGAGCAGTAATTTCTTGTCGCGATTGATGGTGGTTTGAAGTTCTGAAGCCGAGATTTTATGCGCTTTCGCGAACGCGCTATCGGATTCATCAATCAAAAGAATATTCTTTTTCTTTTCCCAATTTCCACTTTTGCTGACATTGTAATAATCATTGAAAAGCAATGCATCGTTTCCCAGAACAGAATTGATTTCGTCAAAAGTCCAAACATAGAATTTCCCTTCTTCACCATCGCTGTCCGCATCGAGCGATGAATAGAAAGCACCTTCTGGCGAGGTCATCTCGCGTGAAACAAAGTCCAAGGTTTCTCGAACAACAGTCTCATATTTTGGATTTTTGGTCTTGTGAAAAGCGTGAGAAAAAAGGCTTACGAGCTGTGCGTTGTCATAAGTCATCTTTTCAAAATGCGGCACGCGCCAACCTGAATCCGTCGAATATCTCGAAAATCCGCCACCGATCTGGTCATAGATTCCGCCATCGGCAAGATTATTGAGCGTTGAATTCACGGCGTCGAGCGCTTTTTGGTTTTTGGAAATATTGGAATATTGAATCAGATATTCCCAATTGTTTGGCATCGGAAATTTTGGTGCGCCACGGTTTCCGCCCTTTTTAAAGTCGATATCCTTTTGCCAATCGTCAAACCTTGCATCGAGTTGTGCAAAAGTTGATGGTGATGATTTTGCAGGCGCAATGACTTGGTTTTTTCGGATTGCTTCGGTCACGGCTTCTGCTTGTTCCACAAGTTTTTCGGGCTTGTTCTTTTTGAAATCCACAAAATAATTGAGCATTTTCACCCAATCATCCTTTGGAAAATATGTTCCGGCAAAAAACGGTTTTCCGTCCGGAAGCGCTAGCGAATTTAGCGGCCAACCACCGCTTCCGGTTATCATTTGGCACGCTTTCATATAGATTTGGTCAACATCCGGGCGTTCCTCACGGTCCACTTTTATGCAGACAAAATTGTCGTTCATAAGTTTTGCAACCGTCGTGTCCTCAAAACTTTCGTGCTCCATCACATGGCACCAATGGCAAGCGGCGTAACCGATGCTGATGATGACGAGCTTGTTTTCTTTTTTCGCTTGTGCAAAGGCTTTTTCGCCCCAAGGTTGCCAATCCACTGGATTGTGCGCGTGCTGCAAAAGGTAAGGACTGGTTTCGTGGATCAGGTCGTTCGTGAACTCGTGCGGATTTTCGTCAGATTTTTTGACTTGGCCAATGCAAGATTGAAGCGTTGTCGAGAATATCAAAAGCAGCGAAATGTGAAAGAATTTCATTGGGGAAAATTGGACGTTTAAGGTACAACATTTTTTGTGCAGAATATTTTGGCGTTTCCCTCTCTTGATCAATTTCCCTGAAAATTACTAGTGATAAAATGGACTGAATTCCTGCGAGACATAATGAATCCATTAGGTAAAATCTTTTGTGTAAATCTTTGCGAACGCCTATAAAACTCTTTTACATAATTGATATCCAATGTGATAATGTAAATGACAAAAAATTATTTTCATAAAATTATCAACCACCTTTTCTATAATTGTGGATAACTATAAATCGCACAAAGCTTAGAAAGCACGTCGATTTTCGCAATCTTTGTAAACGTTGCAAAACACAATTATTTGTTAATTATACCTACCCCGATGAACGCATTAGAACCGATACTTCAAGAGAACAAGAACCGATTCGTGATTTTCCCGATCAAGCACCACGACATTTGGGAATGGTACAAAAAGATGGAAGCGAGCTTTTGGACTGCAGAAGAAATCGACCTTTCGCAGGATCTGAACGATTGGAACAACAAGCTCAACGACGACGAAAGATATTTTATCAAGCATATTCTTGCGTTTTTTGCCGCGTCTGATGGCATCGTAAATGAAAATCTCGCAGAGAACTTTGTGAACGAGGTTCAATATGCGGAAGCAAAATTTTTCTACGGTTTTCAGATCATGATGGAAAATATCCACAGTGAAACCTATTCGCTTTTGATCGATACTTACGTGAAAGATGAAAATGAAAAAGACCAGCTTTTCAACGCGCTCGAGGTTTTTCCCGCGATCAGAAAGAAAGCGGACTGGGCGCTGAAATGGATCGATTCAGATTCGTTTGCCGAAAGATTGATAGCGTTTGCTGCCGTTGAGGGCATATTTTTCTCTGGTGCTTTCTGCTCGATCTATTGGTTGAAAAAACGCGGATTGATGCCAGGACTTACATTTTCGAACGAATTGATCTCTCGTGACGAGGGCGTTCACTGCGATTTTGCGGTGCATCTGCACAACCATCATCTGAACCATCCCGTGCCAAAAGAAAGAATCCGTGAAATAATCGTTGATGCATTGAATATCGAAAGAGAGTTCATAACCGAATCTCTTCCGGTAAGCTTGATCGGGATGAACGCAGGTTTGATGACGCAATATCTGGAGTTTGTTGCCGACAGATTGTTGGTTGAACTCGGTTGCGAAAGAGAATACAACACTGCAAACCCGTTCGACTTTATGGATATGATCTCGCTTCAGGGCAAGACAAATTTCTTTGAAAAGAAAGTCGCCGAGTATCAAAAAGCGGGCGTAATGGGCAGCAGCCAAACCAATGGCGAAGAACAGAAGATCAGTTTTGACGCAGATTTTTGAGCGAAGCGAAAAAATTGAAAAGCGAAAAAAGCAAAAAAAATAATTTGGAAATTTGAAAATGAGATAATTTGGAAATTGCTTCAAAAAATGTAAAACCGAAAATAAATAGAATGATAATCAGGATTTTAAAAATGCGCAAATTCATTTAGCTTTTTCAACTTTTCAATTTTTTGGCTTGGTGATTTTCTCGATTTTTCAATTTTTAAATCATTCAATTTTTTAATAATAACAATCAAATAACCCGGGGCTGAGAAGGGATTTTCAGTTTCACAAAAACCAAAGTTTTATGTATGTAGTTAAAAGAGACGGGCGAAAAGAGCCTGTGATGTTCGACAAAATCACGGACAGGATCAAGAAATTGTGCTATGGTCTGAATGATCTTGTTGACGCCGTAAAGGTTGCGATGCGAGTGATAGAAGGACTTTACGATGGCGTGTCAACGTCTGAACTTGACAACCTTGCCGCCGAAACCGCCGCTTCAATGACGATCGCGCACCCTGATTATGCCCAACTTGCAGCTCGAATCGCGATCTCAAATCTTCACAGCAATACCAAGAAATCGTTCTCGGAAACGATGGACGATATGTTCCATTATGTGAATCCGCGCACGATGAAAGCGTCGCCGCTCTTGAGCGATGAAGTTCATAAAGTGATAATGGACAATGCGGAATTTTTGGATTCGCACATTATCTACAACCGCGATTTCAACTACGATTATTTTGGTTTCAAAACTTTGGAAAGGTCTTATTTGCTCAAAATAAATGGCAAAATCGTTGAGCGTCCGCAACATATGTTGATGCGCGTTTCGGTCGGAATCCACCTTGACGACCTCGATTCTGTGATCGAAACTTACGACCTGATGTCGAAGAAATTCTTCACGCACGCCACGCCAACATTGTTCAACGCCGGAACGCCAAAACCGCAAATGTCCTCGTGCTTTCTACTTGCGATGCGCGACGACTCTATCGATGGGATTTATGATACGCTTAAACAGACGGCGAAAATCTCGCAATCTGCAGGTGGAATCGGACTTTCGATACACAATGTCCGGGCGACCGGAAGTTATATTCGAGGCACTAACGGAACATCGAACGGCATCGTTCCAATGCTTCGCGTTTTTAACGATACGGCTAGATATGTGGACCAAGGCGGCGGAAAGCGCAAGGGAAGTTTTGCGATCTACATCGAAACCTGGCACGCAGATATTTTCGAATTTTTGGATCTTAAGAAAAACACAGGCAAGGAAGAAATGCGTGCGCGCGACCTTTTCTTTGCAATGTGGACGTCCGATCTTTTCATGAAAAGGGTGGAAGATGATAGCCATTGGACATTGATGTGCCCGAATGAGTGTCCCGGACTATATGATGTTTATGGCGAGGAATTCGAGGATCTTTATCACTCTTACGAAGCCAAAGGAAAAGGAAGAAAGACGATCAAGGCGCGCGAACTTTGGGAGAAAATCCTTGAGTCGCAGATCGAGACCGGAACACCTTATATGTTGTACAAAGATGCGGCCAACAGGAAGTCGAACCAGAAGAACCTCGGCACGATCCGTTCGTCCAATCTTTGCACCGAAATAATGGAATACACCAGCGCGGACGAAGTTGCCGTTTGCAACCTAGCATCGCTGTCGCTGCCAATGTTTATTGAGGATGGAAAATTCAACCACGACCTTTTGTACACCGTTACCAAACGCGTGACCAAGAACTTGAACAAGGTCATCGACAGGAATTATTATCCGGTCATCGAGGCCGAAAATTCAAACGTTCGCCACCGTCCGGTTGGTCTTGGCGTTCAAGGTTTGGCCGATGCGTTCATACTTTTGCGATTGCCCTTTACTAGTGACGAAGCAAAAAAACTCAATAAGGAAATTTTTGAAACCCTATATTTTGCGGCCGTTACCGCCTCGATGGAAGCCGCCAAAGAAGAAGGCCCGTATTCTTCGTTTGAAGGTTCGCCAATCTCAAAGGGAGAATTCCAATACAACCTTTGGGGCTTGAAAGATGAAGATCTTTCTGGTCGTTGGGACTGGGCGTCGCTGCGCAAAGAAGTGATGGAGCACGGCGTTCGCAACTCGCTTTTGGTCGCGCCAATGCCGACCGCGTCAACATCGCAGATTCTGGGCAACAACGAAGCTTTCGAACCTTATACATCAAACATTTATACGCGCCGCGTGCTTTCGGGCGAGTTCATAGTGGTCAACAAGCATTTGCTCGAAGACCTTGTGAGCCGCGGGCTTTGGAACGACGATATGAAGCAGGAAATAATGCGCCACAACGGTTCGGTGCAGAACATCGACCGCATTCCTGCCGACCTGAAAGAGCTTTACAAAACCGTTTGGGAGATGTCAATGAAGGACATTATCGATATGAGTCGCCACCGCGGATATTTCATCGACCAAAGCCAATCGCTCAACCTGTTCATGCAGGACGCGAATTATCCCAAACTGACGTCGATGCACTTCTACGCCTGGAAATCTGGACTCAAAACCGGAATGTATTATCTAAGGACGAAGTCTGCCGTCGATGCGATAAAATTCACGCTGAACAATGATAAAAAAGCAGAACCGATAGAAATCACGGAAGAAGTTGCGGCAGTAAGGGCGCCGATTTTGCAACCGATCGCAACGCTTGACGAACCCGCGTCGATGAGTCCGGCCGAATACCGCGCGATGGTCGAGCTGGCTAAAAGTTCTGGTACCGACGATTGCGAAATGTGCGGATCTTAAACTATTTCGCTACGTAGAATAAACAATCAGCCGTCAATAAGATGGCTCTTCGTTCTTTAAATTTGCATTTAAAGAAAATTATTTTTTTGGAGCTTAATCCTGCTTTCCGCTGTATCTTTTTATTTTTCTCCGAAAAGGCGAAAGATAAAAAGGATGCCGATTCAATCAGGGCTAAAAAAACCCACTACTATGAAAAAACCGATTTTACCCAAAGACAAGGGCGTTTACACCGGAGAAGTTCAACAAGATGAGCACGGTAATTTTTTCTGCGGTCCGTATCTTATGGATTACAAAAATGTCGTTGCCGGCAAATTCAAATTGGGCGACATCGTCAACCTCAAAACCGTGATCGCCAATCCAAGCGACGCGAGCGCCGGCTGGTATCCCGAGAAATCGAACAATTTCTTTTTGGCGAACAATAAGCCGGGGTAATCAAGCAACTTTCTGTACGTGTAAATTGTTGTGATTGTACACGCCCAAAGTTTTATTTTATTATCTTTGGTAAAACCATTTGCTATGAGCACCAAATTGACATTGACAATTGATGGAGCGATAATCGAAAAGGCAAAAACCTACGCGCGCAAGCAAGAACGCAGTCTTTCCGATCTTATCGAAAATTATCTCAAAGCCGTGACGAGCGAAGAATCTTCTGTTGATGAAAATATTTCGCCGACTGTTCAAGCATTGCGAGGATCATTCAAAATGCCAAAAGATTTCGATTACAAAAAGGAATTGTCCGACAGATTAACCGAAAAGTATCTGTAGTGCAAAAAATTCTCATTGATACTGATGTAATTCTCGATTCGATTTTTGACAGAAAACCATTTTCGGAGCATTCAACAAAGATTTTGACGCTCTGTGAAAATCGAATTGTTGCGGGATTCGTTACCTCGATTATGATCAGCAACATCTATTACATTCTGCGAAAAACCGCGCCGCACGAGAAAGTCATCGAAAAACTGAAGCTATTGATGAAAATCGTTGATGTTGTATTGACGGACAAACAGCAAGTATTGAATGCGCTAAATTCTGGTTTCAAGGATTTTGAAGATGCGCTGCAAAACTTCTCGGCGCAAAGCGGCACTGATATCAAAGCCATCATCACGAGAAATACAAAGGATTACAAACTCAGCAAATTGGCTGTGATGACACCCCAAACATATTTGAAAACCTTCCACCAATAATGAAATGGGAACAACTCCTTTCCTTGAAACGACAGGGCGACAAGGGCAAGCGCCTTCGAAAAGAGCAAGATGACACGCGCCTTGGCTTTGAGGTCGATTATGACCGAATCATATTTTCGTCGGCGTTCCGAAGCCTGCAGGACAAAACGCAGGTCATTCCACTATCAAAGACAGATTTTGTCCATACAAGATTGACGCACAGTCTCGAGGTTTCGGTCGTGGGAAGATCGCTCGGTCGTTTGGTAGGGAAAAAAATCATCGAGAAATATCCTTCGTTAAAAGAAGTTCACGGTTATCAGATGAACGACTTTGGAGCTATCGTTGCCGCGGCGGCATTGGCGCACGACATCGGCAATCCGCCCTTTGGGCATTCGGGCGAAAAAGCGATCGGAGAATATTTCAAGATAGGCAATGGGCTCAAATACAAAGACCAGCTTTCGGCCAAGCAGTGGCAAGACCTCATCGATTTTGAGGGCAACGCCAATGGTTTTTCTGTATTGACAAGTTCTCGTCCCGGCAGCGATGGCGGCATCAGAATTACTTATGCGGTGCTTGGCGCTTTTATGAAATATCCCAAGGAAAGTTTGCCAAAAAAACCGACATCAAACATTGCCGACAAAAAATATGGTTTCTTCCAGATCGACAAAGAATTCTTTCAAGAAGTTGCAGAAGAACTTGGAATGATTTCCAACAAATCTGGCGACGACATTGGTTTTGAACGCCATCCGTTGGCTTATTTGGTTGAGGCCGCCGACGATATTTGCTACACGATCATCGACTTTGAGGACGGTATAAATCTTGGTCTGGTTTCCGAGGATTATGCTTTGGAGTATTTGATAAAACTCGTAAAGGACAGCATCGACACCAAGAAATTCCATTCGCTCACCACGAGAGAGGACAGGCTTGCGTATTTGCGCGCGCTCGCCATCGGAAGCTTGATCAATGACGCCGTAAGGATTTTTGTGGAAAATGAAGCCCAGATTCTAGCGGGAAAATTCCCACATTCGTTGATGGACAAAAGCAAATACAAGGTTCAGCTCGATGACATTATCAAGTTAAGTGTTGAGAAAATCTATCAAAGCCGCGAGGTTACGGAAAAAGAAATCTCAGGCTATGGAATGATCAACAATCTTTTGGATGCTTTCATAACTGCCTACAACAACAATCACGAGGGCAATGCTTCAAACTATGATAGACTTTTATTAAAGCTTTTGCCGAGCACGCACTCCGATAGCAAGGAGGAGCTTTACGACCGACTTCTGCACATTTGCCAGTTCATTGCGGCGCTCACCGATGGAAAGGCGTTGATTTTCAATCAGATCATTTCTTCGGGACAATAGTTAAATCTTATTAGAAAATGAACATTACTTATAGTTTTACCGTAAAATAATATATGTTTGCAATTACTATCGCTCAAACCCACTATAATATTATGAAAAAAATTACGCTGATCCTCTTTTTTGTATTGCCAATGATCACTTTTGGTCAGGACAATTCGCAAAAAATCAAGACCTACCTCACCAAAAATATGGTAACGCTTGGACTTACTCAAAATGACATTTCCGATATCAAAATCCAAAGCCAGACCACTGGTTCTGGAACTGGTATCACCACAAGTTATGTGGCACAGCGCGTTGCGCAAACAGAAGTTCATGGTACGCAATCCATCTTTTTAAGCAAGAACGGCAGTATTATAAACGCCGAGGTTTACTTTTTGGCAAACGCAAGCAGCAGGACGAACGCTGTTCAGCCAGGCATGACGGCTTCCCAAAGTTTGGCTGCGCTGTACGGCAATCTTCAAATAACAGGTGCTAATTTCAGCGTGCTCGAAACGGCTTCAAGCAAAAATCTTACTTTTTCCGATGGACTTCAGCATGACCCGATCACGGCGAAACTTGTTTATCATATAACCGAAGACCGCAACCTTGTATTGGCCTGGAAATTCCAGTTCTATTCTCCAATTGACAAAAATCTTTATGACGTCCGTGTTGACGCCAACAATGGAAACATCCTTGCAAAAGACAACCTTACGGTGAACTGTTCTTTTGAAAAACCGACAACGACGGCTGCATCTGCTTTCAACTTCAACAAAAGCTTTTACAGCAACACTGCATCATCTGCTGTGGAAACCAATGCAGGTTCATACCGCGTTATTCCATACAATTTTGTAAGCCCGGACCATTCACCATTTCAGCTGATCACAAATCCGGACAACGCAATTGCTTCCCCTTACGGATGGCATGACATCAACGGTGTTGCAGGTGCCGAATACACTTACACCAGAGGTAACAATGTCTATGCACAAGAGGATGCCGATGGCAATAATGGCAACGGCGCGAGCCCCGACGGTGGAGCAACATTGAATTTTGATTTTCCTTATGGCGGCACGAGCGTTCAGCCCGCGACATATTTGCCAGCAGCTACTACCAATCTTTTCTATATGAACAACATCATGCATGATGTTTGGTACCAATATGGATTCAATGAGGCAAGCGCAAATTTTCAAAAGAACAATTATGGCAATGGAGGTATCACAACATTTTTGGGCGATCCGGTCAATGCCGATGCCCAAGATGGTTCAACAGCTTCCGCGCCCAGTTTGAACAACGCCAATTTTTCTACGCCACAGGATGGAAGCAGCCCTAGAATGCAAATGTTTCTTTGGAATGTTATCCCATCTCCGGTGAAGATCATTACACCAGCCGCTATCGCTGGGCCACTGCCGATCGCGGATAATGTGTTCAATCCTGGCCATGTAGACCTGCCCTTGGAGCCGGCAATGATCCAGACAGAACTCGTACTATTTGATGATGGAAGTCCAGATGTGGGACAAACCGATAATGCCGACGCTTGTTCTCCAGCTATCAATGCTGCCGCCTTGGCAGGAAAAATCGCTCTTATACGAAGGTCCACTGCAGTCGATTTGGGCGGAACTCCTTGTCCTTTTGTTGAAAAAGTTAAAAACGCGCAAAATGCAGGCGCGGTGGCTGTAATCATAGTTAACAATGTGGGCGGAAACGTCCTTATTGGAATGTCGGGCGCCGATGCAACGATCACGATTCCAGCGGTGGCAGTTACGCAGGACGCTGGTTATGATTTGATCGCAAGGGTCAAAGCTGGTGAAAATGTGGTCGTGAAACTACAGCGCACATCTTATGTTAACAGTGATGGCGATTTTGACAATGGCATCATTGGCCACGAATATGGACATGGAATTTCCAACCGGTTGATCGGTGGCGGAACTTCGGGCTGTATGAACAATTATGAGCAAATGGGCGAAGGCTGGTCCGATTGGTTTTCATTGATGATGCAAATCAAAACGGGCGATACAGGCGAAATGCCACGTGCAATAGCAACTTTCGCGGTGAGCGAAGCAGTAAATGGTGGAGGGATCAGAACATATCCTTACAGCACTGACTTGGCAATAAACCCGATAACCATGAGCCACTCGATTGTTCCTTTTGATGCTAACGGCGCTTATCGATACAGCGTTGGCGAAACGTGGACAAGCGTGCTTTGGGATTTAACATGGGCGTATGTCAATAAATATGGCTTTGATCCAAACATCTACTCGGGAACTGGTGGAAACAATAAAGTGATGCGTCTTGTTCTTGATGCTTTGAAACTTCAAGCTTGCAACACTTCTTCCATTATCAGCGGTCGCGATAAACTTATCGCAGCAGACCAAGCCACAACAGGTGGAGCAGATTATTGTTTGATCACCGAGGTGTTCACACGTCGTGGCATGGGATTGAACGCTTCTTCTGGAAGCGCGAATATAACCACAGATCAAGTAGAGGATTTTACACCATTTCCTCCAGGACCTAACTGTACATTGGCCACAACAACTTTTGAGCAAAAAGATATGTTCCGTGTTTATCCAAACCCGAGCAACGGAATTTTCAATGTTAGAATTGCAGAATACGTAGGGAAAGTGAACTTCCAGGTAACAGATATCAACGGTCGCGTGGTTTACCAAACAAGTACTAATGATTTCGCACTTGAAAAATCTCTTGATCTCAACAGCCTTCAATCTGGATTGTACCTTTTGAAAATCGCAACGTCAGAAGCGACACATGTTCAAAAGATCATCAAGAAATAGTAAGATTTTTTATGATAGGAAAAAGCCCTGCAATCGCGGGGCTTTTTTTATTTGGAGAAGTTTTCAAATGTTTCCCGAAGGCTTTCACCGTCGAGATGAAGCATCGTCTTTAGTTCGCTCATGCTGCCGTGTTCTACGAATTCATCTGGTATTCCGAGATTTTTTATGTCGATTTTGAACCCATTCTTGATAGCGAATGAATTGACCAAACTTCCAAAACCACCAATCAAAACGCCATCTTCAACGGTAATGATTTTGATGTGAGATGAGAATATTTCGCGCAGGCAATCGTCGTCCAATGGTTTTATGAAGGCAAAATCGTAGTGCGAGAATTCATCTGGATAGGCGGTTCTGTCAATTGCCGAAGCAGCATTGTTACCGATAAACCCCGTGGAAAGGACCGCAATTCTCGAGCCTTTTCTCAAACACTCTGCCTTGCCGATTTCAATTTCGCCGAAAGGCAGCCGCCAGTTTTCACAAACGCCCTTCCCGCGCGGATACCGGATCGCGATTGGATGTTCGAGGCCAAGTTGCGCGGTGTAGAGAATGTTCCGAAGCGCGATCTCATTCAAAGGTGCGTAAACAATCATATTTGGGATGCAGCTCAGATAGGCGATATCAAAAACGCCGTGATGCGTTGCGCCATCTTCGCCAACAATGCCCGCACGGTCGAGGCAGAATATCACGGGAAGATTCTGCAAGGCAACGTCATGTATGACTTGGTCGTAAGCCCTTTGAAGGAATGTAGAATAAATATTGCAGTAAACAATCATTCCCTGCGTTGCCATTCCCGCCGAAAGCGTGACGGCGTGCTGCTCGGCAATGCCGACGTCGAAAGCGCGATCGGGGAAAGCATCGATCATAAATTTGAGCGAGCTTCCCGTAGGCATCGCGGGTGTAATCCCGATGATCTTGGAATTTTGTGCTGCAAGCTCGACCAAAGTGAGTCCAAAAACATCTTGGAACTTTGGCGCGCCCTTGTCATCAACGTGGTTTATTTTTCCCGTAAGGGCATCGAATTTCCCCGGCGCATGGTATTTGACTTGATCATCTTCGGCAGATTTCAATCCTTTGCCCTTTGTCGTGACGATGTGGAGGAATTTTGGCCCTTTGACCTTTTTCAGTTTCTCCAAAGTTCCTACCAAAAGTCCGATATTATGACCATCGATAGGGCCGAAATAATCAAAATTGAGCGACTTGATCATGTTGTTCTGCGAAGGATTCTTCCCAGACTTTACCGAAGTGAGATAGTTTTTCAATGCGCCAACGCTTGGGTCGATGCCGATGGCGTTGTCATTGAGGATCACCAAAAGATTTGCATCGGTCACGCCGGCGTGGTTCAGTCCTTCAAATGCCATTCCGCTCGCGATCGAAGCATCTCCGATCACCGCGATATGTATCTTTTCAGGATGTCCGTTGAGATTTGACGCGATCGCCATTCCCAACGCCGCCGAAATCGATGTTGACGAATGTCCCGTGCCAAAATGGTCATAAATACTTTCCGCGATTTTTGGGAAACCCGAAATACCACCAAACTGCCTGTTGCTTTCAAAAACATCCCTTCGACCGGTCAAGATCTTGTGTCCATAAGCCTGATGGCCAACATCCCAGACCAAAATATCAATGGGCGTTTCAAAAACATAATGCAGCGCGATCGTGAGTTCGACCACACCAAGGCTAGCGCCAAGATGTCCTTCCTTTACGGCGACAATATTGATGATGAATTCGCGAAGTTTCCTGGCGAGTTCTGGTAAATCAGCAAGTTTCAGCAATCGAAGATCCTCGGGATTCTGGATGTTTTCCAAATGGTTTGGCATATTGTAAAAATACAATATGTATTATTGCAAGTCATCCTCGTCAAGCAGCCCGTTTTCCAACGCGTACCGTACCATACCAGCGAGACTTTTGCTGCCTATTTTTTTGGAGATATTCATTCTATGGGTTTCCACGGTTCTAGGGCTTATGAAAAGTTTCTTTGCGATTGTGCGCGTGTTGTTGTCCGCACAGATCATATCAATAATCTCGATTTCCCTTTTTGAAAAGAAAGGTTTTGACGGTTCAAATTGTCTGCCAGCATTTCTTGCAAAAGCTTCTTTAACCATTGGATTCAAATCAGATGAAAAAAGGAAATCCTGTTCTTTTACATCTCTCAAGGCGTCGGCAATTTCAGAAATATGAGCATTCTTTGTAAAGAACCCGTGCGCACCACAATCCAAAATTTTCCGAATAGATTCTGAATCGGGAAAAGCCGAAATGATTAGAACTTTTATCTCTGGCTGTTCTTTTCGTATCAATTCACAAGCATCCAAGCCATCCATCTCTGGGCATTCAAATGTCCAAAAGCACCACATCGATTGGGTTGTGGGAAAGCAATCCAAAGAACTCCTTTCCGTTGGAAGCGTCAAAAGCAACTTCAATCCCATCCAAGGTATTCAATATAGATACAAAACTTTACCTGAAGAGAATTTGGTCATCGACCACCGCTATTTTTCTCATATATGATTTAGATTAAAAACCGCGTTGTCGCAATATATCGAAATACGATTGTGCCGGCACTATTTGATGTGGAAGGACAGCAATATTTTATGGTATCTTAACATTGCGCATCAGTATTTTTACTTACTAAAAAATTCTTGAAATCAGTATTTTCCCTCTTGAATGAATTCAGAACATCAATTAGCTTTACAGAACAATAATTTACTATGTCAGATGATCACTGTATGATGAATGGTTGTACCGACGTTCCACCGTATTGATCACACGTTGAGATGCCGAACATTGAACGCTTTAAAACAATTTTCTTTTAACCAAAAATTTAGAACAAATGAAAAGTATTCTAGAATGCATTCTGATGCTGGTGCTTATGGGTTCCTTAGGATCCTGCGCCAACGAAGCAGCTGTCGCACAAGACAGCACAACAACTGCGGTGCGGATTAACAAGACCCCAGAAATGGTTGCATTTGAAAGGTCTCTCACATCTTTCGGAAAAGATATGTCAACAGCTAAAGCTGTTACGGCGAAGAATAATGAAAGATTTGATGGTGCAAGAAAATATCTGGCCTTTTACCAGCAAGACATTGCAAAAGGGGCGTCGGACAATGACATTTTGCGTCAGGCCCTACAATTGCATTCCCGTAACGTGAAGGAATTGATTAACCAAAACACTACTGTAAAATGAAAAATTTATTTACCTTGCTGCTCGCGTTGGTTTCGTGTTCAGTATTTAGCCAGAAGACGATGGAAATTTACAACTTCTCGAGCCATAATTTTCAGTTTCAGTTGGCGACAAATCCAATCTCGCAGTCCTCTTCATATCCTATTCTGGATACTGGAACCACGTTATACACTTTGACGCCAGGGCAATCCATCGTAATTTACACGAATTCAGCTACCACGGGTATTCCTTATAATTCGCCAGCAAGCATACCCTTCATTACCGGATGGTTTCGAAATAATAGCGGAATATCCGTGAACATACCCATTTCAAATACAACAGCTCAAGCAACATTTCAGAACTCGCAAAAATGGAGCATTGTAAAATTTAGCATCACTGGAATCCCTTTTTCCGGAACAGGTAACTTTGCGATTGGAGGTATGAGCCCATCTTATAGTTACTATGATGCATCTACTGGTCTTACAACACTCTTTGATATCTATGATGTTAATGGTGCTGGTGCTTTTATGATTTTTATAGACGAATATTAATTGTAAATTTACAGAGCAGTAGGGAAACTTACTGCTCTTCTCTTATTACTAAATCATTCTTTATGCAAAATGTAAAATTCATGCTTGTTCTTTTTCTCATTTTCATCGGTAAGGCAGAAGCCCAGACTACCTATGAGAGGAATTGGGCGACGTACTTTGGAGGCGAGTTCACTTTTGCTGCGGACGATGCTACCGATAGTGAAGGAAACCTTTACATCGCTGGTTATGTATTTGGAAGTGCATCGTACAGTAATCAGTTCGCTACAGCAAATGCATTTCAATCCTCCTATGGCGGCGGAGTAAGTGATGGATTAATCGCAAAATTCAACAGTAATGGCATATTGCTGTGGGCAACGTTTTTTGGAGGCGCTGGCGACGATTACATTTCTTCGATATATATTGACAAAAACGACAATATTTTCATTGTTGGTGAGACTTCAAGTTCAGGATTGTCAACTATTGGTTCTTTTCAGGAAAATTTTGGGGGCAGTACTGATGGTTTCTTGGCACGATTCACATCTAATGGAAGTTTGGTTTGGAGCACCTATGTTGGAACTGATAAAGATGATTATACTCGAGGCGTTGTTGGCGACGATTTTGGAAATATCTTTTTATATGGGAAAACAACAAGTATGTTCGGCATTACAACACCCGGAAGTTTTCAAGAAAGTGCAATTTTAACACCAAGCCAGTATATCAACTTTATCTCAAGATATTCTTCGGCAGGTGATCGGGTGTGGGCAAGTTATTATGGACGCACCATTGAAAACAGCAGCTCAGGTATAACTGGAATTTCAGTTAATGATCTAGGCTTTTTTGTTGGTGGCACAGTAACAGATTTTGTGCCAAACACTTATTTCTCCACTCCTGGTTCTTTTCAGCCTTACAATGGGGGCAACAATCAACATGGTGCGGATTTATTTTTGGCAAGGTTTTCTTTTGATGGCTCCAGAATTTGGGGCACCTATTTTGGTGGTCTCTTTACAGACAGAACCTACGATCAAACTTATAGCGGGATACAATTCGGCGATGAACACAGTCTTACTGTAACACGAGACCACGTTTATATTACCGGCGCTACAGGAAGTACCAACATAATTTCCACAGCGGGCGCATTTCAAACTACGAAAGTTGGTATTTATTCAAACCTTATTGCTAAATTTGATCTATTGGGCGAGAGATTGTGGTGCAGCTATCTGGGAAATAGCGGTGGAGCAGCATTGTCATCTGTTGCAATTAATTCAAGTGGAGACGTTTATGTTTCAGGAAGTACAACCTTAAATGATATATCTACGAACGGAAGTTATCAACCTCAACTTACAACACCGCCGCCAGGTCAATCTCAACAGATCGATGGTTTTTTGGCAAAAATATCATCTGATGGCTCCGCCTTAAAGTATGGTACCTATTATGGTGGGCTTGGTTTAGAGCGCATTAATCGCACGCTATTCCACGAAAATGGTTTCTATATCATCGGTACAACCTCAAGTGCCGAAAATATCTCAACTCCGGGAAGTTATCAGGAAAACCTTGAACTGAGCGGCAACAGCCAACTTCCATATCCATCGAATGCCTTCATCGCAAAATTCTCAGAGATTCCACTTTCTACAAAAGACTTCGCCAAGGACAACGTTGCGATCTATCCCGTTCCGAATTCGGGCCGTTTTGAGATCAGGCTCAATGAGAACTATGTGGGCAGCATGATCAACGTCATCGATATCAGTGGAAAGATTGTTCATACAGAAATGCTCAAAACGGCGCAGCAGCATATCGATATTCCAAACCTCGCCAAGGGAACTTATGTGGTGAAAATAACGAACGGCAAGGGGCTGGGTTATGAAAAGAACATTTTGATAAAATAGAAACCTTGGCGTTTCCCGTCGAATGTCTATTTTTACAGAAAGCCTTTCGCCAAATTTCTACAATGGACTCCTATCGAGAAACATTTGACACCTGGAACTCCGTCGCTGCGCTTTACGACGAGAAATTTGGAAACCTCTCAATTTATGACGATGGACTAGCTTATTTCGCTGATCATGTTACGCGAGAAAATGCGCATCTGCTAGATATGGCTTGCGGTCCAGGAAATATCACAAAATTTCTTGCTCACAAATTTCCTAGCGCAACCATCGACGCCTTTGATATTGCGCCAAAAATGCTGGCGTTGGCAAAATCGAACATTCCAACAGCGAACTTCGAATTTCGCGACATCCGAAGTATTTCTACAATTACCAAAAAGTACAATGCCATTTCCTGCGGCTTCTGCATTCCTTATCTTTCAGAAAAAGACCTTTCTAAATTGTTTTCCGATGCCAAAAATCTTCTAGATGTTGACGGCATTTTCTACATCAGTTTCATCAACGGCGACATTGCAGATTCGGGCTTCAAGACCGCGAGTATCGGCGGCAGAATGTACATGTATTTCTACAGCATCGACTTTATCCAAAATCTTTTGCGAAAGCACCACTTCGAGATTTTGAAATTATTCGAGTATGATTACGACCGTCTGGAATATATCGAAAAGCATGTTTTACTGATTGCAAAAAGAAAAATTGAACAATGATCGAAAGTCCGTACAACGATCTCTACTTTATGAAAAAGGCCTTGGCGGAAGCCGAGCTCGCGCTCGAGAAGGACGAGATTCCCGTCGGCGCGATCATCGTTGTCGGCGACAGGATCATCGCCCGAAGCCACAATCTCACCGAACTTCTCAACGACGTCACGGCCCACGCCGAGATGCAATCCATCACCGCCGCGGCCAACTTTCTCGGCGGCAAATACCTCAAGGGCTGCACGCTGTACGTCACGCTCGAGCCTTGCCAAATGTGCGCTGGCGCTTTGTATTGGAGCCAGATCGACAAAGTTGTTTTTGGCGCCGAAGACCTGCATCGCGGCTATCGAACAATGGGCGGGAAACTACATCCAAAAACAGTCGTCGAGTCCGGAATTCTCGGGCATGAAGCTTCAATTTTGCTAAGAGCATTCTTCGCCAAAAAAAGAAGATGAGTTATTAACTTTAGGATATTATCCAAAGGTTTTTTGCGTTGTTGAAAAAACGCTAAATTTACTTTCATCTCACCAATCCTAAAGCTTCCACAAAAATGAAGGCAAAAATCCTGTTACTCTTCGCCGCCACATTTCTTTACTACTCATGCGGCAAGAAAACAGCCGCCGAGTTCAATTCAGACCCCGCACTTTTCGCCGAGCACATCAGTTATTTCACGGGCAACAGGATTTCCGCCACCGACAACATCACCGTCGTGCTCACGTTCGAGAACCAATCGTGGAAACCGAACATGGAGCTCGACAGGAACCTTTTCGAGATCTCGCCCGAAGTAAAGGGAAAAGTGATCGCGCTTTCGCGAAATTCCATAGCGTTCGTTCCGGACAGAAAACTCAGCAACGGCGCCGAATATCAGGTCACCTTCAAGCTTTTAAAACTTAAGGATGTTGCGGCAAAGACCGGCAAGTTCAACTTTACCGTCAAGACAATTGAGCAGGACTTTGTTGTAAAAACATTGGACATTCAATCCTACAGTCCCAATTTTCAATACCTGAACGCAACCATAAAAACCGCCGACGTCCTCGACTTTGAACTTGCAAAAAGGCTTGTTCGCGCCTCGAGCCAAGGAAAAGACCTCAAGATAAAGTTCTTCAAGACCGCGGCTTCCGCCAAAGAATTCAGGTTTGTCGTGGACAGCATTCCGCGTTCTTCGGTCGATTCCAAGTTGACGATTTATTACGATGGAAAACCCATAGATCTTGCTAATAAAGGTTCGGTCGAAACCGATATAAAAGGCACGATCACCAGAACGATCCCAGAGAACGATAAGTTCAAGGTTATTCGCGTCGAAGTTCCCGCTGCCGGCGCTCAGGAACTCTCCATCAACTTTTCCGACCCCGTAAAACCCGACCAGGATTTCAACGGTTTGATTTCAATAGAGAACCGCGACAATCTCAAGTTCGCCGTCAATGGCAATGTTCTCAAGGTTTTCTTTAGCAACCTACCCGTTGCCACGGCGCAATCCAATAATGCCGATGATTATAACGACAATGGCGAAGCACCCACGGCCGAGGGCGAGGTTAGGGTTGAGGTTTTTCAGGGCATCGAAAGCTCATATGGTTTGAAGCTCGAGAACAACTTTTTGACAACCGCAATTTTTGACCAGCCAAATCCGGAAATAAAATTCACCAAGAACGGCGTCATTCTTCCCGATTCAAAAAACCTAAAAGTCAATTTTGAGGCGATAAACCTCAATGCGGTCGATGTTCGGATCTACAAAATCTATCAGAACAACATGCTGCAATTCCTCCAGTACAACGAGCTCAACGGCAGCACTGCGCTTAAACGCGTTGCGCAGCCCATCGCCAAAACAACGTTGAGATTGAAGAAAAACAGTCTGGCCGAGTTAACCAAATGGAACACTTTTGCCATCGATATTTCCAAGATAATCAAGCCCGAACCTGGCGCGATGTACCGTCTTGAGCTCGATTATCGGCCAAGCTATTCAATGTATGTCTGTACCGACGAAATGCCAAAAGATAAAGACTCAGAGGAAGAAGTTGCCGAAAAAGATGTCAACTACAGCGGCGCCAACGACTATGATTACGACGATTATGAATATTACAGCTGGCGCGACCACGAAAATCCTTGCACCAGATCCTACTATTCCAATCGACAGATCGCCACCAATGTCCTCGCCACTAACCTTGGCGTGATAGCCAAGCGCGGAGCGGACAAAAGCCTTTTTTTCGCCGTCACCGACATTCTCACCACAAAACCCACCGAAGGCGCCGACATTGAGATTTACAGCTACCAACAGCAGAAACTCACCACCATCAGGACAAATTCGGATGGTATCGCTTCCGCGAAAATGGACAATTACGGCTATTTTGCCATCGTCAGAAAGGGCGACCAGGCCACTTATCTCAAGCTCGATGACGGCCTTTCGCTGTCTCTTTCCAACTTTGACGTCAGCGGCCAAAGCCTGCAGAAAGGCCTCAAAGGTTTCATCTACCTCGACCGTGGCGTGCGTCGACCGGGCGATAACGTAAATATGGGGTTTGTCCTCGACGACAATGCATCCAAATTGCCAAAATCCCATCCGGTCAAGGTCCGCCTTTCCAACCCTAGTGGCAAGGTCATTTATCAGGGAATGAAGTACGGCAATGCCACCAACCACTACGCTTTCAGCATTCCCACCAACCAAGATGCGCCCACCGGAAACTGGGAAGCGATGGTTAGCGTCGGCGGTGCCAAGTTCTACAAAGCCATAAAAATCGAGACGATAAAACCCAATCGCATCAAGATCAAGAACAACCTCAACGGCGCTAAACTCGAGAGCGAAGACCCATTTTTGGCAAACATCGAGGCAATCTGGCTACACGGCGCTGTCGCAAAAAATCTAAAGGTCGATGTCAAGGCCAAATTCTACCAACAACCGACCACTTTCTCCGGCTACGGCGATTTCACTTTCGACGATATCACAAAAACATTCAGCACCGACGAATCAACGGTTTTCGACGGCAGCACCGACGATAGCGGAAAGGCAACTTTTAGGGTCGAGCCCAGATTAACCTCGCTTCCGCCCGGCAAGCTCAAGGCAAATTTCATCACGCAGGTTCATGAACAGGGTGGCGACGTCAGTACAGACGTGGCTTCTGCCGAATATTCCCCATATGAAACCTACGTCGGCCTCAAGCTTCCAAAGACCAACAAATATGACATGCTCGAGACCGATACCAACAACCGGTTTGAGATCGCGACATTGAACGAGAATGGTTCGCCACGTTCCGTTCCCAATGTTTCGGTCAGCATCTACAAGATCGATTGGAACTGGTGGTACGATTCATCCGCCGACCGCGATTTTTCTAACTACAATTCCTCTTCGTCTACAACGGTTTACAAAACCTTTTCAGTAAACACCGATGCAAAGGGCCGCGGTTCTTTTGACCTCAAGCTTGCACAGAGCGAATGGGGCAGGTACCTCATCAGGATCGAGAACCCACAGGGCGGACATTCCACTGCCGAAACCGTGATGATAGATTGGCCATCATGGTCGGGCAAGACACGCAATACCGACGCCGCTTCTGCCACCAGATTGCAGTTCACCACTGATAAAAAAGAGTACAATGTGGGCGACAAGGCTATCATTTCTTTCCCGTCAAGCGCCGCCGGTCGAGCGCTCGTCTCCATAGAAAATGGCACCGGCGTTCTAAGCACGCTCTGGGCAGAGACCAAAAAAGGCGAGACCATCATCAGCGTTCCGATCACCGCGGCAATGGCGCCAAACGTCTATTTCAATATTTCATCTTTGCAACCTCACGCTTCCACCGCCAACGACCTCCCGATCCGAATGTACGGCATCGCGTCCATCGGCGTGGTTGACAAGGACACCAAGCTCCAGCCACAGCTTTCGATGCCAAATGAATTGAAGCCGGCCACACCTTTCAACATAAAGATCTCCGAGAAATCCGGCCGCGCCATGAGCTATACCATCGCCATTGTCGATGAAGGTCTGCTCGACCTCTCGCGCTTCAAAACCCCCAACGCTTGGGATGCGTTCTATGCCAAAGAAGCCCTTGGCGTAAAGACTTGGGACATTTTCGACCATGTTCTCGGTGCGTTTGGCGGCAAGATTGAACAGATTTTCAGCATCGGTGGCGATCAGGACCTCGGCGCAAGCAAAACCAAGAAGGCCAACCGTTTCAAGCCCGTGGTCGTCTTTCTCGGCCCGTACACTTTGGAAAAAGGCCAGTCCAAGATTCATAAGATCAAGCTGCCGCAATACATTGGCTCGGTCCGGACTATGGTCGTTGCCTCGTCCGTGGACAACAAAGCCTACGGCAGCACCGAAAAAACCACCGCCGTCAAAAGCCCGCTGATGCTCCTCACCTCGGTGCCCCGAAAAATATCCCCATCCGAAAAGGTCACCATTCCCGTCACCATTTTCGCCCTGGACAAGAAGATCTCCGCCGTGAATATCCAGCTCAAGACCTCGCCAAACATCAAGATTGTTGGCAGTTCCACCCAAAACCTCACTTTCACATCGCCCGACGAAAAGCTCGCTTACTTCAATGTTGAGGTCGGTTCCGCCACCGGCATCGGCCACATCAGCGTGGTCGCCACTTCAGGCAAGGAAAAAGCATCATACGATGTCGAAATTGACCTCACCAACCCGAATCCCGTCACCAATACCTACCAAGATGTTTTGCTCAAGCCAAAATCAACCCAAACAATCACCTGGAACACTTTTGGCGTTGACGGATCCAACAAGGCGCAGCTCGAGCTCTCCGGAATGCCCACCATAGACCTCAACCGCCGCCTCAATTACCTCATCAGTTATCCGCACGGTTGCGTCGAACAGACCACATCCTCGGCGTTCCCGCAGCTGTATCTTTCAACGGTGGTCGCCATCGATAAATCGCGTGCGGCCTTGATCCAGAAGAACGTCACCGCTACAATTGCAAGGCTCAACGGCTTCCAGATTGGCAACGGCGGCTTTGCATATTGGCCCGGAAGCACCTACGCCGACGATTGGGGAACATCCTACGCCTCGCATTTCCTCCTCGAGGCCGAGAAAAAAGGTTACGCCCTCCCAGCAAGCCTAAAATCCAGATTCCTCAACTACCAGCGCAACGAGGCAAAAAATTGGCGTTTCCAGCCTGAATATAGCAACGACCTCGCCCAAGCCTATAGATTGTACACCCTTGCATTGGCGGGCAGCCCCGACCTCGCATCAATGAACAGGCTCATCGCCACCAAGAACACCTCCAACGAATCGCGCCTGCGCCTTGCCGCCGCCTACGTCCTTGCTGGTCAAAAGGCCGCTGCCCAAAAACTCCTCGCCACCGCCAGCATCGACCCGCAGTCCACCGACCGTGGCAGGTATTATTACTATGGATCCGAGGACCGCAACCTCGCCATGACGCTCGAGACGTTGCTGCTGCTGGACCGCAAGCCCGAGGCCTTCAAGACCGCCACCATTCTCGCCAAGCACATGTCGTCCTCAGATTGGATGAGCACCCAGACCACCGCCTTCTCGCTTTATGCAATGTCCAAGTTCGCCGACCAAATGGGCAGCAAGGGCATCAACGTCAAATATGGTTACAAAGGAATTTCCGGCACTATCGACAGCCCAAAAACCCTCGCGACAGTGCCGCTCACCGTCACCACAGGAAGCCAGTCCATCACGCTCACCAACCCCGGCAGCGCCACATTGTACGTTCGTTTGCTCAACACCGGCATCCTCCCCATAGGTTCCGAAAAGCCCGAGTCCCGCAACCTCAAGGTCAACACCGCCTTTACGGACAGCAAGGGAAAAGCCGCCAGCCTTTCCACCACCAAACAAGGCGCGTCCATTACCGCCAGCGTCACAATCACCAACACCAGCGCCTACAGGATCGACAATATCGCGCTATCGCAGATTGTCCCCTCCGGTTTCGAGATCGTCAACACCCGCTACGCCGAGGGCGCCGCCAGCACCAATAATGCTGACTACATCGACATCCGCGACGACCGCACCAATTACTATTTTCCGCTCAAGGCCGGCGAGACCCGCACCTTCAAGATGTCCATCAACGCCTCATACCTCGGCACGTACTATTTCCCCGGCCTCCAGGCCGAAGCCATGTACGACGATGATTATCTCGCCCGCACCACCGGCCAATGGATCAACATCATTAAATAGGCTTGGAGCGGATTGCTCGGGCATTTCAAACCATCCATGTTCCCGCTCTCCGCTATATCTTTTTTCCCTGCCCAAAAAAGGGCAGAAAAAAAGGATACCGCTGCGATCGGGGCTAGCCAGCCAACCATAGGATTACCGCGATCAAACGTATCTATATATGAAACTCCTGCACTTACACATAGAGCGCCTGTATTTAGAATAATCGTCTCCGTAGATACAATTACCCAACATTGGGTTGCAATACTCTAGCCGCAGCGGATAATACTCCCGCCGTAGCCGATAATGTTGCCACTGTATCCGATAATAATCCCACTGTATATGATGATGTTGCCACTGTAGCCGATAATAGCGCCGGTATAGCCGATAATACTCCCACTGTAGCCGACAATAGTGCCACAGTATCATAGCATGTTAGTGCCCTGCGACATAATACATCAACGCCGTAAGGGAAAACATATAGCCGAACGCTTCCAGCTTGAATGCCACAAAAAAAGGGAAGCCATCACAGCTTCCCTTTTTGTTATATCATATACAATTATCTCTTCCTCATCCGCATCGTAACCTGCATGCAACTGTACAAATGCTCCATCGACTCCGCCGATTTGTTCCAGTCATGCACATGTGCCTTCTTCCCCCAGGCCAGTTTCTTCTCCTTGCTCATCGGCAGCAGCCCAACAATAAAATACCACTTGCTCTTTCCCAAAAGTCCGCGCTTTTCAACAATCTCAAAAGCCTTCGCGAACTTTTGAACAGTCTTTCTTGTAAAAGGCCATTCCCACGCCGCATCACTTTGAAAGGGCCTGTACAATTTTCTGATGAACCATATGGGGTAGCTCGTTTCCAGCGGGTCGTAACTAATGATCTCTCCTTGCGGCGCCAGCTTTTCGTCCAATCTTGCGATCAGGTTGTCCACGTTCTTGAAGTGGTGGAGCACTCCATATGCGTAGATTATATCAAAGTCCTTCTCTGTAAATTCATCAGCAAAGAAGTCCATTGCCACGGCCTTCGCGGTCGGCACATGCGCAATCCTCTCCTGTAGTTTCGCTATCCCAACTTCGCTTAGATCAAGCCCTGCATAAGCCTTGGAGTTCTCTGCCATATAAACCGACAGGTTGTTCCCCGACAGACAGCCCAGATCAAGTATCTTTTTGTTGGTGAGGTCGCCCATCCACTCCTTGTGCAGCGCATACGACCCGTGCAATATACCAAGTTCCTTCCTGATGTCCTTTAAGGTCTTCTCCCTAACAAAAGACCATATCTTGGTCGGCAGGTTTTTCTTCTTCGTGGTGTAGAATTCCTTCTGCGCCTTGTTCTTCTCTAAAGTTTCTTGTACTGATTCCATATCCTTCGCATTAATTAGCCGCCGCAAAATTACATAAATTTGCAAGACACCTCAATATAGGTGACTACTGCTTCCATTGCATGCTCTCCATCATTCTTCGCATATCATTCTTTATATAATCGGCCGCCGGCATTATGGAATCAAAGTTAGGTTTTGCATAAAAATACACCGAGCAGTCCACAAAATGCTTTAAGCTGTCGGTTACGTAGAACTGCCCATTGGTTGCCGCGTTTCCATCCACCTCATAGAACATCCCAAAAACCCTGAACTTTGCGTTTACAAATGGTTGCTCTGTAATATTGTCCGCCTTTATCACATGATTGTAGGTAAGCTTCTGTGCGTCCCGAAGCAAGAGCTTGACATCACCGCTCACATCTCTATAGTTTACATAAACAGTGGCCTTCATCTTGGGATAAACAACCTCAAGATTGCAGTTGGGAAGTTTCTTCACCACGGCATCGGCATTGACCAAAAATTGATAGGGACAATCTTTGGAGAACAAAAAATAATCGGCAACAGGATAATCCAATCGCAGGCTTGCCGAAGGTTTTGGCACTGCATCATCCTTGCAACTTGTAGCAATTGCAACCAGAAACAATGACGCTAAAATTTGCGCGAAGTTTTTCAAGAAATAACTACTTTAACCTGTTTAATCCTTTTTTTATCCACCGATTCGACCGTAAAAGTACAATTCTCGATTATGATCTTTTGGCCTTTCTTCGGAAAGTTCCCTTGGACTTCCAGCAACATTCCCGCCACGGTTTCGGCCTCGCCCTTCTTCTCATCAAATAGTTCTGAATCAATATTGGCTATTCTGCAAAAATCTCGTAGGTTGGTTTTCCCCTCGAACAAGAACGTGCTGGGGTTGATAATAGTGTAGCTCACGTTCTCGTCATCAAATTCGTCGCTTATGTCGCCCACGATTTCCTCTATGACATCCTCGAGCGATACCAATCCCGATGTTCCGCCATATTCGTCAACAACCACCGCAAGATGGTTTTTCCGGACCTGAAAGTCTTTTAGCAGATCATCGAGCTTCTTGTTCTCTGGCACAAAGAAGGGTTCGCGCAGCAAAGTCTTCCAATCAAAGATGTCCTTATTAATATGCGGAATCAAGTCTTTAACAAATAAGATTCCCTCGATAGTATCGATATTATCATTGTAAACAGGAATTCGCGAAAAACCCTTCTCCAGGATCTTTGGGACTATTTGCGCGAATGTTTCTGTGATCTCCAGCGCGAATATGTCTATACGCGGACTCATGATCTGCCGGGTTTCTGTATTCCCAAAAGAGACAATGCCCTCCAGGATTTTCTTTTCCTCATCGCTCGTGCCTTCCGACGATGTAAGTTCAAGTGCTTGCGATAACCTATCAACTGAGAACTTGCTTTTTTGTTTTCCCAGCTTCTCGTGGAGATATATCGTGATGTGCCGCATGGGCATACTGATCGGGGTGAGCAATCTGCTCAAGAACATCAGCGGAACCACAATAAAAGTTGAGAATTTCTTGTTCTGTCGGCTCGCATAGATTTTTGGCAGAAGCTCGCAACAAATCAATATCACGAAAGTGACTAGTATAATGTTGGCGAGAAAAAGAAAGGAAGGACTGATCCAAGAAGCAAGAATATCCTGTCCTAAATAGGTGAACAGAACCACTGCTCCAATATTCATGGTATTATTGGTGACCAATATCGTGGCGAGAAGTTTCTTGGGTTTTTCCAGCAATAATGAGATTGCCGCGGCTTTTCTGGGTCTTATCCTCTCGATATCGTCAAGATCATTTTGCGTAAGCGAAAAAAGCGCGACCTCAGCGGCAGAAACCATCGCCGAACCTAACAATAAAAGGAATATCGAAAAGTATCCGATTAACGGATAGTATGTGGAGAGAATCGTCAGACTGGGCTCGGGGTCCAAATTTTTCGGGATTGGTTAAGAAATCAGAACGGCATATCGTTCTCTGGCAATGAATTTTCGGGGTCGGAATGCATCTTGGTTCCCGAGTTCTTGTTGTCGGAATCTTTTTTGACCGAAAGGAACATGAATTCTGTCACCTGAATTTCGGTCGTGTATTTCGTGCTGCCATCGTCGGCCGTCCATTGCCGGGATTTGATGCGCCCTTCAACATAGACTCGGTCGCCTTTGGAAAGGTGTTTTTCGCAGATTTCGGCGGCTTTGTTGCGCACAACGAGATTGTGCCACTCTGTTGAGGTTATCTTTTCGTTAGTGCTTTTGTTGATATAAACCTCATTTGTGGCAAGCGGAAACCTTCCGATGCACGAGCCACCTTCGAAATAATGCATCTTTATCTCGTCTCCCAAATGGCCGATCAACATCACCTTGTTCAATGTGCCGTGCATTTCCTATAATGGATTTTGATATCAAATATACTGCAAATAAGGACTAACCCCAATGCCTCACGATAAAATTGGCAATCGGAACGGGCATAGGAAGTTCGGCAATTTCATCCTTGGATTGTCCATCGTCAAATGTTATGTCAACCTCCACCTGATGGAAAGAAATAAAAAGATGCTGATGCGTCAGTTTATGTTCAATGTTATAGTGCGATAGTGGCTTAATAACGTAATTCGCCCCAAAAATCTCGCTTTTCGTTAAAGTTTCGCTAAATGAAGCTTCGTCCAAAAGCGTGGACGACTCAATCATCGGAAATTCATACAGATTTTGCCAAATTCCCTTGCCAGTGCGCTGCTTCACTAAATATTTTCCTGCTCGATCAGCTGCGACGATGTAGTTGAAGAACCGTTTTTTTAAAGCCGCCTTTTTTGACTTTACAGGAAGCGAATTTACAACTCCATCGCGCAAGGCAACGCACCCCCATGCCAATGGACAAACCGTGCAGTCCGGACTTTTTGGAACACATTGAAGCGCGCCAAATTCCATTATCGCCTGGTTGAAAAGCGCTGGGTCTGCATCTTTTATCAACGTTGATGCCAGGTCGTGAAATTCTTTGTAGGCGCGTGAACCCGCAACATCGGTTGGAATTCCGAAAAATCTTGCAAGCACCCGATAAACATTTCCATCAACCACCGCGGCGCATTCATTAAAGGCAAAAGAAGCGATCGCAGCCGCCGTGTATTGGCCAACGCCCTTCAGTTTCAACAGCTCTATATAGGAGTCGGGAAAATTTCCGCTATACTGAGCCATAACTTGTTTTGCAGCTTTGTGAAGATTCCGCGCCCTCGAATAATAGCCAAGTCCTTGCCAAAGCTTGAGCACCGACTGCTCGTCTGCTGATGCAAGATCTTGGACCGACGGAAAAGCCTCCACAAACGAATGATAATAGGGCAAACCCTGTGCAACCCGTGTTTGTTGAAGGATGATCTCGGACAGCCAGATATGGTAGGGACTTTGCGTTCTGCGCCAAGGCAAATCGCGGGCATTTTGCAAATACCACGCTACAAGCAATTTAGTAAAGTTCATAGGGACAAGGTGGGTCGCAAAATTAAAAGTTTATGTGATTAAAATTTAATGAATTAGCTTGAATGTTTGTTTATTTAATTCGTATA
>JBBSUW010000004.1:0-55205 GCA_038234025.1 Flavobacteriales bacterium
ATTTAGATAGACCAGTTTTTAACACGGTTAAAGATGCTGTTGATAAAACAGGTGCCGATGTATCTATCATATTTGTACCTCCAGCTTTTGCTGCTGATGCAATTATGGAAGCTGCAGATGCAGGAATTAAAGTGATCATTGCAATTACAGAAGGAATTCCAGTTGCAGACATGATCAAAGCAAATGCCTATGTTAAAGAAAGAAATGCACGACTAATAGGTCCAAACTGTCCAGGAATTATTACTCCAGGCGAAGCAAAAGTTGGTATTATGCCAGGTTTTGTTTTCAAAAAAGGTAATGTTGGGATAGTTTCAAAATCTGGAACGCTGACCTATGAAGCCGCGGATCAAGTTGTAAAACAAGGACTTGGAATAACCACCGCGATCGGAATTGGCGGCGATCCAATTATTGGAACAACAACAAAGGCGGCGGTTCAAATGTTGATGAACGACCCGGAAACAAAATGCATCGTGATGATCGGGGAGATTGGTGGACAGCTTGAAGCCGACGCAGCACATTGGGTAAAAGCTGATGGCAACAGAAAACCAGTTGTTGGATTCATTGCTGGTGTAACCGCACCAAAAGGACGTACAATGGGTCATGCTGGAGCAATCGTGGGCGGATCTGACGACACGGCCGAAGCCAAGAAAAGAATCATGCGGGAATGTGGCATTCACGTTGTGGATTCGCCTGCCGAGATTGGCAAAAAAGTAAAAGAGGTAATGGGATAAATTTCTTGCATAAATGATTTAAAACCCGCTTTTTGCGGGTTTTTTTGTGGGAAAAAATTAAGGGAAAAGGAATTTGATTATATTATGGAGATAAATTTAACAATGTTGTATAAAATCTTTCCGCAGTTGCAAAACAAATCCCGCATTAACAATTGTAATTAAACGACTAACTACTTTTCAAAACTCAACACATCAGATTTGCAAATCTCAAAAATTTAAACAATATGAGTAAAAGCAAAGAAGAGTCGCGGTTGCTATTTCGAAACTATCAACAATTAATTTAATTTATAAATTATGAAAACAAAACTACTTCTTCTTTCGGTAATGTTTTGTGCAACATCTATCGCACAAAATCTGGTCCGAAATCCCAGTTTTGAAGATTACAATGTCTGTCCAACCTATCAAGGCAATCTGACAAATGCAAATTTCTGGAGCCGTCCATTGAACCATTTTGGTTCACCTGACTATTTTAACGAGTGCTCGACAACGCAATTTACGGATGTCCCAACAAATTTTTATGGTTCTCAGTCAGCTTTTGATGGTGTGGCATATGCCGGGTTCGCAGCAGGTGAAAACGCAAGTCAAGAATCGTACAGCGAGTACATAGAAGCATTTTTGCAAACTCCGCTAGTACCAGGTCAGGATTATATGGTCACTTTTATGGTTTCATTTGCGGAAAATTCTAAGTATGCTTTAAAAAATATCGGACTATATTTTTCAAACAACGGTCTTGAAGTGCCTTACAACTCGACCGCCGCCGCAAATTTGGTACCTCAGATAAAATATCCACAGTTTATCACGAACTCAACTGGCTGGACTGAAATAACGGGCATATATCATGCAGAGCTCGCCTATCGATATTTGACAATAGGAAGGTTTTTGAACAACGACTCCAATGATTCAGATTTTTTACTAGTAAATAATAGCGCTTCAAATGCTGGCGCACTATATTATGTTGATATGGTTTCTGTAACATCGATTCCACTTTCAACCAAAGAAAATAGAATTTCGGAATTTAGGATTTATCCAAATCCCGTGAATGATATCTTAAATATTAATTTTAAAGGTTCAGAAATTAAATCAATCGAAATCTATAACGTTCTAGGGCAAATGGTCTTGGTCGTTACAAATGCTGAAAACACAAAAAATATTGATGTTTCAAACTTAAAATCAGGAAGCTATTTTGTTAAAGTGAAAAGTGATAGTGGAAATTCTGTTGCAAAGTTCATCAAGAAATAAATTAATATTTCCTCTTAAAAAAAGCGCCAATCTTGGCGCTTTTTTCAATTATTGTAGAACCTGCTGTTCCACATTCCATCGCTGAATTTTCGACCGCCCATAAAAAATCCATAAAGCCCAACTGCGATCACGCTCTTGAAAACGAAAAGGAATATGATGAACTTTGCCATCGGAACGTTAACAGCGAGCCGACTGAGCGGAAGAATCGCAGTCAGGAATATACTTACAACCAAACTAAAGAACGTGAACCAGCCCAGATTTTTGAACGGCAGCACTTCGAATTTTCGGAGATTTGAAAACTCCTTTCCCCATTTGTGCACCAAATAATAATAATCGTTGCCAATTGAAGCAAACAACAATGGATCATCATAATTGTCGAGCTTGAAGGCATTCGTCGGCGCCATCACCATAAAGTTGGTCAATTTTGTACCATGAATAGTCTCGAGTTTCTTGATCTCAACAATTACCTCTTCCGGAAAACCGTTCTTGAACCGATGGCTTTCCAAAAACCGCAACCTATAATCGATCGCCGTTTTCTGGATTTGGTCAATGTGAAAAATCTTGTCGGTTTCCAGATGATCGAAAACAAAATCATTTCCGTCGCCAGCATTTTCGGCAGACAAACTCGCCAAAATATTTTCTCTGTCGGTTTCGTGCTGATGAAGGATTTGAAAAACCGCCGCGAGGATCTTGCTTTCGTCGTTCGATTTTTTTCGCGTTTTGATCAGTTCTTTGTGGAGATTGACGGCCATCGCTTGTATTTTAATTGTTCAAATAAAGGTAAGCAAGAAACTTCCGCATTCGATCTCTCGCAGATGTTAAACTTTTGGATTTTCAGCAACAGAATTCTGAACCTTAAATTTCTCGTTAATTCCTAAAACGCCATCGCGAGAATTCCATAATTCAAGCACAAACTTTGCATAACAATCGCCCAACGCCGCGCAAAATTCCTATATTTGAAACGCAAAAAAAAAAACAACAAAAAGTTAAAATTTATGGCATTACTACAAGGGAAAGTGGTCATCGTTACCGGCGCGAGCCGGGGAATAGGAAAGGGCATCGCAGAAATCTTTGCCAGTAATGGCGCAAATGTCGCGTTTACCTACAGCGCTTCGGCAGAGTCGGCCATTGCGCTGGAGAATCAGCTCAACAATGACACGGCAAAGGTAAAAGGCTATCAGTCAGACGCCTCCGATTTTAAACAGGCCCAAAAGCTCATCGAAGATGTTATCAAGGATTTCGGCACGATAGACGTTTTGATCAACAACGCTGGAATTACGCGCGACAACCTCTTGATGCGAATGTCCGAGGAAGATTTTGACAAGGTGATCGAGGTCAACCTCAAATCGGTGTTCAATATGACCAAGGCCGTGATGAAAACCATGCTAAAGAATCGCGAGGGCTCCATCATCAATATGAGTTCCGTGGTCGGTGTGAAAGGAAATGCCGGGCAGACAAACTACGCGGCTTCCAAGGCTGGTGTTATCGGGTTCACGAAATCTGTCGCGCTCGAGCTTGGTTCGCGCAGCATTCGTTGCAACGCCATCGCGCCGGGTTTTATCGAGACCGAAATGACCGCCAAGCTTAACGACGATGTTGTCCAAGGTTGGCGCGACAGCGTTCCGTTGCGACGCGGCGGAACTGTCGACGATGTCGCCAACGCCTGTCTTTTCTTGGCTTCCGATCTTAGCACCTACATCACCGGACAAGTTTTGAACGTAGATGGCGGAATGTTGACCTAATTTTCTGGAGCTGTTTCCCGCTTTCCGTTTCAATCTTTTTTGTCCAAAAAAGGCCAAAAAAGGATTTCCACTGCAATCGGGGCTAGGGCTCTCCACTACCATTCATATTCATAAATGACCACTGCCACAATCTTACTGATCATACTTTCGCTCATAGTGGCGGCCGCCGCATCTTGGTTCCAATACTATTATAGAACAACCACGTCATCGATCACCAAATGGCTCGCGATTTTGCGTGGTATCGCCATTTTTTTGCTTCTGCTGTTGTTGATAATTCCCACTATTGTGCGGCACGATTATGAAACCATCAAAACGCCTTTGGCCTTGGTCGTGGACAATTCACAATCTATAAAGTATCTCAAGGCCGACGCGACTTCCAAAGAAGTGTTCGACAAGATTTCGGGCAATTCAGCTTTGAAGGAAAAATTCGACATCCAAACCTACAAAATCGACAACGCGTTAGAGAACGCTGAGATTTTTGACTACAAAGGAAAACAATCCGACCTTGAACAAGTGGGCAAAACGCTCTCGGCGATCAACCACAACCAAAAATATCCGACGGTTTTGATCACCGACGGAAACCAGACCACAGGAAATGACTATACATTTTCATTCGATAAGGGTATTTCTGTTTTTCCGGTCGTTATGGGCGACACGACCACGTTTCTCGACCTTCGCGTTGACCGCGTGAACGTCAATAAATATGCGTTCCAGAAAAATAAATTCCCCGTAGAGGTTTTCCTGAATTATTCTGGAACCAAAAGCGTCATCGCCGATTTCACGATTTCGCAGGGCAACAATGTTCTGGTAAAACAATCTGTGAATTTCTCGCCAACCAATCGTTCCGCCGTGATAAACGCATTGCTTCCAGCTGAAAAAATTGGGCTTCAGATTTACCGCGCTTCAATTCGCAGCAGCGAAACCGAGAAGAACACCTACAACAATTCGAAGAATTTTGCGGTCGACATTATAGACGAACGTTCCGAGATCGGGATAGTTTCGGCCATAAACCATCCGGATATTTCCGCGCTAAAACGCGCGATCGAAACCAATGCGCAAAGAAAGGTCACGATCCTCAAACCTTCCGAAACCGCGGCGCTCAATAAGTTCAATGTTCTTATTTTGTACCAACCAACCGCAGAATTCAAAAATGTTTACGACCTCGTCACTAACATGGGAACAAATAATTTTACGATCACCGGAAAGAACACCGACTTTCGATTTCTTAACGATCGACAGCAGTCCTTCACATTCAATATGTCAAATCAATCCGAGGATTATTCTGCGGTTTTCAATGATGGTTTCAATCTTTTTGCTGCCGAGGACATCGAATTTTCAAGCTTTCCACCACTACAGAATCAATTTGGAACAGTAACGGCTATCAACGTCTCAACACTGCTTTCGGCCAAGATCCGAAATGTTGATGTCAAAGCACCATTGCTGGCCTTGACCGCTACCAATGGCAAGCGAGCGGCCTATCTTTTTGGGGAGAACATTTGGCGCTGGCGGCTTCAAAGCCATTTTGACACCAAAAGCTTTTTAAAATTCGATACCTTTATCGATAAGATCATCCAATTTTTGGCCACCAACGATTCTAAAAAATCATTGGTCGTAAACCACGAAAGAATTTACAACGCCGGCGAAGCCATCCAGATCAGCGCACAGTTCTTCAACAAAAATTATGAGTTTGATGAACGGGCAAGATTGCAGATCGCAGTGGTGAACAAACAATCAAAGCAGCAGAAAAAGTACGATTTGCTCAAAAGCAGCAATGATTTCAAGGTCAACCTCGATGGACTTTCGGCCGGTCAATATACGTTCAAGATCACCGAGCTCAATAGCAACACGGTTTACAACGGCTACTTTGAAATACTGGATTTTGACATCGAAAACCAATTCGTAAATCCAGATGTTGCAAAACTCAAACAGGTTGCGCAACAAACCAATGGTAGTGTTTTCATGCCAGAGCAAACAGACGCTTTAATTAAAAATCTCTTGGACAATAAAGATTATCGCGCCGTTCAAAAAGAGATTAGAACAAAAACACCGCTCATAGATTGGATCTGGCTATTGATAATGGCCGTTGCAGCTTTTACCGCCGAATGGTTTGTGCGCAAGTACAACGGAATGCTTTGATGTATTAAAAAGAAACATTATGAAACACCGCACATTTGACCGCCCGCGACGATTGGCGTTATTTTTCGCTTTCATCAAAATGTTTCTGGTGCTTTCAATTTTGCTGCGAACCGTTTTTTTATTTCTGCAGAAAAGCGAGGTTTCATGGAACGTGATCGATGTTGCCCGTACGATTTTGACCGGAATGTTTTTTGACATTGGCGTGCTCTCTTTCTTTATGGTTCCGGCTATTCTCTACTACAGCTTGTTTCCAAAACGTTGGATCGGATCGGCCTTCGACAAAATTTTCGTCTGTTTTTTCACTGCATTGATTTGGTTGATTTTGGTATTTACATTCTTTGCCGAAATAACTTTTTGGGACGAATTCAAGAGCCGATTCAATTTTATCGCGGTCGATTATCTCATTTACACGCACGAAGTTATCGCCAACATCAAGGAATCCTATCCTTTGCCTTTGCTCATTGGCAGTGTCGCGATTTTCACGCTGCTCATTATGTTCGTTTTCTATACAATGGGTTCGTTCTACCAAACGTTCAACGGAAATGAAACTACCAGAACATACATTTCAGTTTCGGCGGCAACCATTGCTGTGGCAATTATTTTTGGCGCATTTATTTCCAACAATCAAGCAGAATGGTCTTCAAATCGTTACAATTCTGAAATTTCAAAATCCGGGATCTACTCCTTTTTTGCCGCTTTTCGGAACAACCAAATGCTCTACAGCGATTTTTATACGACGCTACCCATCGATCAGGCTTTTGCAATGGTCAAATCAAAACTTGGCGGACCGCACGTAAAGTTTCAAAGTGATGGGTTTTCGATACATCGCACGATTACCGACAGTTTGCCCTCTGACGAAAAGAAAAACGTGGTTTTCATCTTGGTCGAAAGCTTGAGCGCGAATTTGATGACACAATTTGGAGAACAACACAATATCACGCCATTTCTTGACAGTCTTTCGACAAAAAGTATTTTCTTCAACAATCTTTATGCTACGGGAACGCGCACCGTACGAGGAATGGAAGCCGTAACGCTTTGCATTCCGCCAACGCCAGGACAAAGTATCGTGAAGCGACCGGACAACCACAACCTTTTTACCGTGGCAAGTGTTTTTGGTGAAAAAGGCTATGACAACAATTTCTTTTATGGCGGCGATGGCTATTTCGACAATATGAACAGCTATTTCGGTGGCAACGGTTTCACGATATACGATCGCGGACGCGGCAGCGTTTTGAGCGATAAAATAAAAACCGAACGTTACAACATTTCCGATAAGGAAGTGTCTTTTGAAAACGCTTGGGGCATTTGTGATGAGGATATTTTCAACAAAATGCTCTCAGTTGCCGATGAGAATTATGCCAAGGGAAAACCGTTCTTCAATTTTGTGATGACCACGTCCAACCATCGTCCATTCACTTACCCGGGCGGAAAAGTTGCGATTCCGCCGGGAATGAACCGGGAAGGAGCGGTTCAGTACACCGATTATGCGATAAGAGAACTTTTTGGGAACGCGGCCAAAAAACCGTGGTTCAAAAATACTGTTTTCGTGATCATCGCGGATCATTGCGCCAGCAGTGCGGGCAAGAACGAAATCGATCAGGGCAATTATCATATTCCGGCTTTCATCGCAAATTTTGATCAAGCAGAAAATCAGATTGTTTCAAAACAATGTTCACAGATCGATATTTTCCCAACACTGTTCTCATTGATGCACTGGAATTACGAATCTGATTTTTTTGGAAAAAACGTGCTCGATACAAATTTTGAGGAACGTTCTTTCTCCGGAACTTATAGGAAATTATCAATGTTGAAAGGTGACAAAATTGCGATTCTTTCAGATCAAAAAAAGCAGAGCTATTACCAGTGGGACAAAGCCAAAGACCATTTTACGCCTTTGCCAATGGATAATGTTTTTTTGGCGGAAACCATTGCGTGGTATCAAACCGCGGACTATTTGTTCACCAAAAAAATGTTAAAATAAAAACATTCTATTTCAAATAAATGACTTTAAATGCCCACATATCAAATAGATAGATATTTTCAGGATACTTTGATCTCGACAAAACATCTTTTAATAACATTGCAGACCGACGATGATGACGCTCGGCCGGTGTATATTTCGGGAAATTTCAACAATTGGGAAACGCAGCGAAAGGATTTTCAGATGGAGAAAATAGGCGTCGGCAAATATCGATATGAGCTCATAAATGCCGGCAGTTTCAGTTTGCCGCTGCTCTACAAATTCACAAAGGGCGACTGGAGTGAGGTCGAAATCGACAAATATGGCAATCGAACCGAAAATCGAACTTGCACAAAAACATCTGGCGAGCAGAAGGAGCATGTTGCAAGATGGCGACACAATTGGTTGCCGTTTCGAAAAGATTTTCTGCCTCAGATTCATTTGATTTCAGAAAGATTTGATATGCCGCAACTCAATCGAAAGAGAAAAATATGGGCCTTACTGCCGTATGATTATGAGCAATCTTCCGATTCATATCCAGTTATCTATCTGCAAGATGCGCAGAATCTATTCAATGATAACGCGAGGTTCGGAAATTGGGAAATCGACAAAAAATTAGCAGTGATGTCGGAGTACAAAATCGGCAAGATCATTGTCATTGCCATTGAGCATGCCGAAAAGGATCGCATCAAGGAATATAATGTAGGCCGCACGATTTTGGGAAATGGTCAGGGCAAAAAATACATTAGATTCGTGACCGATACGCTCAAACCGTTTGTGGACAGCAAATTCAGAACAAAGCCCGATCGCGATAACACTGGAATAGGCGGAAGTTCCATGGGCGGATTGGTCAGCATTTTCAGCGGCCTTCTTTATCCCGAGGTTTATGGCAAGCTGATGATATTCTCGCCGTCGTTGTGGGTTTTGCCCAAAATGAAATTTGGGAAAATCGACTCGGGTGATAATTCTGATGCCAAAATCTATCTTTATGCCGGTGGCGAGGAAAGCAAGACAATGGTGGAGCACGTGAAGAAATTTCGGAAGAACCTTGTAAAGAATGGATTTACCGATAAATTGAAAATAAAATTGAGCATTAATTCAGAAGGAAAGCACAACGAAAGTTATTGGAGCGACGAGTTTCCGATCGCGATCGAATGGCTTTTCTTCAATCAAAAAGACTCATTAAAGCAATGAAAATAAAAAACGCAAAATCGTTAAGCGCGCAACCTTCGACGGTAATAATTCCAGTAATGGAAACGAATTCGCATAGCATTGTACCTATTGAATACAATGGAATCAGTATTCCGTCAAAAGTTTTTTATGGAAAAAAGGACACAACATATTTTGTCCATCAAGACCAAACTACCTATCTGTTTGTCGGTTTGGGCAGCATTCTTCAGCATCACAAAATTGTAACGGGTTTTAGAAGAATCTCCGCCAAACATTCAGAAATGTTGCATTCGGAGACTTTAGTGGTCTTGAAGGATTCATTTGTGGCACAAGATGTTGAGGCGATGCTGATTGGTTTAAAACTCGGAACGTATTCGCTAAAAGATTTCAAAAATGAATCCACTCACATTCTCGACAAGGAAGGTTCGACGGTCACGATCGTTTCGGAAACTGATTTTAGCGAAAGCGCAAAACGCGCTTTAAAAATTGCAAACGCACAGATTGAGACAATGAAGCTCGTGGATGCGCCGCCCAATGTCGCCACGCCAAATTATCTCGCAGATTGGGCGCTCGATGCCGGAAAGAAGTTCGGTTTTGATGTAAAAACATTTGACAGGGAACAATCGAAAGAGCAAAATCTTCACGCGTTCGTTGCAGTTGGCCAAGGTTCTGAAAACGAACCGCGGTTCATTATAATGGAATATCGTTCAAAAAGCCCAGCTTCAAAACACATCGGTCTTGTTGGAAAGGGCGTTACCTTCGACACGGGCGGACTCAACATAAAGACCTCTGGAATGGTCAACATGAAATGCGATATGGCGGGCGCGGCAGCGGTTCTTGGAACAATGCAGCTAGTCGCAGATTTGCAACTGAACGTAAATATCACAGCAATCGTTCCGGCGTGCGAAAATTCGGTCGATGCAAAATCGTTTTTGCCGAGCGATGTGATTTCGAGCCATTCGGGAAGCAGGATCGAGATCATCGACACCGACGCAGAAGGTCGATTGATCTTGGCCGACGGAATTTCCTATTTGATAAAAAACCACAACCCTGATATTGTTGTTGATATTGCAACACTTACGGGAAGCAGCGTCGCGACCTTTGGCTATGAATGCGCGGCGCTTTTTACCAATAATGAAGCGCTTAGAGACGATTTGATCAAGGCGGGGAATAATGTTGGCGAAAAACTTTGGCAATTGCCTCTTTGGGATGAATATGCTTCAGATATCGAAAGCGAGATCGCCGATGTCCGCAATTACAGCGGAAAACCCTTGGCTGGCGCGATAACAGCGGCAAAATTTCTTCAGCATTTTACCCAAGACCACAAATCTTGGGCGCATCTTGACATTGCCGGCGTTGCTTTTGGCGATGACGAATTTGCAAAAAGCAAGCATGCAACCGCTTATGGTGTACAATTATTGACTAAATTTATTGAAAACTCACAAAATGGATAAAAATAGAAAAACCTTCGTCTGCGTATCAAATTTCTATAAAGGTTGGGATTTTCTGATCGCGCTCAAAAAATTGGGCAATACGGTTTATCTTATTACTACAGAAAAACTGCGCGACAAACCCTGGCCGTTCGACCATATCGACGAGGTTTTTTATATGCCAGGTCAAGATATGGACTGGAATCTCGAGCATCTTTTGCTTGGCGTCAGCAACCTGATGAAATCCACACAGATTGATTGCGTGATCGCGCTCGACGATTTTGATGTGGAAAAAGCAACTTATCTGCGCGAGAATCTTCGTATCGACGGAATGGGACAAACCACCGGCAGGTATTTTCGCGACAAGCTGGCCATGAGAATGCGCGCCAAAAGTTGTGGCATTCCAAACCCAAAATTCTCCGCTCTTTTCAACGACCACGAAATCAATATTTTGGCCGACAATGTTTCTCCACCTTGGGTTTTGAAACCGCGCTCTGAAGCGTCGGCAAGCGGCATAATAAAAGTCCATGACAAGGAAACGCTGTGGTTTCATATCAATGAGATGGGCAACAATCGTTTTAAATATCTTGTAGAGCAATTCCGTCCGGGCGCTGTCTATCATTGCGACAGCATAGTTCATAACGGAAAAGTTTTATTTTCATTGACCTCAAAATATTTGTCCACACCGCTGGAGATTTCTCAAGGTGGTGGAATTTTCAGAAGTGCAAATGTCGAGTACGATTCTGATGATGACAAAGCGATCAAGAAAGTCAACGAAATGGTGATCAAGGGATTTGGGATGAAGCACGGTGCAACACATTCTGAATTTATCAAATGCGAGGAAGATGGCGAGGTATACTTTTTGGAAACTTCTTCACGGGTTGGCGGTGCGCATTTGGCCGAAATGGTGGAATCAGCGAGCGGCATCAACCTATGGGCAGAATGGGCAAAACTTGAGGATGCAATGTTGAAAGATGTAAAATACAAATTGCCAAAACCATCGAAGAATTATGCGGGCATCGTCTTGACGCTATCGAGATTTGAAAAACCAGATCTTTCTGAATTCAGTGACAAGGAAATTTGTTTTCAAGTACCGCTGGATTATCACGCGGGAATGATCGTGAAATCCGACAAAAAAGAACGCGTCCTAACTTTACTAAATGATTATGCCGATAGATTGGACAAAGATTTTGGTGCGGTCGCGAAGCAGGTGGAAGTCACCAATTTGCATTAAAATTGAAAAATCTAGAACTGAATTTTGGAAAATTTGAAAAGTCGCAGCAAATAACTATGTGATGAATATTCAATTTGAAAGACAAGGCTTGCTGATTTCAGCGGGCTAGCGGCCATGGAAGATCAAAATATATAGGCCAAATTATTGATCACGTACAAACTGGCAAACTACCTTTCAAACAATCCCAAGGTTCCGCCAACCCAATCTTTATCCTTATTAAACTTAACACCAATCATTTCCCCGCGTGACAATCTTACGAGATTGCAAAGCATCTTTGGTCTGTCATCACCTTTGTTCCAGACACAAAGTACGCGAACTTCGGCCTTTACTTTTCCATCAGGCGATTGGACCACGGGAAGATAGTGGACTTTTTTCTGAAGAATGTAAAGATCTTTGTGCTTGACCTCGTCGATATCTTTTTTTGTGACGTGAAATATAACACCGCTTCCGGAAAATGAAAATAACGGTTTCAATACATAATTCTCAAGGTCTTCTGGAATTTCATCAATCTCGCTGAGCAACTGTGTTTCGATAAAATATTTGCCATGAAGCATTGGCAATATGTATTTGCTTATCCTGAAAAACCAGTTTGGATGTCCCGCCCATTCCACATCGAGATCGTCGGCAAAACTAAAGTCCAGTTTTAAGTCTGTTCTTAGATCAAGTTCATCAAAAATTACACGGTTGTAGATTCTTTTTATCTCTATTTCTTTTCCGTCTGAATTTTTGTAATATATTTTATTCGCTTTTTTTATTACTTCGGTCACGCAAACTATTGGAATTCCCAAGTCGCGTCTGCAATAGTAAAAATCGATTTTTGTATTTTGCTTTTCGGGTTCGATTTCCAATAAAACGACATTTTCACTTGGGAAATCATTGCAGATTGCTTTTTCAAGAATTTTCAAATATTCAAATTCGTCAATATCAGATAGGAACGGCGTAAACTCTGAAATGAAAGGATAGAACTTTTGGAACTTATGGTAAAGATTGATCTGATAATTGTACAGCGACGGAAATCCCTGGACCTCTATCATCTTCGGAACAACCTCCCCATTTTCTTCACAAATACCAAAATCAATCGCCAAAAATGTAGTGTGCGCATCTTCGTTCGGAACTTTTGTATTGAGTTCCAAAGCTTTTTCGGTTTTAGCAATAAAGTCTGGACTTTTAATTAAGTCTATCACTTGATTGCAACCATCAACGAGTTGCTCTTTTAGTTTTTTTGGAATGAAAAACGGCGTTTCTGCCATTCTGAAAGTTGGCAAATAATCAAAATCCGCAGCAATGTCATCTTTGAATTCCTCATATTTTTCAACTGAAAAAAGTTCATTGAACTGCTGGCGGTATTTTGGAATCATATATTTTAATTGGAAAGTATTTTTTTTGTAACGATCAAATGGTTGATCGATGTCCGTAAGAAGTTGGGGATCAATGTTTCGTTGGTTCTGTAGATTTTATCGTCATCAACAAGGGCTTCGAGCATATCGCGAAATTTACGCTTTCCTTTCTTCGCCTTAATCTTATCGCGTGTTACCGGATTGCGAAGATTTGCAATAAAACTTACCGGATCTGCCTCGGGATGAAATTGTGTCCCGACCATATATTCCGAAAATCTCACCGCCATTATCGCGCGCTCAAATTTAACGTGATCCCGAATTTTTTCGAGCGAAAGAATGATAGCGCCCTTTTTGGAAAAAACTTTCAAGTTAGGCTGAACAACTTGATAATCACGAGAATCGATTGCGTAAAATGGATCATCTAGCCCTTCCAATAAAGAATCCGCCTCGCCAGCTATCGTTTTGTGGACGGTCATAACACCAAAAGAAGTTTCATGCCTTTTAGTTATTTCGGCAAGCTTGAAATGGCTGCAGGCGATTTGGAAGGAATGACAAATAAGCAATGTATGTTTCTTAACGTCGTTGGTTCGGTTCCATTTCACGATATCATCCAAAAATTCGCCATATCTTTTGTCCCAAACGCCATCGCCCTCCAACGGATTTCCTGGTCCGCCGGTTGATACAAAAATGTCATAAGATTGAAGGTCGGGAAATTCCTGCTGTCCGCGAATATCGAAAATCTTGAATTCGAGAAGGTGATTGAAACGGCTGATGATGTCGATAATGCAGCGCATACCTTGGTTAGGCTCGCCATTGTACATATCGAGAATCGCAAGTTTTAGTGGATATTGATTCATTTAATGAATATTTGTACGGTAAATTTGGTACGCAAATATAACATTTTAAAAATTCACAGCCCTTTGGTAAACTCTCCTGTGATGAAATCGACCACCTTAGTAAGGTCGTGCGTCTCGTTGAAAACCGCTAATTGTTTGTCCGCGCCGGTACCTTCGTCCAGAATTTTGTGAACGTAATTAATCTGTTCGCGGCTGCCGAGCTCGTCGACAACGTCATCGACAAATTCAAGAAGTTCAATGATCAAATCTTTGGTTGGTACTTCTTTTTTCAGACCAAAATCAATCATAAGATTATCGATCCCATATCTTGCAGCACGAAATTTATTTTCCCGGATCAGTGCGATTCTGTAAATGTTGAAAGAAGTATTCTGCATCGTCAGCTTGTATAGCTTGGCCACAATGGCTTGAATTATCGCGACAATGCACATCGTTTCCTCGACAGTCAAGCTCATATCGCAAATGCGGAATTCTATTGTATTGTAAAAAGGATGAAGCCTCAAATCCCACCAGATTTTTTTCGGATTATCGATGCAATTGGTCTTGACGAGCGTTTCCAGATAATTGTCATAAGACTGAACCGAATCAAAATAGGCGGGAAGCCCAGTTCTAGGGAATTTGTCAAAAACCTTTGTTCTGAAAGATTTGTATCCCGTTTGCCTACCTTCCCAAAACGGTGAGTTGGTGGAAAGCGCAAAAATGTGAGGCAAAAAATAGCATGCCTGGTTCATCAATTGCAGTGCTATCTCTCTATTTTCGATACCAACGTGACAATGCATTCCAAAAATAAGATTGGATCGCGCCGCATCTTGCAACTCATTGACAATATGATGGTAGCGCGGGTCGTCGGTTATCGGTTGATCTTGCCATTTCGAAAATGGATGCGTTCCCGCGCCACCTACAATAAGGTCTTGCTTGTCTGCAAGTTCCACGATTTTCCGTCGTAGAAAAGTGATCTCGTCCTTGGCTTCGGCCACGTTCTTGCAGATATTCGTGCCGACTTCAACCACAGATTGGTGCATCTCGGCCTTTACCTGTTCGTTGAGGATAATTTTTGCACCGTCCACAATCTTTGACAAATGCGATCTTAAATCCCGCGTTACAGGATCGATAATCTGATATTCGTCCTCGACACCAAGTGTGAAAACGGGTAATTTTTTCATTTCTTTAAATTTTTTGGAGCAATTTCCGGCTTTCTGCTGTATCTTTTTATTTCCGCCCAAAAGGGGCGAAAATAAAAAGGATGCCGCGGCAATCCGGGCTAGGCATTCTGCTATATTTCAGGATTTATGGTTTGAACGCAGCCGCCGAGTCCTTTATGAAAGTTCCCCAAGTAAGGTTCATTTGTCCATCTTTGTGTTTCTTGGCCGCAGCAATAGCCATCTTCGCCGATTCTTCCACCACCCATTCAAAATTCTCCGCACCAACTGACGTCAGTTCGGCATCTGGCGCGGGATTTCCAAAATCGATAGCATAAGGAATTCCATCGCGAACAGCAAACTCGACCGTATTGAAATCATAACCAAGACCTTTGCAAAGTCTCACTGTATAATCTTTTACCGTATCCAAAAGTTTTTTGGAAACCGGCGGGCCATCGATCACGTATCTCAAATGGTGCGGATTTCGCGGTTCGTACTGCATGATCTTTATCGTTTTTCGGCCAAGGCAATACACCCTGAAATATTCCGTGAATACAATTTCTTCTTGAAGCATCATCACCAATTGTCCGGTCTCTCGATGCTTTTCCCAAAATTCTTCCACGTTTTCAAGACGGTAAACATTTTTCCAACCTCCTCCAGCATAAGGTTTCATATAGGCTGGAAAACCAACATAGTCAAAAATCGATTCCCAATCCATTGGATATTTCAGGTTTCTGAAAGATTTTCCGGTCGTGTCCGTCGGATGTTCCGCAGATGGAATAATTACCGTGTTTGGCAACGGAACACCGAGTGTATCGGCCAAGGCATTGTTGAAAAACTTGTCATCTGCGCTCCACCAAAATGGATTGTTGATCACGTTTGTTCCTGTGAGTGCGGCATTTTTCAAATAAGCGCGATAGAACGGAACGTCCTGTGAAATCCTGTCGATGATCACGGCATAATCTCCGCCCTTGTTCTGCATCACTTTATCGATGCTCACGGCTTCGGCCATTATTCCTTTTTCATTCTTTGAGTTTACGCGCTCTATAAAAGCTTGTGGATAGGTATCTTCCATCCCGAACAATATTCCAATTTTTTTCATGGTTCTGATTTTTGTTTGTTTTTAAAATTTGATTCTTGATAAATAGTGTGGGAACATTTCTTTCCAAACGGGCCAGTCGTGTTTTTTGTTCTGCCTCACGTCCAGCCAATGTTCTACGTTACGGTCACGCAGAACTTTCGACATTTTAAGGTTCGCATCAAGGCATATATCCCAGTTGGAAGTGCCCAGGACGATATCCATTTTCCAAAGTTCTGGATCGTTCAAGCCGTACAGAAAATCTTCGGGACTGTTGAAATAAACATCTTCATTGTGAAAACCGTTCATAAAACCGGTAATATCAAACGCGCCGCTCATCGAGAACAGATGGCTCACATAACCGGGATGCCTGAACGCAAAATTCGCCGCATGATAACCGCCAAAACTGCAACCTGCGATCGCGATTTTTCCCATCGGCGTGTTGTCCTTTATTTTTTCCACGATCTCATGGCAGAGCATTTTATCGTACCAAATGTGGTTCTTGATTTTCTGTTTTGGATGGATTTTCTTGTTGTAAAAACTTTCCTTGTCAATGCTGGAAGGACAGTAAACTTGAATCAGTCCGTTTTCTATATACCATTTCGCAGCGCCGATCAGGCCTTGGTCCTTGTTTTCATGATAGCTTCCCATTGATGTAGGAAATAGCACGACCGGATAGCCCGAATGGCCAAAAACCACCATTTCCACTTCTCCATTCAGGTTTGGAGACTGCCATTTAAAATATTCTTCTTTCATAAAATAACTTTCCTCAATTATAATGAATATTTGTCCAACGATGAAGATATTCTGCACAATATTTAAAATATTTTGAATATTGCCTTAAAACCTTCAATTTACTAAAGTTAAAGCAAAAAGCAGACATTCATGTCGCCATTTGTGAGTTTTTGTTTAGAATTTTTTATTCTCGTATGAATCCTACTAGAAAAATATTAGTAAAAGTGCTCAAAAGTTTTTAAGAAACACTGCAGCTACCGTTTATACATGCTCAATAATTCTGGAATGAATGTGTGTTCGGAATAGTCTTTCTTGATTTTCTGATGGAATCTTTCGGCGTCCGAATTCCTTTTATCTGGATTTGTCAAATAATTTTCGATGGCATTGAACAATTGATAGGAATCTTGCGGCGACACAATGATTCCATCATTTCCAACAACCTCGGCACATTGCCCAACATCGGTACAGATTACGGGCAAACCTGAAAGACCGTATTCGAGCAGCGATAATGGCAAGCCTTCTGACATGGAGGATAATATTCCGATGTCGCATTTTTGGAGATATGAAGGAATATTGTTCACCGAACCATGTATATGAACATTCTGGACATCGTTTTCGGAGATGAAACTGTGAATTTCCTGCGAGCAACTGTCGTTGTTGATCTGCCCGAGAAGGTGCAGCGAAACTTCGGGTTGATTTTTCTGCAACATCTTGAAAGCTTTTAATAGGTTCAGATGGTCTTTCTGTGGCCGAAAATTCGCTACGCAGACCAGTCGTTTTCCGTCAAAGCCAGAAATATCGATATCCTTTATATTCAATTCGGACCGATAAATAAAATTGCGCAGAAAATTTACATGTTTGCAATTCAAATATTTGGTTGCCCAATCCGTAAGAGTATTATTTACAGCTATTATCGAATTAAAAAATCTGGAGCAGATCTGCAGCGCAAGCTTTGGCCGGCTCGAAAGCTTGTCGCTGTTACCATAATGATCGTGCCAAACCAGTTTTAATTCTGGATTTGAAAATTTCATCAACGTCGCAAGAAAGAAACTGGACGAATGTGCATGAACAATGTCAATTTTATGTTGCTGGATGTAGGTTCGCAGCAATTTTATAGCTTCACGGTCAGAGGTGCTTTTCTTTTGCAGAAACAGATAACCAATATTCGGTTGAATTTCATCTTTGAGCAGGCCTTCTTTTCTCGTTACGCACAGATGAGAGGTTTCGATCACATTCGAGAGCTTGTTCGCGATATTGACCGCCATTCGTTCTGCGCCGCCGGCATCCAGGGAATCAATTAGCTGTAGGACGTTCATAAAAAGTACAATGATCTATTGGGTTGGAACGAGCTGAAATTGTTTCGTATATCAAACTTCCGAAAAAAGAAGCAGCTGGCTTTTTAGTCTTTCCGAAACCATGTTCATCATTCGTTTGTTGAGATTGGAAGAGTTGGTGATGTATGTTGAATATTCCTCTATCGTGAAAAACGCTATGACCATTCCTTTCAACGAATTTCTGAACTTGATATCCTTTTGGATAGCGCTGTCGATAAAAGCCAATTTCTTTTCAACCGATATCGCATCAAAATCCTTTTTGTTCTTTTCTAAATGATTCGCGAAGACCGCCAGAAATAGATCATTTTGCAATTTGAGGATTGGGCGAAGTGTTTGGTTCTGGAATTTTTCTTCTGATGATGAACTATCAGAAACTATTCCCAAGGTTTCGCCGCGCATTTGATTGATAAAGCTGTTGCGTTCCATTGTTTTTCTTTTAAAGGTATAATAAAAAACCCCTGCCATTGGCAAGGGTTTCATTAAGTTATCAAGGTGTGGTTGTTAATTATTTTACTTGGAAAATCACACGTCTGACAAGTTTTCGTGCCCCTGGAGAATCAACATCAACAGATGTGTCCTCGCCTTTGCTGATGATGTTCAATCTGTTTGCCTCGATACCGGATTTAACCAAAATCGCTTTCACGCTTTCCGCGCGCTTGTTCGCAAGATTGTAGTTGTAAGTAGTTTTGCCAATTTCGTCGGCGTTTCCGATAATTTCGATGGTAGCGCTCGGATTGTTCTTCATATAGGTACGGATAAAGTCGATACCTTCAGTAGAAACGTTTGTTGGATTTGTTTTGTTGAAATCAAAGTATGTCGTAACATAGCCTTCGTTTATCAATCGTTTGATCAATTCGTCATTGGCGTTTGCCATGATCGTTGTCATATCCGCTTTGTTGGCATAATTTGTTGCCACATATTTCTCAAATTCGTCTGGAACACCGTTTTTGTTAAGATCGACCATTCGGCCTTTGGTGTCAACTGCGGAACCCGCTATAGAATTTGGTTCGGTATCAAGATAATCCGGAACGCCGTCCTTATCGGCATCATTCAGCATTGTTTCAAGCTCACCAACCCGACGGTCAAGGTCGGCAAGATCTTCGCCGATTTCGGGATTGATAATCGCCCAGTCACCGTGTATATCGTCACTTCCAATAGAGTAGGTCAATCCGATTGATCCCATCAACATTGTCCCAAAAAGGTTTTGATCGTCAGCGGCATAATGACCGTCCCAGGCAAAGTGCTGGCGAAAGTTGGCCAACGTGCTGAAATCGCCAACAATCGAGAACTTTTTGAAAACCCTGAAAGTGGGGGAAACTCCAAACATAACCCCAAGGTTGTGCTCTGTGCGTCCAACATTGGACACACCTGGAGTATCAAGTTGTGGCGTAACCCACGCAAACTGCAATCCGGCATGAACTAGCAGTCCAAATCGGCCGATCCGTTCTTCCAGGTTCAAAAGCCTTGACCCGTTGATGACACCTTGTATGCCAAGACGCCATTGGTCAACTTCAAATGGAAGGCTTGTCGTTATTTTATTGTTTTCTAATTTGTCAAAACTACCGTCAACCTTCACGCCAAAACGCGGGCTGAACATATAGCGAACGCCTGCATTGTAGTAATTAAGGTCGATGGTTCCAAAATACTTGTTTGGATTGCTCGAAAAATAGCCCGCAGTGTAAGGTCTTGTTCCCTTGCTTTGACCCACACTGGCCTCGATTGTCCATTTGTTGTAGGTGTCGCCTTGCTTTGCTACATCTTGTGCTTCCTTTGCCTTGTCGTTATCTTGCGCGCTCATAGAGCCAAACGCCAAAACTGCGAGCGGCAAGAAAAGTAAATTTTTTTTCATCTTTGATCTTATTGTTTTACAGCCATCATAAACTTTTAACAGTTTTTGGCTGCTGCAAATATAGTAGAATAGTGTTACATTTCCTTACTTTGAAAAAAAAAGCTATTTAATTTTTTGTCCAATAAGCATTAGATATGAAGCGAACATCCAAAATATTTGTCACAGTCGACGCGGCCATATTCCGAGACCATTATGATTTTCAATACATTCTTTTGGTGCAACGAAAAAATCCGCCCTTCCAGAATATGTGGGCGTTGCCCGGTGGTTTTGTTGATGAGGGCGAGGATTTATTAAAAGCTGCTCAACGGGAACTTAAAGAAGAAACAAACATAGATGTAAAAAATCTTCAGCAGATTGGCGCTTATGGAAAACCAGATCGCGACCCGCGGCAGCATACGGTGTCGGTTGCATTTTGGTCGGTGGTGGATCAAAATGCAAATGGAAGAGCTGGAGATGATGCCGCCATGATTGAATGGTTCAATATCGATGAATTGCCAAAACTGGCTTTTGACCATGACCTTATTATAAAGGACGCGACTGCTTGCTTGAAAAAAGCTAATGTCTAAGAAAAATATTTCCTCTCGACGTAAAATGTTCCAAATGGAATTACCGATGCCGCGCACACAATTATAAATCGAGTGACTGACCATTTTAGTCGAATTTTTGCCCAGATTGCCATTGATATGTATCCAATAAAGAGAATACCGTGCGCCATTCCAACAACCCGAACGTATTCTGGACGGTCAAAATAATATTTGAGGGGCATCGCAGCGAACAATAGCAGTAGAAGCGAAATTCCTTCAAGAATGGCGACAATTTTGAAAAATCTGATCATAAAACGTAATTGAATTCGAGCGCAAAAATAACCCATTTGGTTTTAAAACATTTCTGAAAACAACCATTGAATGAGCAAAAGAGAACTGAAAAAATATCTTGCCGAACTAACAAAGCCTCAGCTAGAGGAGCAATTGCAGAATATGTACGACAAGTTCAAGGACGTAAAGACATACTATGATTTTGTGTTCAATCCGCGCGAGGAAAAATTGATAGAAGCGGCAAAGGTCAAAATCTCGAATGAGTACTTTCCGGTAAAAAGCCGCAGACCAAAATTGCGCAGGTCTGTGCCGCAAAAGCTCATCAAGCAATTCTTGGTTCTAGAAATGGATCCATTTCACTTGGCAGACCTCATGCTGTTTGCCATCGAAGTTGCTATAAAATATTCTGGAAAAAGAGATATGAAGTATTCTTCGTTCTACAAAAGCATCCAGAATTCGATATCACAAGTTGTCCAATATGTGACAGACAATGGACTGGCGTTTGATTTCAAGGAAAGACTGATAAAGATCGAGGTCGAGATTTTAGAGCAAAATTGGGAGAACGTTTTCGCAATATCCGACATCGTGGCGCCGTTATCGTACTGACGATGTTGCAAATTAGTATTTGAATTGTGTAAAAACGATTTGAATCAATCTTAATAAATTTGAAAGAAAAAAATATTGCTATGCTGTTATCCCACAAACATAGAAACTCCATCACGCTGCAACTGCAGTTGCCACACGTATCGCACTTGCTTGTTTTTACTGACAACTGGAACAATGCTTTTATAATGAGAAAAGTAATCGCTGAAATTTTGGAAAACGGTTTTTATAAAAAAATGTACGTTGGCGAGAACAATGGCCTCAGCGAAAGTGAAATGGAGAAATGTTCAGACTGCGCGATTGTGAACGTTACGTTAAAAGGTTTTGGAAACTCGTCGTGCAATTCAGAGATTATTGAAGATTTCTTTGTGCACGAGCTCCACAACAAACGAAATGCAGTACAATTTGAAAGCACGGTGCTGAATGAAGAGCGAAATTTAACTGCGATCAACGTCACGATTCAGATCGCAGCACAAGAAGACAAAAAACCGGACACTGCCGCAGCGTAGGACGAAGGCAAGGCTGTGATAATGATTCTTAAAAAGGCGTCCAATCATATGGGCGTCTTTAATTTTAACGCATCAAAGCATCGGTAAACCCGTTGAATGCACTACTTTTGCAAAATTGGCAAATTCCAAAGCGCATTTGAAAACAGAAATTCCCGAAATAGAACAGAAAAAAGAACTTTATGGCTATCAGCAAGGCGACATAAGCATCATCTTCGATAGGCTTGACAACGCGCCCGACAACTACCATCTGTTGTACCAACTTCCCACAGGAGGTGGAAAAACCGTAATTTTTTCAGAAATAGTACGGCAGTACATCAGCCGCCACGACAAGAAAGTGCTTGTCCTTACGCATAGGATCGAACTGTGCAAACAGACCAGCAAGATGCTAAAAGGCTTTAATGTAAAGAACAAGATAATCAACAGCAAGGTCAAGGAACTTCCGGACCAGAACGACTACCAGTGTTTTGTGGCGATGGTGGAAACGCTTAAGAACCGAATCAACGACAAAAAGCTTCACCTTGACAATATCGGACTTGTAATCATCGATGAAGCGCACTACAATTCGTTCCGAAAACTGCTGCATTTTTTCAAGAACTCATTCATACTCGGCGTCACGGCCACTCCGTTGAGTTCCAACGTTAAGTTGCCGATGCATGAAAACTATACTGAACTGATAGTGGGCGACACTATCAAATCTCTCATTGATAAAGGATTTTTGGCGAAAGCCACAACTTACAGCTATGATGTGGGTCTTTCTTCGCTAAAAGTTGGCATTAACGGTGATTATACCGTGAAATCGTCCGACGACCTTTATTCGAATATGGTGATGCAGGAGAAACTGCTTCACGCCTATACCGAAAGATCGCTGGGCAAGAAGACGCTCATTTTCAACAATGGCATCAATACCTCACTTTACGTTTTTGAAACATTTCGCCACGCCGGCTACGAGATAAGGCACTTGGACAACAAGAGCTCGCCCGAAGAACGAAAGGAAATCTTGGCGTGGTTCAAGATGACTCCGGACGCGATATTGACATCCGTAGGAATCTTGACGACCGGTTTTGACGAGCCTACTGTCGAAACAATTATTTTGAACCGGGCAACGAGATCGCTTACGCTCTACTTTCAGATGATAGGCCGAGGTTCTCGAAAACTTGAAACCAAGTCCGCCTTCACCGTGATCGATCTTGGAAACAATATGGCGAGATTCGGGCTTTGGAGCGATCCTGTCGATTGGCAACAGATATTCAAATCGCCCGAATTCTATCTGGAAAACCTTCGCGAGGACGCTGCGATCGAACTTGAATTCAGGTATGAAATGCCAGAGGAAGTCCGTAAGATGTTCTCGAAAAGCGCCGTCATCCATATGGACATCGACGAGGAGCACAAACTGGCGATAGCTCAGAACCTTCGCTCAAAAGTTGTTATTGAAAAATCACTGGATCAGCATGCCGAGATGTGCGTTGTCAACGCCGAGGAGCTTCACGACGCCAAAGGTCTGGCAAAAAAACTTGATGAGGACATCGAGGCGAGAATGAAGCGATACGCAAGTTGCCTTAGCCATTGCAGCAAAAATTACAGGGAATGGCTTGTCGAGGATTACAAAGTAAAATTGAATATCCTGATAGGTAAAAAATACAGAAAATTACATTTTTGACCATTTGCACTCCAATTATTCGCTTTGTGCAATGAAGTATAAAAATGTTCTCAATTTTTGAAATATTTTAAATGCCAAATGTTTTTAACAGTTTGTCGCATAGATGGTTGTGCGTTATCAACAACTATATGTTGATAACATTCGGTCGGCTTAGCTCATTTTATTAAATTTCCCTGCTTACATAATTTTTGATAAATCTTACAACTCGATGAAATACATCCTTTTACCGTTGTACTCTCTTAAAAAACATTAACATAATTCCAGCGGGAAAAATTGCTGGTCAAATTGTTGCATTTTGTCGGTTATATCAGTGTTTACAACAGATTTCACGCGAAACTCTTTTTTTTTGGACTACTTGAAAATATCTTTGCTGAGAATTATAAGGGAGGTGTTTAAAACTTGTAATATTTTGGCCCAAAACCATAAATAAGTTTTATCGTATATCGGGTAGGTTTGAAAACTGCTAAAAACTAGTATTGTAAAAGTGTTAAAAGTCTGTTGAGGTATGGAAAAGAAATTAAGTGTAATGATGATTTTGGAAGGGACATATCCTTTCAATGGAGGTGGAGTTTCAACTTGGGCTCATATGTTGTGCAACCAAGTGAGCAATGTTGATTACACGTTGTACTCGGTAAATGCAAATTTCGAACCTAAATCCAAGTACGTTCTAAGCGATAACGTAAAGAATGTTATCCAGGTTCCGATGTGGTCTCCACTTGAGCCGCAAGAGCTTATTGATTATGGCAAGCGCTACAGCAAGATTGTTAACAGAAAAGAACAGCAGGACGAGACCGTTATCATCGAGAAGTTTGTTCCGATTTTTGTTCGGATGATAAATAATATCTACAACCTTCCATCGGACGTTGAAGAAATCGACGACGTGATATTCGATCTTTGGAGATTTTTCCAGAAGCATGACTACAAAAAGACGATGCGCAGCATGGCCGTTTGGAAAGCTTTCTGCACTACGGTCTCTGCCGTGATCGCAAAGGACAATCATTATGGCGCAACCATGTACGATTTTACCGTCGGGATGAGGTGGATTTACCGTTTTCTTCTTCCGATCTCGATAGATGTACCAAAGGTTGACATTTCGCACCTTACAATCAGCGGATTCCCGGTACTTCCGGCGCTTGTTTTAAAGTATAAGTACGGAACGCCAATCGTGGCCACTGAGCACGGAGTGTTCATCCGTGAACGATTGATTGCGATAAACTCATCAGAATATTCATTCTTCCTGAAAAACCTATTGATTCGTTTTTCAGAAATGATAACCAAAGTGGTTTACTACAAAGCTGATCTTATCCTTTCGGTGAACAAGTTCAACATTTCATGGGAAAAACTCTACGGCGCTTCAGCCAACAAGATAGAGGTTATATACAATGGAATCGACCACGAGCTTTTCAAACCGATCGAAAAACCGGCACACCTTGTTGGCACACCAACGGTGGTTGCTGCTGCGCGTATTTTTGAACTCAAAGACGTTCTAACAATGATACGCTCGTGTGAAGTTGCTAAAAGGTCTATCCCTAACGTGAAATACTTGGTCTATGGCGACAATAATGCCGTACCAGAATATACAGCGGAATGCAATGCGCTTATCGAAAAACTCGACCTTAAGGAGAACTTCATATTGGCCGGTTACCACAGCAAGCCGCACGAACTTTTCTGCGAGGGAGATATCTCAATCCTGACATCCATTTCTGAAGGTTTTCCGTACACGGTTCTTGAATCTATGAGCTGTGGAATTCCAGTTGTTGCCACAGATGTTGGCGGCGTGACGGAAGCGTTGGATGAAAAAGCAGGGTTTATTTGCAAACCGAAAGACTACGAAGCAATAGGGCAGAGCGTCGTTACTTTATTGAACAACGAATCACTTAGAAAAGAAATGGGAGCCTACGCCCGTAAAAAAGTGATAGACAATTTTACAATTGGAAAGTTCATCAAGGAGTACGAATCTGCTTATGAATTTATTGCGAACAGAAAATCGATGGAACCAATTTACCTCAACCCACATATGGAACAAGCTATGGAAGCATCGTAGAACAACTCTTTTATTGTTCCGCCAAAACTAGAACCCCCAATCTACAATGGAAAACCACTACCTAAACATCAAGTCCTTGATCGAAAAGACCAAGGACAAAATCGGCAAGCCGGTCTCCAGCCAGGTTGTTGCCGCCACCATCGAATCGCTCGGTATTCGTGAAGTTGATACAATGGCCGACTACGGCTTTCTATCGATCCAAGATCTCGCGGATCTTGTTTTCTACGAACTTACCACGGATCGCAATCATATTGGTGCCAAAAACATCAAGGAGCGCGAGTTTATTGCGACGCAGCCGAAAACCATACAACTTTCTGATTATCTTCTAATCAAGGCGAAGATTTTTGCTGAGTATTATTCGCTTGGGATCTTTCACTTGCTTCCTGTTTTTATCCAGATTGCCGCCATTGTCCTTTTTGGATATTCATTATGGACATTTGTGGGTTTTAATGAGGTCCAGTCCACCGCCGTCGTGCTGGGCGTGATCACAGGTTTGATCGCGACGGGCGGTTTTGTGCAGGTTTTGGGAAGGCAAGCATCCTTCTACTGGAACTACGAAGATTTTATAATGGCGAAGCAGACCATCAATTATCTTCACAAGGTTGGGACTGCTTCAATTTTCATCTTGCTTTCTATTATTTTTCTTATAAATTTCTTCTTCCACTTTTATCCCTATGAGGTTCTTTTTGTGGTTTTTGCCTATGCAATATTAATCGGGCTGCTGCTTTTGGTCCTTGCACCACTGCACACGATCAAGCAGCGCTGGGTGATCACGATAGCTATTCTAGCCGGAACGGTGGTTTCCATTTACTTGAAACAAAGCACCAATCTGCTTATTTTTACTACGCACTGGGCAGGAATTGCCGTGGCCATTATCATCGCGAAACTCTACGTTGATTTCTTCTTTAAAAAGAGAACAAGGTCCCAAAGTTTGCAAAGCGGCGCCAAAACCAACATAGCAGTACTGATGTACCACAACTATCAATACTTTTTCTACGGAATTTTCATCTACATCTTTATATTCATCGATCGAATATTGGCATGGTCATCGGGAATGAACGGCCCTCTTCCTTTCTTGGTCTATTTTGAAAAAAACTATGAGCTTGGGATGGATCTTGCCATATTGATTTTTCTTCTATTGGCGGGTGTACTGGAATACAGTATTGCCTCGTTCACGAAATTTATTGACATTGGGCAGAAAATAACCAGTTTTGACCGGCCCGACGAATTCAACAACAAGCTAAAGAGCATGTACTGGCAACAAGTACTTCTGCTGTTTCTATCAAGCGCTGGCGCATTCACGCTCATCTATTATATCATCAATGCTTCGTGGGGTTTTGAGGGCCAGTTCAACGAACCATTGCTCCAGTTGAGCATCAAAATTTGCGTACTGGGAGGCATTGGATATATCTTCTTGGCTTGGGGAATGTTAAATTCTTTATATTTGTTCACGCTGGGCCAAGCTGTGAAGCCATTGAAATCGATCATCTACGCTTGTATGCTCAACTTGTTGGTGGGATTTATACTAAGCCGATTTTTGGGTTATGAATACAGCGTGGTCGGTATGATGAGCGGCGCGGCACTGTTTGTGGCGCTCACATTAAAGGCCAATTTGGGATTTTTCAAAAACCTGGACTATTACTATTATGCGGCGTATTAAACAACTTTTTTGCATTTTTCCCGTAATCTCAATACTCATAATGATCGCATGCAAATCGGATAAAAGCCAGGTTCTTGTCTGCTATGGTCATATTGCCCCCGATAAAATCAAGAATTATGTCTATGTGATTTTGGAGCCTAAACATTATTCTAAATCCGATGTGGCTGAGATAAAAAAGAACAACAGCAATGTGGTTGCGTACATTAGTCTTGGAGAGGTAAATGAGAACGCAGTACACTACAACGACCTCAAAAAATTGACCTTGGGGAAAAACAAGCTCTGGAACAGCCATTATATCGATTTTGAAAATCCAAGGACATCAGAAATCTTGGACAAAATAGTTTCTCGGACTATAAAAACAGGTTACGATGGAATGTTTCTGGACAACCTGGACAATTTTGGAATTTATGGCCCGCAAAAATCTCAAAGGGATGCAGCGATCAATTATGTAAAGGCGCTTAAATCAAAAAACCCGAACAAGATCTTTATTCAAAATGCAGGATTGAGCCTCTTGCCAGAAACGGCAAAATACGTGGATGCCGTCCTGATTGAATCTGTCGCTACTAGCTACGATTTTAAAAACAAGAAATACCAACTCAGTTGCAGTGAGCATTTCAAGACAATGATGAACACCTTGAAGGATATTCACCGAACTTATAATTTGCCCATTATCGTAGTGGAATACGCCGATACCCAAGCACTTCACGACAAAGTGGTGGATAGAATAATATCATCGGGGTTCTCATATTTCATCGGGACCATCAATCTTCAAACAGTTCCTAACTACAAATAAGACCCTGAATGTTTTTGCAAAGTTCGATTTTAATGGGTTTTATACGTTTGAGCATCATATTATTGATTATGTTCTACATCAATCGAAAGTTTATAAACAGAAAGCGCTCCGTCAATTTTCTCGATTTTATTGCCGTGCAGTGGTTCAGGTATGGAAGTATAATACTTTTGATGGTTTTTTTGCTAACGCAAATAAATGCGTACAATCTTTTTAACGTATTGTTTTTCCTGTTTTTGGTGATATCGATAGATCTTATTGGATTCAAAAACCTTCGGAACACGCGCAAATTCTTCAATGTACAGATCAAGTCCTCATTGCTGCAATTATTAAGAAACATCGAACTAAAAAAATCTTTTTCGTTTTGGATCAAATTGCCGACGAAAAAAAAGAAGAACAAAAAAACCTTTAACTGGCTCATCGTGGTCCTAACGGTCTTGATAGGCGTTCTTACATTTTTGAGCAGGTATTACTTTATCAGATTTGACAATTATGCGTTAACTTCATCTTGGATCGACGACCTATCACGAACCATCAAATTTGATATGCAACATTGGTTTGCAGATGGCGCTTCTGTCGATGGCGAGCTTGCGATAGCAAATCTTTATGGAAAAATAACCGATGTAAGTGCCGAGATTGCGCTTCAGGTAGTTTCTATTCTGGAAACGACCCTTTTGTCGGTGCTTATATTTTGGACATTATACCGACTTTCGCCATCCAAATTCTTGGCGCCCGTAATAGGTTCGGTATCGTTTGCGCTTGTCTACGTGCTTACACCATTGAATGTTTATTACCTTTTGGAGAATAATGCAACTTATATGGCGCTTACTTTCTCGCTGCCAATGATGGTGTTTTACCTCAAGCCACAACTGCTTCGCGTGAGCAAGTTCATCTATTTTCTATGTTTTGTGCTGGCATTTTTTGCTATCGGTCTGATCGACCTTTTCACGATGCTCATACTACTTCCACCGTTCTTGATAATTGCTTTTGCAATCAACAAATTGCAATATAAAATGTTTAATCTATTGGGGATTTTGGCATATTTCTTCTCGGTTTTAATTCTCATGCTGATCTACAATATTATGTGCTATAACGTGCAAACCGATTTTATCACGTTCCTGCACAGCAATATCCTCTCGATAAGTTCATACACTTACGTGCCGCAACTAATCCTGCCGTATGCTGAAATCGTCAAATACTTTCAGTTTGCAACACTCGCGGGAATGTCGCTCATAATTATTTCAACAATCATACGACGAGAGAGCTGGCATGCTACCATCATTTTCTTTTTGTACTTCAACTTTCTAATATTTCTGACCACGATAAACAATATTTGGGTTGATCGAGATATGATAAACAATTCGATTTCTGTTTTTATGCCGCTTGTATTTGGGTTTTGCATGGCGATAGTCTTCAGGCTGCTCAACTTTGTATTTGGGAAATATCAAAGATTTGTTCCAATCACGGCCACATTTTTATTGGGTTCGATCGTTTACGCCGCGGTTCACATTCAACAGGCAGCTGTGGAAGCTCTTACAGAATCGGATCCCACGCCAAAATATATACTTGATGCATATGATAAGATATCTCAAGAATATTTTCCCTATTCGTACACTGTCGTTAATGATCCCGCCACGCAGATAATCAGCGCCAACAAGCATTTCTTCATGAACTATGATTATTTTTTAAGCTCTTATCCCGACGTGGACCGCATTTATTTTGCCAACAAAAAAGACCCGCAGTTCCTGATCCAGAACCCACAGTTCGCGCTCACCAAGAGCGTTTTGGTATTCGTGCTGAACGAGAACAACAAGGCTGAGAAAAACCTTCTTTCAGAAAACAAGGCGCTCTCGGTAAACCTTAAAAAAGAGCTGGACCTATTAAAAAGTAGAGGAAGAAAGATTAATATTTTCTATGATAGCAATATCTTGCGCGTCTATGAAATCGTGAACGAACCAAAACAGAGCAAGATAACCGACCTTATATTTTAGTTATGGAACGAATAAAAAACAAATTCTATCTAAAACCTTGTTTGGCATTGTTCGGACTGCTGCTGATATCTTCTTGTCAATCGCTTGACAATTGGGGTTCTTTAAAGAACCTCAGCAAAATTTTGGACGATCAAAAGACCGAGGTTAACAATGATTTTATCAGATATGACGAAGTCGAGATGAGCCGAACGCCATTGATCGAGTACTTGGATGACAACTCCAAGGAGAGCCGGTTCTACGCGACCGAAATCAGGAAAGCCTGCGATTATACCAAATTGCCGTTCAAGACCACAATATCTCAAACTTTTACAAAACCGCTGCCATCAACAAGGGTAGTGTGTGTTTACGATACCCGAAAACTGAGCGAAGACGCGATAGAAAAATTAAGGGATTTTGTTGCCCAGGGCGGAACGCTCTTTGTCCCTTTTGCATACGAAGACCACCGTATGTCCTTTATGTACGGTTTCAAGCCAGAAGCAGAGTATGGAACCGATTCAAAATCTGCGGGCTATAAGTTTATCGTGCCTTACCTTCCAACGTTGCAGAACAAGTCCATCAACGCCAATATTCTTTCGTACGGTTTTGATGCCCAGAACTTTTCTTCAAAAGTAAGAATTTTGGCAACGGCCGCCAACAATCCCAAACAGCCTGCAATTGTCCAGAATAATCTGGGCGAAGGTCGTGTTGTCCTGTACAATGCAACTGTTTTCAACAGCAAGGAAGACCGCGGATTCTTGTTCGCCGGACTGTTGAATGGACTTCAGGGCATCCCTTATCCCGTGGTGAACACGACCACGGTGTTCCTTGACGATTTTCCATCACCGCTCTATGATATTAAAGAAGAGCCGGTAGCCACAGAAATGGATATGACCATGCGCGATTTTGTTCTCAAGGTTTGGTGGCCAGATATGAGCAATCTTGCCGTTCAAACTGGAATTAAATATTCTGCGATGGTTGCCTTTGACTACAAGAACAACATCAATCCACCATTTACGCTCGATCAATGGAATTCGACAAAAGTGAAGGTCAAGAACAAGATTGAGCCCGCAGGAGATTGGTTGATGCGCGATATAGACAAAAAAGGACATGAACTTTCATTGCACGGCTACAACCATGTCGAGTTTACGACCAAAGATTGGAAAAACATGGAATTCATACCGCTGGGGCTGCAAACCGTGGTCAAGAAATGGAACACTGGCGATTTTGGCGCATTGCCGATCACCTACGTTCCACCATCTGATTATATTGACAGAAAAGGACTTGCGATGCTCAAAAAAGGATTTCCCTCCATTCGGTACATGTGCAGTTTATATCTTGGCGAGCTTCATGAAGGTTGTGGAAGAGAATTTGACTATGATCCGTATATGAAGGATTTCTTCGATTTTCCGCGAATCTCCAGTGGTTATTACATGCCGCAGGAAGATAAGTACAATGTGCAGTCGGAATATTTGATCACAGGTATCTGGAACCACTTTGTGCATCCTGACGATGTCTATCAAATACCTGCGAACGCGGGCGCACGCGCGGGAGATTTTGATCTGAGGAACGGCGATAAGCTTGGGTGGAAACGCACAAAAGGTTCGGAAAGGTCAATGCTTGGGGATTTTACTAATTATATGAAGCTGATGACGAAAACGTATCCACAGATGCGTTTTCAAACCGGTGGCGATGGCGGTCAATCGACAATAAAGTGGCGTGCGTCGCGGTTTGACCATATCGTCAAGGACGGATTGTACAAAGTGACCGAGACAAACAATATCAACAAGAATCAATATTGGTTTCTGTACGCAGATTCTGAGAACAGTCAAAAGGTTGACGATCAGTTGCGCGGCGAGGATGTTATTTATTCCAAAATCCCAATGATGACGGGATATCTTTATTCTTGCTACACGTCGCGCCCGGAACTTACATCGGTTGATTTGTTGTATAAATCAAAACAGAAACTGGAGGAACTCGAAGTTGCGAGAACAAGGGTGGCATATAACAATCTTCTGTACTCAATGGATTTAAAAAAATATATCGACGGAGAGATATATGTTGATAACACAGCAAAAATGTTTCGTCTAGAGCTGGCAAATCTAAAGGACCGCATGCTTTCCACAGCCAGTATTGACAGTGCGGTCTGGAACAAGTACGCAAGATATATGAGCTGGGACGAAAAAGGGAACGAGGTTTGGGATATGCTGGACAAGCACGTTGAAAAGTACAGCACCGTAAATAACATTATGTACTCGGCAGTACTTGACAAGGTTGTTTCGTACCCTTCAATGCAAGGAATGGAGCGCTGGATGAGTTTGCAAATGACGGCACGGCCAGATGACGTGCAATTGCTGAAGATGTACATCGACAACTTCAACACGCCAGAGCATATTGAAAAAATTCGAAGTGCCTACACAAGACTGATAAGCTTGGAGCCCAATGAGGAAAACTTCCTGAACTACTACCAGTATATGATCGAGCACTTTCCAAATGTAGCGCTCAAAGAAATTCTGGGCTTGGAACCGGGCAGCCAATTCGGAAAAGAAGTGGCATCCAGTTTTGCCTGGTTCTTGGCCGATAACAAGTATTACGCAGAAGCCTATGAATGGTCCAAGTTTGCCTCCAAGGTCGATTTTATGTCAAGAATGAACTGGCTGATCGAGCTCAAGCGTTTCCCGGAAATAGAACGCGAGTACTTGGAATATATCGAAAAGAATCCCACGGATGAGAGCGCAAAAGCGTTGATGTCTTCTGTTTATCATGAAATGGGCCGTTTCCGCGAATCGTGGGTGCTGGCCAACGCGCTACTGCCAAGCCGAGAAAAAGACGAGCTTAGAAAAACACTCAACAAAGACGTGGGCTATGAAAAACGCGACCTTCAGGAAAATCTGATCGCGAACGAAGTGGCGCTGTTTTATCCAGATGTTCTGAAAGAAATCATGAAACAGAACCGATTATTAAGTGGCAATTACATCGAAACCAACAGTGCGCTCGAGACCAACCGAGAACGGAATGCGGTCTTCAAGAACCTGGTTTCATATAATATGTACAGCAAGAAAGGCGTCGTCCACAGCTTTGGTGCAACATTCAATAAATATTATGCTCAGACCGTCGCGCAGGAATATTACAACAATTACGACAATTCGCTCAAGGGAATCGAGTACAAATATTCTAGCGCGGGAAATTATGATATCGAGGGAAAAATAAATTATTGGTCGAGAATCCGCGCCGAGTTAGATGAGCGAAATGCAGGATATTATCAAATAGGAGTAGGGGCGAACAGGTCCAAGAACAAAAAGTTCACCAGCGCGGCACTCAATTTTTTCCCGACCGAGACCGCGCCCGCAATGAACGAAAAAATTTACCAGTTGCGCTTAAATCTGTACACCGATAGGTATCTGTACAATAAAGTGAACGCGAGCATTTCGGCCGAGAGCAACTATTACACAAATGGATTGTTGACACAGCAAACGTTCACAAATGCGCCAGTTATCGACCCTAACGCACGGCCAAATCCATCTGCAAAAGATGGAGAAAATATGTCAAAGTCAATATATACGGCTATTGATGAAAATACTTACCGAATTGATGACTATGATGCTACTGCCGACGCAGCAATAACCGCCAGATTCGCGTGGGACAACGGCGAGAAAATAAAATCGCGTTTCATTCCATTTATCGAGGGTCAATATTCCCGAGGGTCACGTGACCTTTCCAGCGGATATCCATACTGGATGATCCGTGAAAGGCTGTATGGTGGAGGCGGACTTGGGTGGGCTTTGAATATTCCAAATTTCTATACAAAACTTGAAGCATCGTACTTTTTGGACAGTTATAGCAGCAACTTTCAGAGATATAGTGGCAATTTTTCCTATCAATTATGGAATTTTACCGCGCTTTCTGCAACTTTTGAATTTTTTGCGCAAGAGAAATATTATTCAAATGCATTTCAATTTGGAATAAAATACAATCTCAAAAAGAAACTGCGGAAAAATTGATCGGTGATTGAAACCTAGATGGGTGATTGAAAGCTAAAAGATTACCAGATACTGAAAATCCACTGAATCTTTAGAAGCTTGCCATTAGTGCTTTACAATTATTTTTCTGGTTTCTCTAAAAGTTTCGTTCACGAATTCAACTACGTAGATTCCGTCGCTCAACGAAGATGTATTGATCGTCATTTTATTGGCCAAAGAGGCCGAATCCATATTGACCTGCTGTCCTATCATCGTGTACATCGAGATTTTATAATCTGAAATACCGGCAAGATCTATGTTCAGAACATCATTGGAAGGAACGGGATAAATAGACACATTCAATTTTGAACCATTTTCGGCAAGTCCAAGTTGTGCGGAAATCGTCACCGTGCTGTTGAGATTGTTGTAACCTGTGGCCGAATCCCAAACGCCAGAATTTGCTAGTCTGATTGCATATTCTGGACGCGTGCTCAAAGACGGCGCATTATCTGGCAAGCTCAAGTACATTGCATAATTGCCGGCCGGTATGTTGGCGGGCAGTGACAGATTTTCGGAAACAACTATTTCGGCAGTTCCAACCCATCTTCTTGGATCCGAGGTCATTTGGATTTTAAAAATCTGGTTGTTGCTGGTGTTTTTCAGAACCAAATAAACTTTTCTTTCATTGAAGGGCGCTGCAAAACCTTTGTTGGAAACTTTTATTGTCACGGGCAATTGATTTCCGATCGAAACATTTGTGGGCAATACAGCTGAATTCAACTGGAATCTATATCCAAGTTTGTTTGTGATTTCATCCATGCAATTACCGCTTTCAAAATTGGCAAGAACATCCAGATCGTAATCAGAATTGAGGTAAGACCAATGAAACCTCGCCATCTCTGTTACCGCGGATGCACAACTGGATCGCGGAATATTAACACCGCAAGTTTCGCCACCAATCGGCAAAAATTTGCTATCCTGCTCAAGATAAGGGAGTTCTGATGGAGTATCGTATGTGCCATAATCATCGGCACTGGCCAAAAAACAATCATTGTGATGGCCGATTCGGGCCAATGCAGTACCTGTATAAGCTGTCGTGCTGGTAAGCGCCGTTGTGGTGTTGTACAAGTCGCGCTTGAAGGCCGGCTTGCGAACCTGGATCATTCTGTTCGATGGAAGTGCAGAAAGTATTGCATCCAGAACCTCTTTTCTGTTGTTTTCATTAACCTGTGTGGTCGAAGTGCCGTTGTAACCATTACCGCCAAATTCGGGCTGGCTCGTAAAATACCATTCGCCCCAGGTTCCGATAAATCCGGCCTGCATCGCCGCGATTACGTCGGCGTTTAAAATCAAAAGTGGTTTCAATTGAAGGATTTGTGCCAAGATTCGTGCTTTGGAAGCATCTCTTTGTGAAACATTGTTGTCCTCGGAGTATGCAAATCGTATTACTGCCTTCATTCCTGCATTTCGCAGACGGTCAAAATCTGTTTGCATATTTGCCAAATAGGCTGCTGAGATAGGACTGTTCTTAAAATCCTCAAGGTAGAAATATCTGAAAATAAGCGTCATTTTTTCGTTTGTCCGATGGTTTATGAGCGAGGTTTGGTTGAGCAATTCATAATTGGCCGAATGCGTATCGGAATATTTGTAGAAACCACGCTCCGGATTTGCGAAATTTTCAGTAGTGGGTGAATAAACCACCGTGTGGTTTTGAGCGGTCAATAATGTGGAGCATAAAACGGCAACAATTAGAAGAAATTTGGTCATTTGTAGGTCAAGAATTTTGGTCACGAAAACAGTGGAATTAAATTTTACTTTCAGTTTTCACAATTATTGATTATAGCGTCAAAAATTGATTCCGACAAAGCTAAAAATGATGTTTGGAACATAAAAATTTTTGAAATGTTAAAATCACTCATTTTATCGACCAACAGCAAAACAAGTGCTTTTTAGTAAGAAATAAATTACAAAAAGTAAGATTTTAACTCGATAAACGGTAAATTTCATAGACAAAAAGTTATGAACAAATCGCAGGATATTGTTGAAAACGAATAATAGTTTAGTGAAATTGTATAATCTTGTAAGATTAAAGTGTCGAAAATATCGACCAAATGCATTCAAAACGTCATGAATCCGGGATATTCATATTTTCCACGATTGTTTTTCAACCAAACCGAAAGTTAATTTCTTCCATCATTTCAGATAAATCTGAGGAGCGTAATTTCGAGTAAACGAAACCAATGGTGGTCGCAAACATGCTTTTTATAAGAAACATAACGCGCAACAAATAGCTTCACCTATATGAAGCTGAATGGATTTGAACTATAACATATATTATGTAAAACAGCAATTTTGGTTTGTGATAAGAATGTTTAATTGGCATACCTTGCGCTTCGCGCCCATATCTTACCCAATATTACTTTTTAAGCGGCTATCATGAATCCGCAATCACTATAAAATAAATATATTTGATGTTCAACCAATCGGAACAGTTATAATATGCTTAAAGATATCAGCCCCAAACTCCCGATGCCAATTAAAGAAGCAACGAAGGAATTCTATCTTGAACGACTGGGTCTTACATCGTTCGGTAATGATTTTGAAGGGTATCTGATGTTGCAAAAAGATAATGTCCAGATACATTTTTTTGAATTCAAGGATTTGAATCCACTAATCAATTATGGTCAATTCTATATCAGGACCAATGACATAGATAATCTTTACCAATCGTTTTTGAAGAATCAAACCAAGATTCATTCCAATGGTCATTTGCAAATAAAGCCGTGGGGACAAAGGAAATTTTCCGTCCTTGACCCAGATCATAATTTATTGACTTTTTGAGAATCATTGCAATAGATGTGTGCACACATTGTCTTCCTTGTTGCCTAGCAAGCTTTCGTCCGCCAGATTCAAACAATGTCAAAGCAAGTTGGTTTTTGTTATTCGGGCGGCGAGAGTATTGAACACGGTTTTACTACATATGGCGTGTCCATGATCAATTTCGGGAGCTTTTTGTTAAAATCTTTCTTGCAAACTTTCCTTATTACAATTGATTTACCATTATGTAAACTTTAAATTTACGGCAAATGCCAGACGGATGAATGCAATTGCTGCCCGCATAGCCGATTTTTTAAAAGAATACCAGCCGTTCAAGGCCCTTTCCACTGACGAACTTATGGAGGTCGCGCTCAGTGTGCACGTTATCAACATCGAAAAGAACAAAACGCTGTTCAAGTCGAATGACGCGCTCCATGATTCTTTTTATGTGGTTTTCTCGGGCTTGATCGCGCTTTCTGTAATTACCGATGCCGAGGAAACGCTGCTCAACAGGGCTGCAATGGGCAATGTTTTTGGACTTCGTCCTTTTTTTGGCAAGAACAATTACCTGATGACCGCCAAAGCCCGCGAAGAGTCGGTTATTCTCGCCATTCCAGTTGAAAAATTCAAATCTTTTGTCGCGAAACATACATCGGTACTCAATTTTCTGCTGGAAAGTTTTGCCGCGAATGGCAATCAGGCTGAGGATGTCGAACTTCGGACTTCTGGTGCTTCAGAAAAAGTGGTTTACAATACGGTCCAGACCGAAATTCAATATTTCCAGTCGCTATCATACAACAAAACGCCGCTGGTGGCGACTACAGCGACGATGGCGCGCGACATTGCTCAAGCTATGACCGACAATTTGACCGACAGCGTGCTTATCACGGCCAACAATCTCCCGATCGGGATCATAACCGACAGTGATATGCGTTCAAAAATCGCCACGGGCCGTTTTCCTATTTCCATTGCAGCAGAAAAAATCATGTCATCTCCGGTTATCGCCGTTACCGAAAATATTTCGATTGCCGAGGCGCAACTGGTCATGCTTCGGAATAATGTTAGCCATTTGTGCGTCACGATCGATGGTTCGGACAATAGTTCGATAAAGGGAATTATATCGGAGCATGATCTTGTCGTCGCGCAAGCCAGCAACCCAGGCGTGTTGGTCAAGGAAATCAAAAAATCACAGTCAGCAGATGATCTTAAAAAGGTTCGCGGCAAGCTGACGGAAATAATTCAGGCCTCTTTCAACAAGAACACACCAATTTCCCACATCATGAACATTGCTGGCGAAATCAACATCGCCATGATTAAGCGCGCCGTGGATCTTTCGATATTGGAATTTGGCTCGCCACCGGCACGATTTGCATGGTTGAGCATCGGCAGCCAAGGTCGCAAGGAACAGTTGCTGGTCACGGATCAGGACAGCATCCTGATTTTTGAGGATGTTGCGGCTGACAAGTATGCCGAGGTAAAGGACTACTTCCTAAAACTTGCAAAAAAAGCGATAGGCATATTGGCCGATGTTGGATATCAGCTTTCTGCGGACAATCGCACCGCGGCAAATCTTCAGTGGTGCAAATCCCTGTCTGAATGGTTGTTGCAGTACGAGAATTGGATAAAAAACCCTGGTGAAAAATCAAATGGCATCCATAGTATTTTCTTTGATTACGAAATCGTGGTCGGCGAACAAAAACTTGAGGAAGCGCTCACCGCCAAGATTTTTGAACTTTCTCACAAGAACAAGCTTTTCTTTGATTATCTGGGCAATGACGCGATGCGAAAGCCGCCAGCATTGAGTTTTTTCAAAAAGTTCAACATAGAGGAAGACGGAATTCATAAAGATAGATTTGACATCAAGAACCGCGCGATCATGCCGCTTGTAGATACGGCGCGACTTTTTACATTGAGCCATGATATCCGCGGAATCAACAATACTTTTTTCCGGTTCAAACAGTTGGCGATGGTCGATCCGAAACACGGTGAAATATTCCGCGACGCTGCCGAAGCCTTTCTTCTTTTCTCAAAATTCCGCACCAACGAAGGCATCAAGAACAATTCTGATGGTCAATATGTGGATCTGGAGGACCTGAACAAGACCGACCGCGAAAAACTAAAAAATGCGCTGCAACCAATGAGAGATCTCGAGGAGCTGATCAAGGATTCATTTCAACTCACAAAATTTTCATAGTATGTTTGAATGGATAAAAGGAAAGGAACATCCAGAATTTTGGAAGCAATATCTTTCAAAATTTGATAGTAAGGACCATCGAACGCTCGTGGTCAGTTTCAACACGACCGGAAGGGATTTGGACCGCGATGTAGTTCTATCTATTGGCGCAGTTGGCGTTGACGCGGATGGAATCGTGGTGAGTGACAGCTTTGAGGTGATATTGTTGCAGTACAAATATTTGCATGACAACGATTTGTCGAACACCTTCATCGTTGAAAGCCTTCAGCTGAAAATGGGCGAGCCGGAAGCAGTTCAGGCTTTTGTGGAATTTATTGGAAATGCTGTTCTTGTAGGGCATCGCATTCGACGTGACATTGATATGCTAAATTCAATTCTGGAAAAAATGGACTGTGGCAAACTTAAGAACGAAGCACTTGATATAGAAATAATGTTTCAGAAACTTGTGAACGAAATCGATGAACGTTTTTCGGTGGAAGCCATTCTCGAGGATTTCAATATCGAGAAAAACGATCAATTCTCATCGGCCAATGATGCATATCTGCTCGCGCTCGCATTTTTGAAACTGAGATCCAGGCTCGGTATCAAATCAATCTGATTTAATTTTACGGCAAATCTAAACTTGCCGTGATGCGTGATCGAAACCGGAAATCCGGATAATTTTTCAAAAGGAATATTGTCTCTTTTTGTAATGTTATCAAACGCAACCTTTTGAATATAAGTAAAGTGCATTTGGTCATTTACAGCTTCAGTATAAATAAAATCCTGATTTTGTAAAGTTCGGCAATAGAAAACTTTTGACTCGAAAATGACTTCTATATGAAAATAATTTTTGAAAATGCATTCAAACTTTAAAGGATTGTAAGCGCGCAATCTGGTCTCCCTATGATTTATTTTGTAGGCCGATTCCTTGCAGGTCCATAATCTCCAAACCATTTCATTTGGTTTGGAAGATGAATTTATTGAGCAGATTTCCCTTTCGGTAAAAACTTTTTCCAGATAACCTTTTCGCCGCCAATTGCATTCCTTTTCGGCCAATGCCAAATCGACCACATCATTACCGATCACTTTTCGGCAAGTTTGGTCTCGATGATGTTAAGCGCCGACTTGATATCGAGCATCTTTTCCATCGATTCGTTATCGACCACAATATCGAATTTTTCTTCGATGTCAAGAATGATGTCAACGAGATTTGCCGAATTTATCCGAAGATCGTTTATAAAATCCGTGTCGTCGGTAAGGTTTTCCAATGCCTCGGTATTTTGGACATAAGGTTTGATAATGGCCTTCAGATCTGAGATTGCCTCTTCCCTATTCATAGTCGTTTTAGTTTTCTTTGATCAATTATTTTGAAGTGCTGCAAAGAAAACACATTCTGACTTAGTGCGAAAGTTTCTTGAAGATAATGACCGCATTCACATCGCCAAAACCAAAACTTGCCTTGGCAACAACATCAATGCTTTTATTGATGCGCTTTCGGGGAATTTTATCGACTTCAATCAGTGCGCTGATTTCTGGATTGACGTCTTCGCAGTTGAGATTTGGAAACAAAAATGAATGTTCAATCTGAAGAATTGACGCCACGCACTCTACTGCGCCAGAAGCCGAAAGACAGTGCCCAACCATCGACTTTAAGGAATTGATATAAGGAAAATCCGAGCCAGCAAGTCCAAGTGCTTCGACCCAATTCCGGATTTCCAATGAATCCTTTGAAGTTGCAGTCAAATGTCCATTGATCGTATCGATTTCCGAAGCGTCGATTTTTGAGTCGGCGATTGCATCAACAATGCATTTCTTGACCGCGATCGCATTTGGTGCCGTCATGCTTCCCTCGCCGCGCTGGCCGCCAGAGTTTACATTTCCGCCAAGAATTTCGCAGTAGATTTTTGCGCCTCGTGCCGTCGCCGATTCATAGTCTTCGAGAACAAAAGCTCCGGCTCCAGCGCCGGGAACAAACCCAGAAGCTGTTGCAGACATTGGCCGACATCCATTTTCAGGATTCGAATTGTGCTTGAAAGTGCAGACTTTCATGGCATCAAAACCGCCCCAAATATATGGCCCGGAATCTGATGTGCTTCCTGCCAAAACACGTATTGCTTTGCCTGATTTTATGCGTTCAAAGCCCATTAGCAAGCTTTCAACACCTGTTGCGCAAGCCGAAGAATTGGTAGTTACCTGATTTCCAAACCCAATTTTTGCGGCTAAATAAGCACTAATTCCACTGTTCATGGTTTGTGCCACTGCCGTACTTCCCAGTCTTCGGGTTTGAAGATCGTCGATTTTGTATATGCTTTCGCGAAATTTTTCGATTCCGGAAGTTCCCGTTCCAAAAATCACGGCCGAGTCCCAATCTGGTTGGTCATTTTTTGCAAATTCAAGACCGGAATCTTTCCAAGCATCAACGCCGGCAATAACACCATACAATATTCCCGTGGCATTGAAATTCCGAAGCTCGAGTTCCGAAAAATATCTGGATGTAAATTCATCGGAAACCTGTGGCTTGCCCGAAATTTGACAGGAAAATTTGAGATCTGCCAACTGTTGGTCAAATCTTATTCCCGACGCGCCGTTTTTAATTGCCTCCAAGAATGCGCCAACGCCGACACCATTGGGCGAAACCACTCCAAGTCCGGTTATGACCACTCGCCTACTCATTTTTTGCTTTTTTAATGGAAATCATTCCGGCGATCATTGCTTTGCAGACAACTTCGTCATTCGAGTTTTTCATCGTTACGGCACATTTTAGTTTCCCAAAACGAAAATATATTTTTTTTGAAATTACAGTTACTGTTTCACCTGGATAAACAGCTTTCATAAATTCTGCATCAACCGATGCCAATGCTACAGTCTGATCGTCTTGTTCATGATTTTTGGTAAGATAAATCCCCAAACAGACTACGCCGATTTGCGCCATTGTTTCGATCAATATAACGCCGGGCGTAACGGGAAATTTCTTGAAATGTCCTTTGTAAAAATCCAGTTCGGGATCGAAAGTAAAAGTTCCTTCCACTCCATTTTCGTCAATGGACAAGATTTCGTCCACGAACAAAAAAGGTTTTGAATACGGTAGTCGAGAAATTATTGTTTCTTTTTCCAAAATATTTTACCATTCTAGCAGGATGCGCTGCGCCGAAAAACCAGGGCCAAAACTGAGCATGATTCCCTTTTCTCCCACTTTTGGTTTGCTGTCCATTATTTTTTCGAGAACATACAGCACGGTCACACTCGACATATTGCCGTACATTTTCAGTACTTCCTTTGTGGCATCTATATTTTTTCCCAATCCTGAAAATAGCGCTTCCACGGTTTGTACTATTTTTTTTCCGCCGGGATGAAAAATCAGATGATCGATATCCTCGATTTTCAGGCCATTTTTATCAAGAAATGGATGTATGATGTTCGGAAAATGCGAAGCAATGGTATCGGGAACTTCGATGTCAAGGACCATTTGCAGCCCAGAATTTGTAAGTTTAAAACCCATCATGTGTTCATTGTCATAAAAATGGTACATCTCGTCCGCAATAATCTTTGGACCTTCATCTTCATCTCTCGACGATAGCAGCGCGCAAGCAGCACCGTCGCCAAAAATAGCAGCACTAACAATATTTGCCATCGAAAAATCGTCGAGTTGGAATGTCGCGGTAGGACTTTCGACCGCGATTACCGCAGCACGTTTGCCCGGATTAGCCTGCAAAAATTGCTTGGCATATATCATTCCCGAAATGCCCGCGGCACAGCCCATTTCGGTAACGGGCAATCGAACTATATCTTGGCGCAGCTTAAGTTTGTTGATCAAATAAGCGTCCAACGACGGAATCATTATTCCCGTGCAGCTGACTGTAATGATATAGTCCAAACTTTCGGGCGACCATTCTGCCTTCGCGAGTGCTTTCGATAAGACCGCTTCGCCCAGCTTGATCGCTTCGCGCGAATAAATGTCGTTCTTTTGTTCAAACGATGTGGCGGTAAACACTTCCGAAGGTTCCATTATCGAGTACCGCTTGTCAACGGCGGCACCTTCAAAAATTTTCTTTACTTTTCGAATAAAACGCTCATCTTGACCATTTAACCACACATCCAATAAAGGAACGATTTCATCCGTGGATCTTGAATATTCGGGAAGTTGTTTTGCAACCGCTTTGATTTTTACGCTCATGATTTATATATGATCCATTGGTAACGAAACGCCCATTTCCATCGGATCAGAAAGTTTTTAATGTTAAGATCTTTTGAGAATGCTTCAAGCTCCGGCTTTTTGAATCCGCGCAGAATCGAGACCAAACCATCCTTTGACGGCATTTCAGAAAGGTTGGTGATTTTGGCCATAACCTGAAAAAGACGGTACGCCAGGGCGCTTCTTTCAAGATCGTTCACCACGATTCCCAATCTAACGTTTTTGGCGAACCGCTTTAGGATCTCTGCAATCTGCTCATTTTTAAAATGATGCAACGTGAGCGTGAAAAGTGCGATGTCCATTGGCAAATCGCACAGACTTTCATCAAAAATATCCTGCGAAAGATAGCTGATTTTTGGGAAATCGACCGATAGTTTTCGTGCAAAATCAATTGTATTTTGATTGGCATCAACGCCCACAAATTTAATGTCATGACCATTATGAGCTGCGTATCTTGATAACGTCCTGAGCATGTCTCCATTGCCACAGCCCAAATCGTATATTGTCAACGGCTGGCCGTTTGGCGAATTTTGAAGTATTTTTGATACGCCGTTGACGGTGATTTTATTCCCACCGAGCCATTTGTTTATTTTGGCGATTTTATCGAGCGCGTCCTCAAGTTCCTTACCGCCCAACATAAAATCATCCATGCGTTCATCGGCCTCGCTGCGAAAAGTTGTATCGATTTCCATCATTTTGCAACTAAAATGGATTTACCATGGGTGCGAGAAATAATCTTTTTGAGCAGCATTGGGCTTGCCGCGACGATTGTGAGCACAATGTCCGAAAGCTTTTGTTTTTCCAGTAGCTTTCCTAGCATTCGGCCGGCCTTCAATCGTTTTGAAAATGTTTTTTTCCATATTTTTTCATAGGTTTTCTCCATGTCATCTCTGTTTGTTATCTTTTCCTTGATGAAACCATCAACATTTTCAGAAGCTATTTTTCCGCTGTGAATCGCCATTGCCATTCCATTGCCGCACAATGGATGAATGAGTCCGGCCGCATCGCCCACCATCAAGATGTGGTTCCAGACCGGATATTTTTTTTCAAAACTAATTTGTCCTATCGTAATTGGTTTGTCAAATATGGGCGTCATTGTTTGGAAAATCATTTTCAGCTTGGGGTTCGCTGCCATTATTTCCTGTTGATAGCTCAGGGGGTTTCTAAACCGTTTGAAACTATCATAATCTGCAAGATAACAAACGTTTATAATTCCATTTTCGACCTCCGAAACACCGCAATATCCCCCCTTGAAATTGTGAAGTCCGACAACATTCCCATCAATCTTTCCACTGTAGTGCATTTTTACCGCCAACCAAGGCGATAGTTTTTGCGCAAAAGGACGTTTGAGACTAAGGTCAAGATTGGATCTTTTGCCGAAGCAGCCAAGCACAACAAGCGATTTTATTTCGCTGCCATTGGAAAGGTTTGTCACGAATATGCCATCGCTGAATACTATTGATACAACTGAATCTTGGATAAATTTGCAACCTTTGCCGACCGCAATTTGAAATAGAGCATCGTCAAGCGCAAAACGGCTGAGACCGAAACCACCCAATGGCATTTTTGTCGATACAGACTTGCCCGAATTTGAAGAAAACAGTAAGGTATCGATATTTTTCGCGCCCATTTTGCCAACATCAATGCCGAGCCAGTCAAGATACGGCCGCACTTCGTTTGAAATGTATTCGCCACAGACTTTATGCCGTGGAAAATCCGATTTATCGATCAGTGTAACATTATGTCCAAGTTTTGAAAGATGGATTGCAGAAGTAAGTCCAGCAAGTCCCGCGCCAACTATCACGATGTTTTTCTCGCTGTTCATGCCGCGAAAGTTAATTTGTTATGCGCTGAATACTTTGTTGAATTGTACATTGACGTTTGCATAATTTAAAGCCCTCGCTCTTTTTGGGTGACGATTTCTTGAACTATTTCGGGATTGAGCAAGGTAGATATGTCGCCGAAATCGCTTTCGTTAGATGCTATCTTGCGAAGTATTCGCCGCATGATTTTGCCGGATCGCGTTTTCGGAACGCCTGCCACAAATTGAATTTTATCAAGTTTGGCAATTGGCCCGATGCTTTTTGAAATTAAGGCGTTGATTTCTAGTTTCAACTTTGATGTGTCGATTGTCTTGCTGTCTTTCAAAATAACAAACCCGTACAGCGCGTTGCCTTTGATATCATCCGGGAAACCGACAATCGCTGATTCGGCAACCATTTCGTGCTCATCTATTGCGTCTTCGATGGGCGCCGTTCCCAAATTGTGACCCGAAACTATGATCACATCATCAACGCGACCGGTTATTCTATAATAGCCAACCGTATCCCGAAGCGCGCCATCACCGGTGAAATACATTCCCATAAATGCCGTAAAATAAGTTTGCCGATACCTTTCGTGGTCGTTCCAGATTGTTCTTGCAATTCCCGGCCACGGAAACTTGATGCAAAGACTGCCCGAAACACTGTTGCCTGTCACTTCAGCCCCGTTTTCGTCCATAAGCGCGGGCTGAATTCCAGGTAATGGCAATGTCGCAAATGCAGGTTTTGTGGGCGTTGCGAATGGAATTGGCGAAATCATGACGCCGCCGGTTTCGGTCTGCCACCAAGTATCGATGAGTGGACAATTCTTTTTGCCAATGTTTTCATCATACCAATGCCAAGCTTCTTCATTGATCGGTTCACCAACGCTGCCAATCACTTTCAACGAAGAAAGATCGAATTTTTCTGGCCACGAACTGCCCTGTTTTGCAAGAGATCGTATGGCGGTTGGCGCGGTATAAAATTGATTGACCTTTTGTTTTTCGATCACTTCCCAAAACCTTCCATAATCTGGAAATGACGGAATGCCCTCAAAAAGCACGCTTGTGGCGCCATTCAATAATGGTCCATATATTATATAGGAATGTCCGGTGATCCAACCAACATCGGCCGTGCACCAATAAACATCGCCCTTTTGATATGCAAAAACATTCTTGAAAGTATAACCAACGTAAACCATATATCCGCCAACGGTATGAACCATTCCCTTTGGTTTTCCGGTCGAGCCAGAAGTGTACAATATAAAGAGTGGATCTTCGGCTCCCATTATTTCTGGTTCGCATTGGGTGGAAGCTTCATCCATCAAAGGTTCGATCCAATGGTCGCGACCTTCAATCATTTTGCAGTCTGAATTGGTTCTCTTGGCCACCAAAACACTTTTCACGCCTGGACAGTTTTTCAAAGCTTCGTCAACGATTGCCTTGAGTTCGATTGTTCTGCTTCCGCGAAATCCACCGTCGGACGTGATCACTGTTTTTGCATCGCAATCAAGAATCCTGGAGGAAACCGCGGTCGCAGAAAATCCGCCAAAAACCACAGAATGAACCGCGCCAATTCTCGCGCACGCCAATGTTGCGATTGCAATCTCTGGAATCATCGGCAGATAAATACAGACACGATCGCCTTTTTTTACACCAAAATCCTTGAGAACGTTTGCCATCTTGCAAACATTTTGATGAAGTTCTCGATAAGAAATTTTCTGCGAATTTTCGGATGGGTCGTTTGGCTCAAAAATGATTGCCGTGGATTCTGCATTATTTTCTAGATGCCTGTCGATACAATTGATTGTGATGTTGGTCTTTGCGCCTTCGAACCATTTTATCTCAGCCTTTTTCAAATCAAAAGTCAGAACATTGTCCCACTTTTTTCCCCACTGAAAATTTTGTGCAATCTCTGCCCAAAATTCTTCCGGCCCGTCGACGGATTTTCGGTAATGCTGAAAATACTGTTCAAGGTTTTCGATATTGTAATAATCCATTGTCAAAGATTTTTTTCCGCATATTGATCAGTGATCGCAAAATATCCAAAAGTTGCGAGGCCAAGCGAAATGAGCGGTGTCAATATAAAAAGTATGATCGAGCCAAACACGAGGTCTTCTTGTTTTCCAGTCTGAAATTTAGGAAGACCAAATACGAAAATGCAGAAATAAGCCGATGCAAATGCAAGAACGATCCACAGAATACCAAGAATTTTTTTGAGATTGTCCATTTAGTCGTGCTTGAGATTGTTCTTATTGCCAAGGTAAATCATTCCGATCACAAAACATATTCCGCCAATGATTATTGGATACCAAAGGCCTTCAAGATAAAATTTTGAGTCGCCAGAATCTTGCGCGTTGGTCACCAAGTAAGTTGAAATCGCGGGAAGAAGTCCACCAAAAATCCCATTGCCGACGTGATATGGCAATGACATTGAAGTATACCGAATTCGCACCGGAAACATCTCGACCAAGAACGCTGCAATCGGGCCGTAAACCATTGTCACAAAAATGACCTGGATCCAGACCAAGAAAATCAGCATCCATTTGTCGTGGTCGTTGATATTTATGTCAACAATCGTGATTTGATTATCATCCGATAATTTTTGGCGCACGATTGTTCCGTCAGAATATTTTAATTCCGAAAGAAAATTCCCACGCATTTTTTGATCAGAAAACTGCTCGGTTTTGTTCGAAAGATTAACGGTTTGGTACATTTTTTCATAAATCGGACGATACAATAAAATCGCCATCAACATACCGAACATCATGATTTGCTTGCGCCCGATCTTGTCGCTGAGCCAACCAAAGAACACGAAGAATGGCGTTGCCAAAAGCAAGGCAATTGCCAAAAGTCCATCAACTTGCGCGCTCGAAATATGCATTGTGGTCTTCATAAAACTCATCGCATAAAATTGTCCGGTGTACCAAATCACGCCTTGGCCCATCGTCGCACCAAAAAGCGCGAGCAATACGAATTTCAGATTGTATTTGTTGCCAAAACTTTCCTTCAAAGGATTAGTGCTGGTCTTTCCCTCCGATTTCGCTTTCGCAAACGCCGGCGATTCGTCCATTTTCTTGCGGATCAAATATGAAATCCCCACCATCACGATCGAAACCCAGAACGGAACGCGCCAACCCCATTCGTCGAACTGAACTTCGGTGAGGAAATTTCGCGTAAGCAAAATCACCATCAACGACACAAAAAGTCCGGCGGTAGCTGTGGTTTGAATCCAAGAAGTCCAATATCCTTTTTGGTTTGACGGTGCGTGTTCGGCCACATAAGTCGCCGCTCCACCATATTCGCCACCGAGCGCAAGACCTTGCAACAGTCTCAGAACCAGCACCAGAAGCGGCGCCATAAATCCAATTGTTTCATAAGAAGGCACGCAGCCAATCAGGAAAGTCGCGCCGCCCATCAATAACAACGTGACCATAAAAGTGTACTTTCTGCCAATGATATCGCCCAATCTTCCGAAGAACAAAGCACCAAATGGTCGAACGACAAAACCAGCGGCAAAAGTTGCCAACGTTGATAGAAAGGCCGCGGAGGGATTGTCTGCAGGAAAGAATTTGGTGGAGATGACCACGGCCAAACTCCCAAAAATATAGAAATCATACCATTCAATGAGCGTTCCCATCGATGAGGCGGCTATAACTTTCCAAATTCCCTTAGTAGATGTTTCGGCCATCGAGTATTTTTTTTTAAAAATAGAAAAATTACCCTTGGGTGCAACTTTAATTCGATTATAGACATGAATTTCGGATTATTGTTCAATATATTCCCTTAATTTGTAGTAAAACCAATAGCGAATGCAGTTCGACCCGAACAATCTTGAACAAAAAACAATCTACAAACTTCTAACGGGAACGGTAATTCCGCGACCGATTGGCTGGATTTCGTCGATGGACAAAAATGGCAACAGCAATCTCGCGCCTTTTTCGTATTTCAATGCAGTCGGCGATGACCCGCCGCACCTGATGTTCTCGACGGTAAGACCATCTGACCACGAAAAAGATACGCGAAACAATGTTCTTGAAACTGGTGAATTTGTGGCCAATATCGTCACGGAAGAAACGGTGGAAAAAATGAACGCAACTTCCGCTCCTTTTCCGCCCCAAGTTGATGAATTCGAAAAATGCGGACTTACAAAGGCGCCATCGATTTTTGTGAAACCTTTTCGTGTTGCGGAAAGTCCGGTGAATTTTGAGTGCAAGCTCGTTCATCATTACAATCTTGAGAATTCAAAATTTGGCGGTGCAACAATTTTTATTGGAAGAGTTATCCAAATCCATATCAACGACGAGATTTTATTTGCAAACAATTATATAAATCTTGAGAAATATCGTCCGGTAGCGAGGCTTGCTGGATCGAACTATTCAAAACTTGGCGAAATTTTTTCAATCAAAAGAGACAAATGAAAATTACTGTAATTGGCGGCGGACCTGGCGGTCTGTATTTTTCGATATTGACCAAAAAAGCTTTGCCAGATGCGCAAATAGATGTTTATGAACGCAATAAGGCTGATGACAGCTTTGGTTTTGGCGTTGTTTTTTCGGATGAAACTTTGAGCGAATTCCTCACGCGCGACCCAAAATCCTATGAACTTATCCGCAGCGAATTTGCTTATTGGGACGACCTCGATGTTGCCCGCGATGGCGAAATTGTCAGAATAAAAGGAAACGGTTTTTGTGGTTGTTCCAGAAAAACATTGCTGCAGCTTTTGCAGCATAGATGCGTGGAAGAAGGCGTCAATCTTCATTTTGAAGCTGATGTTTCGGATATCAGAAAATTCAAGGATTCAGATTATATCATCGCCGCCGACGGATTGAACAGTACTACAAGGTCGCAATTTGAAAATGAATTTGGCACAAAAACCATTTTGCAAAAAAACAAGTTTGTGTGGCTCGGCAGCACAAAACCGCTCGATGCGTTCACCTATTTTTTCAGGACGACAGAACATGGGCTTTTTGTAGCGCACACTTATCAATACGAAGCCGGAAAAAGCACTTGGATCTTTGAATGCTCGCCCGAAACTTTTGAAAAAGCTGGCTTTGAAACTGAAAATGAACAAGCAACGATTTCAAAGCTCAAAGAAATTTTTGCGGAAGAACTCGACGGCCACGATTTGATTTCCAATCGTTCGCACTGGCGTCAATTCCCGACCGTGACGAATAAAAACTGGCATTACGACAATATTTTTCTGATCGGCGATGCAAAAGCCACGGCACATTATTCGATTGGTTCGGGCACGAAATTGGCGATGGAATCTGCGATCGCCCTCTCAGATTCGATTATGATTTATGGAAAAGATATAAAAGCGGTGGCCGAAAATTATGAGAAACTGCGCCGCAGCCGTGTGGAAATGATCCAGTATGCGGCGGAGGTTTCGCTGGATTGGTTCGAGAAAATGGACAGGCACAACCAGCACGATTTTATGCAATTTGCTTTTGGCGTAATGACGCGGGCCAAAAAAGTGACCTTTGAAAACCTCAAACTTCGCGACAGTTCTTTTACCGACAAGGTTTTGACAGAGTTCAATTGCTCGGTGGGAAATTTCAAAGTTTCGACTCCGGCGGCATTTACACCTTTCGATTTGCGAGGAATGACACTTAAAAACAGGATAGTTATGTCTCCAATGGGACAATATTCTGCCGAGAACGGTTTGGTTTACGACTGGCATTTGGTCCATTATGGCGCAAGGGCAACGGGCGGCGTGGGTCTTATTATTACCGAAATGACTGCCGTTTCGGATATTGGTAGAATAACTTTGGGTTGTGCCGGCATTTGGTCTGAAGAACAGAAACTTGCATGGAAAGATGTTGTTGGTTTTGTCCATAAAAACAGCAAGAGCAAAATTGGAATCCAGCTTGGACATTCGGGCCGTAAAGGTTCTGTTCGCGTTCCGACATTTGGCAACAATGTTCCGCTTTCCGAAAACGGGTGGGATTTGATTTCGGCTTCGCCAATCGCTTTTGTTCCCGAAATGCAGGTGCCAAAAGAAATGGACGAACAAGATATGCAACAGGTTATTGCCGAATTCGTCAACGCTACGATCCACGCCGATGAAGCTGGTTTTGATATGATCGAACTACAAGCGCACCACGGATTTCTGCTTGCGTCATTTTTATCGCCATTGACCAATTTCAGAAAAGATGAATTTGGCGGAAGCCTTGAAAACAGACTGAAATGTCCACTTGCCGTTTTTTCTGCAATGCGCGAGGTTTTTACAGAAAGCAAACCGATGTCGGTGCGGATCTCTGCAACGGATTGGGCAGAAAATGGAATTTCGGAAGCAGAAGTTCTTGATATTGCAAAAGCATTCAAGCAAGCTGGCGCTGATATCATAAATGTTTCAACAGGAAATACCGTTGCGCATCAAAAACCAAATCTCGGTCGAATGTGGCAAACGCCATTTTCGGATATGGTGCGAAATACATTGAACATACCAACAATTACTACAGGTTCGATCCAGGATATTAATCAAATAAACACGATCCTGCTTAATGGTCGCGCCGATCTTGTCGCTTTGGGAAGACCGTTGTTGCTCGACGCGAATTTTGTCCGAAATGCCCAAGCGTATGAAAATTATGAGCCCGACGATATTCCGAACCAGTATTTAAAAGGTGTTTCGCATTTGTTCCCGCGCCTACAATCGCAACGGCGCGCAACAGAAAAAATGCAAAAATCCCTCAAACCCGAAAGCCATAAAAAGTAATTTTGAGATTAATTAATTTGATTCCGATAGCTATCGGAGTTGAAATGAAAATCTAAAGACTATTTATACAATCAATTAACTGACAATTCATAAATCAAACATACAGATAAAATAATTTTCAAATTATCAAATTTCCAAATTTTCAAATTCCTCCCATGACCATCGACCAATATCACGACGACTTTGCGCAGCGCGGTTTGCCACCGGAAAGTCTTCAGCCGAAGTATGTTTTTCCGTCCGAGAATTTTGTGTTCCCCGATTCGCTGAATTGTGTCGAAAGATTATTGGACCAACATATAAAAGATGGCAACGGCGACAAAATCTGCATCCGAACCTTCGATGAAACTTGGACCTATCGACAGCTTTTTGAAAAAAGCAACCAGATCGCAAATGTCCTTGTTGATGATCTGAAATTAAAATCAGGCAATCGTGTTCTTGTTCGTTCGGCAAACAATCCAATGTTTGTCGCAACTTGGTTCGGTGTTTTAAAAGCGGGCGGGATCGTGGTGGCCACAATGCCCTTGCTTCGCGAGAAAGAACTTTCAGTAATGGTTGAATGTGCCGAGATTTCGCACGTTATTTCCGACGAAGGTCTAATGGCAGAGGTTGATTTGATTAAATTGCCTTTTCTCAAAAGTGTTTGTTCTTTTGGAAATTCGCCGAAAGGCAATCTTGAGAAATTGATGTCTTCAAAACCAAAAGATTTTGACAATGTCGTTACCAAAGACAAATCCATCGCGTTGATTGGTTTTACCTCCGGGACGACCGGAAAACCAAAGATGACGGCGCATTTTCACCAAGATGTTTTGTTGATCTGCGAGGCGTTCCCCAAATATTCGCTATCGCCAAAACCGTGGGATATTTTCACGGGAAGTCCGCCGCTAGGTTTCACATTTGGTCTAGGCGGCCTGGTGCTTTTTCCATTTTATTATGGCGCGTCAACTTTTCTGATCGAGAAACCAACGCCCGAAATTTTGCTCAAAGCAATTCAAGACCATAAGATTACAATTTGTTTCACGGCACCAACAGCGTGGCGAATCATCACCACGTTGGTTGATAAATATGATGTCTCGTCATTACGAAAATGCATTTCGGCCGGGGAAACCTTGCCTTTGCAGGTTTGGCAAGATTGGTTTGAGAAAACGGGATTGAAAATTATTGATGGCATTGGTTCAACAGAAATCCTCCATATTTTTATATCGAGCAATGACGAAAATATTGTTCCCGGCGCGACCGGCTTTTCTATTTATGGCTATGATGCAAAAGTGATTGACGAAGCAGGCAACGAATGTGACCATGACATCGCCGGAAGGCTTGCCGTACAAGGCATTACCGGATGCAAATATCTTTATTCGACCGAAAAACAACGCGAATATGCCGAGAATGGCTGGAACATTACCGGCGATATTTTTCGACGAGACAAAAATGGCGTTTTCTGGTTCGTGGCGCGCGGCGACGATATGATTATTTCATCTGGTTATAATATTTCGGCGATCGAGGTCGAAAACGTTTTGTTGATGCACGATAATATTCTTGAATGCGCGGTGGTCGGTTTGCCTGATCAAGAACGCGGAATGATTGTTTGCGCGAATATCGTACTTAAAAATCCCACTTCCGCGAATGAAAATTCGACCAGGGATATCCAGGATTGGTTCAAGCAAACGGCCGCGCCCTATAAATATCCACGACAGATTTATTTCGTGGAAAGCTTGCCAAAAACTGAAACCGGGAAGATTCAAAGGTTTAAACTAAAAAATCAAAAATGAGCAAAACATTTGCCAAAGAAGAAACCGTCCGCTTCAAGCACGTCGATTTTGCCGGTATCGTTTTCTATCCACGATTTCTCGAAATGCTGAACGATCTTGTAGAGGACTTTTTTGCAGAGATTCTCAATCGCCCATTTTCCGAAATGCACCAGACAAATATGGGAATCCCTACCGTGAATCTGAAAGTGCAGTTCAAGAAACCCGCGCGCATTGGCGACGTTCTGACCAAGAGTTTATGGATCATAAAACTTGGGGCTTCATCGATCGTTTGTGGTTTCAAATTCGAAAATCAACATAAAGATATTTGCCTCGAGGGCGAGGTTACGTTGGTAAATGTTTCGCTGGACAAACAGAACGATTCGATAGAATCAACGGCTTTCACCCAAGAAATTAAATCGAAGCTCGAAGATTATTTGCAACAGCATTAAAACAAACCATTTTATGGAATTTCCAAAATTCAAGGCGGCCGCGATTCAAACCCCACCTGTTTTTCTCAACGTCGAGAAAACAATCGATAAAACCCTCTCATTGATTGACGAAGCCGCATCGAACGGAGCAGATCTCATCGCCTTTCCCGAGGTTTTTATCGCCGGTTATCCTTATTGGAACTGGATAATGACGCCCATTCAGGGCAGCGATTGGTACGAAAAACTCTACCGAAATTCCGTCGCCGCCGACGGTCCCGAAATCGACCGCATCCGCAAAAAGTGCAAAGAGAAACAGGTCCACGTTGTGATCGGCATCAACGAGCGCGGCGAAAGCTATGGCGAGATTTACAATACAAACCTTATCATCGACGACACCGGCACGATCATCGGCAAACACCGAAAACTGGTGCCGACCTGGGCAGAAAAATTGACTTGGACCAGCGGTGACGGTTCTTCCTTAAAGGTTTATAAAACTAAAGTCGGCCCAATCGGAACATTGGCTTGCGGCGAAAATACCAACACCCTTGCACGTTTCAGCCTTTTGGCACAGGGAGAATTGGTTCACATCGCCAATTACATTTCTCTTCCCGTTGCGCCGCCCGATTATGATATGGCCGAAGCAATCAAAATCCGCGCGGCCGCACATTCCTTTGAAGGAAAACTTTTTACAATAGTAAGTTGTTCCACCATTTCCAAAGAAATTATGGACGCAATGCGAAACGACGTGCCCAACATCGACGAAATATTGACCCGAAAACATTCCGCCTTTTCGGGAATCATCGGGCCAAATGGCGCCAACGTCACCGAACCTTTGATAGACGATGAAGGAATTGTTTACGCTGACATCGACCTCGCCAAATGCATCCAACCCAAACAGATGCACGACATCCTCGGCCACTACAACCGTTTCGATATTTTCGATCTTCGTGTCAACATCGCCCCAACCAAGCGAATAACCTTCCATGATGGTTCAGAAAACGAACGTCCCACCAAAGAATTTTGACTTTCGACTTTCGACTTTTGACCTAAAACCAGAAACTTGAAACCTAGCACGAACAAAAACCACCTGAAAAAAGCCCTAGGCGTCTCCTTCGGAATCGCCATCATGGTCGGCGGCACTATCGGCGTCGGCATACTTCGCACGCCGGGTTCAATTGCAGCGCTGCTCAATAATTATTGGCTCATTCTCGCTTGCTGGCTCGCTGGCGGATTGTACGTTTTGCTTGGCGTCGGCACTTTTGCCGAACTCGCCACAATGTTGCCCAGAGCGGGCGGCGCTTACAACTATGTCACGCGCGCTTTTGGCAACTATGCCGGATTTCTCACGGGCTGGTTCGA
>JBBSUW010000005.1:0-55061 GCA_038234025.1 Flavobacteriales bacterium
AGTCCAAGATCTATAGCCGCCGTGTGCGCCACGATGTCAACTCCGTAGGCAAAACCGCTGACTATGACCGGATTCAACGGCGCAAGTTCGGCAAGAAGATTTCTGCAAACATCTTGACCGTAGGAAGTTACCTGCCGCGTGCCGACGATGCTTATTATTTTTTTGTTGGCGATGTCGATGTTTCCGTTTCCGAACAAAACCACGGGTCCATCGATGCAATGCTTGAGTCGTGCGGGATAATTTGAATCTGAAAACACAAAAGTTTGAATATTGTTCTTTTCGATAAAGGCCATTTCTTTTTCGGCACGCTCAAAAACAGATTTGTCGCGAAGATTTTTTACACGTGCATAGCCAATGCCGTCGATCGACTGAAGCTGCGAAAGCTTCGACTCAAAAACCTGTTTTGCCGAACCGCACTGTGAAATGAGTTTTTTGGCAACGATATCGCCAATGCCTTCCACTTCCATCAGTGCTAGAATATAGAAAAGTTCGTTTTTTTTCATGGCGTGGAATTGGCGTTGGAAAAGTAGCACTTTCGGCAGGATTGTTAATAAAAATTGTGGATAAAATTTTGACGCGGACACGCTTTGCATAACTTTGTCCGTATGAAGATCGAACAGTATATTTCTCAGCTTTTGTACCGCCATCAGTGCGTAACCGTTCCTGGTTTTGGCGCTTTTCTGACAGAAATACAATCTGCCCAGCTGCATGAATCGACAAATTCTTTTTATCCTCCGAAAAAAATTGTTTCGTTCAACGCACAGCTAAAGAACAACGATGGTCTTTTGGCCAACCATATTGCCGGCGCGGAAAAGACAGACTATGTCGATGCTGTTGCCTCGATCGAGAGCGAAGTGGAGATATGGAAAAGCATTCTGGATGTAAACGGAAGGTTTCCACTAAAAAATATCGGCGAACTTTCAATGAATTCTGAGCATAATCTGCTCTTTTCTCCTTCTGACAATTTTAATTATCTAAAAGAATCCTTCGGTCTCAACTCTTTTACATCACCATCGATAAAAAGAGAAGAATACAAGGAAATTGTTGAGCAGCTTGAAGAAAAAGCACCGATTATCTTTACGCCCGAAGCACAGAAAAAATCAAATCCATTTATAAAATATGCGGCCGTTGCGGCAGTGGTTCTTGCCATTGCCGGAACGTTGGGCTACCAACAATACAACCGTTATGTTGCCACCGAAACGCTTGCAGTAAAAAATTCCGTGCAAGAAAAGGTGCAACAGCACATTCAAGAGGCGACCTTTGTAATCAGCAATCCGATTCCGGCCGTAACATTGGCGGTAAAGGAAGAAACGCTTCCGTACCATATAATGGCAGGCGCTTTCAGAAACGAGAACAACGCGCAGCGGGTTTACAACGAACTGGTTGCCTCGGGATACAAAGCGAGAAGGCTTCCGCCGAACCGCTGGCATCTTTTTCCCGTGCTTTTTGGAAGCTATTCAACATTGCCCGAAACCCTAGCAGCAATGAAGGCAATTAAGGCCGATGGAAATCCAGAAGCATGGATCATGGTCAAGAACTTGTAGAAAATCTTAAATCCCGAATGTTTTCGGGATTTTTTTATGGCCAACGGCTACCTTTGCAAAAAAAAGAATGAACCCGAAATTTGCGTCCGAATCCTTGACAGTAATGACAGATCTGGTGTTGCCCAGCGAAACCAATCCTCTGAACAATCTGTTTGGTGGCGAGCTTTTGGCCCGGATGGATCGTGCCGCGAGCATTGCCGCGCGGCGGCATTCGAGAAGAATCACGGTAACCGCTTCGGTGAACCACGTGGCGTTCAACCGCGCGATTGCGTTGGGAAGTGTCGTCACCGTTGAGGCAAAGGTTTCCCGAAGTTTCAAAAGCTCAATGGAAATCTATATCGATGTATGGATCGAGGATCGCGAATCGGGCGTTCGACACAAAGCAAATGAGGCCATTTACACTTTTGTAGCCGTTGATGATATGGGAAGACCAGTGGAAGTTCCGGCAATCATTCCCGAGACCGAACTGGAAAAACAGCGTTTTGACGGTGCGCTCAGACGGAAACAATTGAGTTTGGTCCTTGCCGGAAAAATGAAGCCTTCGGAAGCGACGGAGCTGAAGGCGTTATTCGACGAGTAGTTCTTGACCAAATGATATTGAACATCCTTTAGACAAAAAGATCATTTGGTTTCTCGATAAGTTCGGTTAAATATTCAATCCTTTGGAGCCTGTACCTTAAAATATCTGTCAAGTTCCGTTTGTTCGGCTTCGATTCTTGATGAAGAAATCACAGCAATAGATGTTTAAGAACTCGGAACTTTTAGGATTCAATTGAAGTTTTCAACCTCATTCAAAGCAATTATGAAATCAATCTGAAACTGTTTTATGTAAGAATCAAAAAAGTTTTCATCGAGAATTTTCATAAAATGCTAGATTTTATACCCTCACATATTCAACAACCAACTCGCTGGATTGTTGTAGGTCGTGTTCTGAAGTATCATAAACTTTACAATGGTTTTTCCCTCGCCGCTTGTGCGTATTCTTCCCAACGATTCTTTCATCTGCACTTTGTCGCCGGTTCTCACGTTCACCGTACTTAAGTTTTGGTAAACCGTAAAAAAGTCGCCGTGCTGCAGAACGACGGCCTTGTTAACCGGCGAGAGCACGACAACGCTCGAAACTTCGCCCGCGAAAACCGCCCTTGCGTTCGAGCCGTCTTCTGTTGTAATTTCCACGCCGCTGTTGTGCACAACCAAGGATTTATAAACAGGATGCGCCTGATCGCCAAATCCCATCGAGACAAAACCCTTCTCAACAGGCCATATCAACCTTCCCTTGTTCCCGCGAAAATTGTCGGCGATGATTTTTCCCTCGGGCGTGAGCACGATTTTATTGACAGTCATATCCGTGGCGGCAGAACTTTTAGGGTTTGCCTTGGCGGCGTTTGATCGGGTTTTTTTGTTGGCAGCGGCGATAGCGTCAAGAATGAGCCTGTCGATCTGCTTGTCGATTTTCTTCGATTCGTTCTGTTTTTTGCTTATCTCGGAGGCAATCTGTTTTTTGTCTTTTTTGATTGCGTTGGCAATTTGCTGCTGAACAAGCTTCTCTTTCTCGAGTGTTCTTTTTTCGACCTCGTTTTCCTTTATCAACTGCTGCTTTTCGGTTTTTTGGCCATCGAGCTTGTCATTGACCACGACCAAGGTTTCCTGTTTGCCCTTTATTTCTTCGCCCTGAGATTTTCTGAAACTTGCGTACTGCTTCATATACTGCGCTCGCTTGTAGGCTTGCAAAAAGTTTTCAGAAGACAACAGAAACATTGCGCGACTTTGTTCGCTGCGGCTTTTGTAGGATTTTAGGATCAGCTTGGCATAGTCTTCCTTCAAAACCTCGAGCTCTTTTTTAAGGCGGTTTATCTTCAATTGATTGATATAGATATCATCATCTAGCAGTTTTTTCTGCTTTTCGGTCGTACTTATCAAGGTTTCTTTCAGCTTTATTTTTTCGCCCTGCAATGTCAATTGGTCGGCAACGGATTTTTCCTTGACACGAACGGTTTTGAGCAACTCTTCTTTTTCTCGGATTTCCGCTTGAAGTTGTGCCTTTCGCTTCTCAAGTTTTTCTTGCGTTGGTTGCGCGCTCGCAAACAATGCGGTCAATGCAAAAATTAGTGAAAAAAGATACTTGGACATCTATGGTTCGATTTCAATTTGTTTGTAGCCCGACGGAACGCTGTAAGGAAAGGTCATGCTTTCGTTGAAGTTAATGTTTGTGTACAACACTTTGATCGTAACGGTTTGTAACCGTTGTGTCGCTTCAATATTGAGCTCTTGTGGCATAAATGCTTGTGGAAAACTTTGATGCACTGGATATTCCACTTGAAAAGATGCTTCGTTCGTCGGCTGTTGAACTTGCTGTTTTTTCAAAAGAAAATTGGCCGCTTCAAACAAAAACGTTTTTCTGAGTGCTGTATTGCCTTTCGATTGAAGCTGATAGAAACCGCCGTTGACGGATTCGTTGTAGTCTTCGCCGTTCAATTTCTCAAATGGTTGGCCCAAAAGTATTCTTTGCACCTTGTCAAAGTCAAGCGGAACCCCAAGCCAACGGCTTAAGGTCGTAAAGTCGCCCTCAAAATATTCGCCATTTATCTTTTCGTAATATTGAACCTTATCGGGCGTGATCAAGGCTTTTGCCATCGTTATGCCCAAAAATCTTACGCTCACCAATATGTTTTTGTCTTTCTGAATCTTGATTTCTGCGCTAAGGCTTTGGCTTTGTTTTGGGTCCTTATAATCAACCGACGATTTGATGTAAGCCGTCGAAAAGTTCATCGGATTCTTGTCGTTGTTCGCGATAATTGCTGCGGCGGCGAGTTTCGTGCTCGTCGTTCCGGTGGCGACGATTGCTTTTGTCTTACACGAAACTACAGAAATCACAACAAAGAATAGCACAATTTTTCTGATCATTTTTTCTTCGGTTGGTTCAGGATTTTCTCCGCTTTTTGAAAATATTCGTCTTTTTTGGCAGGTTTACCAAGTCCGCTGTACGCTTCGCCAATCTGAATATAAAAATTGATTTCGAGCGGTTTGTCCTCAATAACGTAGTCCAATCCGGTCTCGAGAACTTCCTTTGCTTTCTTGAAATTTTTGTTCTGGTTCAAGGCAAGTCCGAGATAATAATAAAATTGCGGCTGCAGCGGGAATTTTTCAGAAATGTCCGAAGCCTCTTTCAAAAGCTTGTCAAATTGTTTTGACTCAACGAGAGTCTGGCACAGAAAAATCATCGCTTCAACGTCGTCAGGATTGCTCGCAAGATCCATTCGATAATATTTCTCGGCCTTTTCCCAATTGCTTTTTCGCGAATAATAATTCGCGATTTCCTTGGCGACATCCACTTGCGGGTCGTTCTCAAAATAGCTGATTGCCTTGTCCAGCGCGGGGTCGTACTGTGGTTTGTCCTTAATATGGATAAGAAACTCGTTGAGTATTTTATGCTTGATCTTGTCGTCAATTTTTTTGCTCGGCAGCACAATGTTCATCGCGTTCACCGCTTTGTCGCCGTCATTGGTGTTGAGGTAGAACTTGAACAAACTTACTTGCGCCCAGTCAGAAGTTGGGATTTCCTTCTCAAGTTTTTTCGCAATTTCCAATGCTTTTTCCTCTTGATTGCTTTCGCTGAAGAGATATATCAACGCAATATAATTGGCCTCTTCTTTCGGGTTTTTCTTGATTTGTTCCAAAAGATTGTCCTTTTCCGAACCTTGAAATCTTGAATCTCGCAAAATCTGCGCCTTATAATTGTCGCGCATTTCGGTTTTGCCAACTTCATCGTTCAGCGTGTTGATAAGCGCCAAAGCCTTGTCAAATTGCTGCGAATTCATATAGATTGAAACCAGATCTTCGCGATAGTCGCTCTTGAAAGTAATTAGTTTTTGAACAATCGGGATTGCACGGTTCCAATCTCGAGTTTCATAGGTTGTATCATAAAGTCCCACCCAAAACCATTTGTTCTTTGGGTCGATCTGCGTGGCTTTTTCAAAATAGGTATAGGCGTTAGGGTAATCTTTCATCGCGAGATAATTCTTTCCCATTTCGAAGAAAACCGTGGCGTTGTTGGGCTCGAGCTTTTCGCATTTTTGCAAAGCAATGATCGCACGATCATAATTCTCGATGCCCTTCTGCTTCAGCGATTCATAAAAAGAATCCGCGAACGCATCTTGGTTCAAGGCAATATCGTCGGGTTCTGTCTGCGCCAAAATATGTTTCGGCGCCACTAGGCACAGAAATACAAGGAAGATTGGGGCAAACTTTTTGAACATTTTAATTGAATTTTTATTCGAGCACGGAATAATCGCCGATGCTGATGTGCTTGAAATTTCCGTTGAAAACCGCGTGGCTTCCGATCATCGCATTGTCAAGATCGGCGTTCGTGATTTTTGAATTGTTCTGGATCAAACTGTTGATTATCGTAGAATCTTCAACCGTGCAACCATCGCCAAGCGAAACATTCGGACCAACCGTTGCATTTTTCAAAATCACATTTTTACCAATGTAGCAAGGTTGTACAATTTTTGAATTTATCGCGTCAACGTTACTATCGATAAGCTTTTCGCCATCATCGTGAAGGAATTTCAACAGTCGTGAATTGGTTTCGACCGTGACATTTTTATTGCCACAATCCATCCATTCGTCCACTTTTCCGGGCACGAATCTCATTCCCTTGACTTTCATGTTTTCCAGACCATCGGTCAATTGGTATTCGCCGCCTTTCATAACGTCGTTGTCCAGCAAATATTGAAGTTCGCTTCGCAATGCTTCGCCAGATTTGAAATAATAAATCCCAATGATGGCAAGGTCTGAAACGAAATCTTTTGGCTTTTCCAAAAAGTCCACAATCTGGTTTTTGTCGTTCAATTGAACCACGCCAAACGCACTCGGATCTTCAACTTGTTTTACCCAGATCACACTGTCAGCTTCTGTATCGAGCTTGAATTCCGCACGAAAAAGCGTATCGGCGTAAGCCACAACAATCGGTCCCGACATTGAATCCTTTGCCGACATAATCGCGTGCGCCGTGCCCAGAGGTTGGTCTTGATAATAAATCTTCCCCTTGCTGCCCAATTTTTCTGCTATGGCCAGGAGTTCTTTTTCGACAGGTTTTCCAAAATCACGGTGCACGATGAACGCGATTTCTTCTATTGGCTGATTGATAACCGCCGCGATATCTTCGACCAAACGGTGAACGATTGGTTTTCCGGCAATTGGAATCAAAGGTTTTGGAACGGTCAATGTATGTGGCCTCAATCTTGAACCGCGACCGGCCATAGGAACTATTATCTTCATTTAAAGCGTTTTTATAATTAATAAAAGTTTGCAGATTTATTTTCCGGTGCTGCCAAATCCACCTGCGCCACGAGCTGTTGATGAAAGTTCTGAAACCTCAAAAAATTCTGCGCGTTCGTGTTTCGAAATTACCATCTGTGCGATGCGCTCGCCACTGTTGATTGTAAAATTTTCGTCGGACAAATTTACTAAAATCACACCAATTTCGCCCCGATAATCAGCATCAATCGTACCTGGAGAATTGAGAACCGTGATGCCGTTTTTTGCCGCAAGGCCGCTTCTTGGTCTCACTTGCGCTTCGTAGCCAATCGGCAATTCGATAAAAAGTCCGGTCGGGACAATGGCTCTTTGCAACGGTTTCATAACGATTGGCTCTGAATTGTTTGCCCGCAAATCCATTCCCGCCGAAGCGTCGGATTCGTATTTTGGCAAGGCGTGACTTGATTTATTGATGATGTTTATTTTCATTGATGTTTTGCTTTCGCGAAAGCGCAATTATTTAATTTTCAGATTTTTGTCCAATCATTCTCTTGATGAGCGTTTTTTCATTTGCATAGATAAAGGCGCAAAAAACGACCAGCAAACTTCCGCCAACATAGTAATTTTCACGGAAGTAGTAAAATGAAATTGCGCAGAAAACAATCGAAAGCCCAAGATATGAAAGTATCATTTTCATATCGTAAGGTATCGGATAATATCTATTACCAAGATAATACGAGACCACCATCATCGTGCCGTAAGCCGCTATTGTTGCGATCGCCGAACCGTAATAACTCATAGACGGAATCAGCAGAAAGTTGAGCCCAAGCGTAACGACCGCACCAAGAATCGAGATCCACGCGCCGATGTGGGTTTTATCGATGAGCTTGTACCAAACCGAAAGATTGGTATAAACGCCAAGGAAAAAGTTGGCCAAAATAATCAATGGAACGACTTTCATCGCTTGCCAATAATCGGGATTTCGCAATAGGATATATTTGAGAATATCGGCAAAAACAATGACGCCGAGCATCATCAACGAACCTGTGATCACGAAATATTTGGTGATTGTGGCATACGTTTGTTTGGCATTTTCCGCGGAAGCGTGGCTAAAAAAGAAAGGTTCGATGCCCAAGGAATATGCCGTTCGGAACAAAACCATAAACAATCCAAGCTTGTAACATGCAGAATAAACACCAACCTCGGAATCGGCAATATCTGCCGGAAGCAATTTTCCCAACAGGATTTTGTCGAATTGATCATTGATGGCAAATGCGATCCCGGCCACGAGAATCGGCAATCCGTAGCTGAGCATTTTTCTCCAAAGAGCGAAATCAAATTTCCAGGAAACCTTGAGATAATTTCGCGAAAGCGCAAGAAACGTGAAGCCGCTCGCAAAGATGTTCGATATAAAAATATAACCGATCTGGAAATTTGGATAATAAATCGAGTTCCAAAATCCTTCGGCATTTCCGGCTGCAATTCGGGGAAGATAAATCAGGAAAAAGACGTTCAGAACCAAATTGATCGCGACGTTTCCGATTTTTATCAGCGCGTATTTCATTGGTTTTTGCAATGCGCGAAGTTTTGCAAAAGGCACGATCACCAACGCATCGAGCGCCAAAATCCAAATCGCGTAGGTAATATAAAGCGGTTCGATGCCGACAAAATCAGCAATCGTGGTTTTGAAAACCAAAGCCAAAACCAGGAACAAAACCGACGTCCAGAAAATCGAAATCGTTGCCGTTTCGATCACGTTTTCCTTGTCTTTTTCTTTGTTGTAAAACCTGAAAAAAGCCGTTTCCATTCCGTACGCCAGAATCACGTTGAAGAAAATCATATAGGCAAAAATGACCGTGATCCTGCCGTATTCCGCTTCGTTCGGGAGCATTTTGGTGTACAATGGCACGAGAAAAAAGCTCAGCATCCGTGGCAAGACCGTTGCCAACCCATAGATGGCCGTTTGTTTGAAGAGTTTTTTGTAGGGCGACAAATCGAAGCGTTTGAACAAAAGTAACCAATTATGCCACATTTCAGTAAACACAACGGTTCATGGCATAAAAAAAGCCGACAAATGCCGGCTTTTTAATATTTTGACTTTCTAAGTTTATCCTTTCAACGCTTCTGCACCGCCAACGATCTCGAGGATTTCATTGGTAATCGCCGCTTGACGTGCTTTGTTGTAGGTCAATTTCAACTGGTCGCGAAGTTCGGTCGCGTTGTCGGTTGCCTTGTGCATTGCCGTCATACGAGCGCCGTGTTCTGATGCAAATGAATCGCGGATTGACTTGAACAATTGCGTCTTCAGCATTTTCGGGATCAATGCCATCACGATTTCCTCTTTGGATGGTTCAAAAATATAATCTACAACCTTGCTCGAATCAACATTTTTCAGTGATGCCAATGGCAAAAACTGCTCTGTCTGCAAAATTTGAGTAGCAGCATTCTTGAACTGGTTGTACACCAAGACAATCTTGTCATACTTTCCGTCCTCGAACATCTTGATCAATTCATCGGCAACGACCGCAATCGAATCAAAAGAAATGTTGTCAAAAATCGTGTTGTTGTTCTCAATGATGTTGTGGGTTTTTCGCAAAACATCATTTCCTTTTTTTCCAATGGTGAAAATGTCAACATTCTTGCCCTTGTACTCATTTTGCGCAAGCCTTCGGGATTCCTTTATAATATTGGAATTGAAAGCGCCGCTGAGTCCACGGTTTGATGTGATCGCAACAACCAAAACATTCTTGACCTCGCGCTGAACACTATATTGTCCGCCAATATCGCTGTCTAGCGTGGCCGAAAGATTTTGCAAAAGCTCGGTCAGTTTTTCGGCATATGGTCGCATTGCGGTAATCGCATCCTGCGCTTTTTTGAGCTTGGCGGCAGAAACCATTTTCATCGCCGATGTGATTTGCATCGTTGAAGATACCGACGTGATCCTATTTCGTATTTCCTTTAAGTTTGCCATTTTTCAAGTTGGAAATTGTACCGATAGCTATCGGGATTGGAAATTTGAAGATGAAATCCGTCATCTCCGAATTTTCAAATTATTTAATTGTATTTCGCCGAAACTTCCTTCGCTGTTCTTTCGAGCACGTCGGTTATTTCGTCGGTCAGTTTTCCTGCTTTCAATTGGTCAAGGACATCGCGGTGCTGCGTGTTCAAGAACTCAAGATAATCCCTTTCAAATTCCTTTATCTTGTTCACGGGAACATTCCTCAACAAGTTTTTTGAACCTGCATAAATAATTGCAACCTGATCTTCAACAGTGTAAGGATCGTTCAAACCTTGCTTCAATATCTCGACATTTCGTCGTCCTTTTTCGATAACGTTCAAAGTAACGGCATCAAGGTCGGAACCAAATTTGGCGAAAGCCTCGAGTTCACGAAACTGTGCTTGGTCAAGCTTCAATGTTCCAGCAACCTTTTTCATCGACTTGATCTGGGCGTTTCCACCAACACGAGATACCGAAATACCTACGTTGATCGCGGGACGCACGCCAGAGTTGAACAAATCGCCATCAAGGAAAATCTGTCCGTCGGTGATCGAAATAACGTTTGTTGGAATGTATGCAGAAACGTCGCCCGCTTGGGTTTCAATAATTGGCAAAGCCGTCAACGATCCGCCACCTTTCACGATATCGCGAAGAGAATCTGGAAGATCGTTCATTGTTCTTGCGATTTCGTCATTGTTGATGACTTTCGCCGCACGTTCCAACAATCTTGAGTGAAGGTAAAAAACGTCACCTGGATAAGCCTCACGGCCCGGTGGTCTTCTCAAAAGCAAAGAAACTTCGCGATAAGCAACCGCTTGTTTGGAAAGATCATCATAAACAATCAAAGCCGGACGACCTGTATCGCGGAAATATTCGCCGATCGCTGCGCCAGCAAATGGAGCGTAAACCTGCATCGGTGCTGGATCGGAAGCGTTTGCCGCAACGATAACGGTGTAAGCCATCGCGCCTTTTTCTTCCAATGTTTTGGCGATCAATGCAACGGTCGAAGCTTTCTGCCCGATCGCAACATATATACAGAACACGGGCTTGCCCGCATCGTAAAATTCTTTTTGGTTCAAGATCGTATCGATACAAACGGTAGATTTACCAGTTTGGCGGTCACCGATCACAAGCTCACGCTGGCCACGACCTACAGGAATCATTGCATCAACAGCTTTAATACCTGTTTGCAACGGCTCTGTTACGGGCTGACGGAAAATAACTCCCGGGGCTTTTCTTTCTAGCGGCATTTCGTAAAGCGTCCCACCGATCGGGCCTTTGCCATCGATAGTGAATCCCAGCGTGTTGACAACACGTCCGATGATTTCCTCGCCCACTTTCAATGATGCGATGCGTTGTGTTCTTTTCGCTGTTGAACCTTCTTTGATTCCGGTCGATGGCCCAAGAAGTACAACACCTACGTTGTCTTCTTCAAGGTTGAGGACGATGCCTTCCATTCCGTTGTCAAATTCCACAAGTTCGCCGTACTGAACATTTGAAAGTCCAAAAACGCGCGCGATTCCGTCTCCTACTTGAAGGACACTGCCGACTTCTTCGAGCGTTGCGCCCGAATCAAAGCCTTCTACTTGCTTTTTTAATATCGCTGAAATTTCAGCTGCGTTGATTTCCGCCATAATATTTGGTTGTTATCTTCCTAAATTTATATTGATGCCATTTCGTGGTCTTGGCTCGTCCTTTATGATAATTGTTGTATTGGTGTTCTGATTGTTTCTCTGCTCAACCTTTTCGTCGAATTTCGCGATAAAAGTTAAAACCTTCTCCTCATTCAACGCACAATTTTCAAGCGCGCCGACCTTCAGAAGTTTATCTATCAGTATCTTCTTTGTGAAAATATAACTTTGGGTGGTAAGCTCTCGCTGACTTTCCATAAAAATGATCTTGTTATAGAGCTGGCCATTCACCCGGATGAATTTCAGAACAAATAAATCCGTTCCGTCGAGCGAAGAATAGGAGATGTTATTCCCGTCTGAATCATATTTCAAGCAAGGTTTATCATCAATAAGAACTTCTCCTTTTTTGAAATTTATATCTTGTCCCAAAGAAATCGAAACAATAAGCAAAACAGCAAGTGTTAGAAAATTTTTCATAATCAATTGAGCATTTCGCGTTTCAGCGTCTTCAATCTATTTGCGATTGAAGCATTGTATTGCTGGTCGCCCATTCTGAGTATAAAACCTCCGATTATTTCTGGGTCTACGACATTCTCGATGACCACTTTTTTGTTCGAAAAAGTCAGAACTTTATTGCGAACCATCGTTTCCATTTCCTTGTCCATCGCGACTGCCGTGGTTACTTTGGCTGTTTCGTAACCGTTCATGTCATCAAAAAGCATTTTGTACGATGATGCAATTTCTGATAAAATTTCAAATCTTTTGTTTTCCAACAAAAGCCTGAAAAGATCTTGCGTAACGCCGTTCGTGGCTTTGAAAATCTCGTTGATGGCATTGCTTTTGGCCTTGACCGGAATCGTCGGGTTTTGGATGAAGGATGTCAGTTCGGCATTGCCCGAAAATGTGGACGTAATGGTTTCCATATCGGTCTCGACCTCGGTGCTGACACCTTTGTCCTGCGCGATACTAAGGATTGCCTTTGCGTAGCGGCTTGCTGCTCTCGACATATTAGTTCATTTTGGCATCGCCCAACATCTTCGCCACAAGTTTCATTTGTGCGTCTTTGTTGGAAAGTTCTTCTTTCAAAAGTTTTTCGGCAATCTCCAATGAAAGCACGGAAACCTGCGATTTCAAATCTGCCATCGCTGAATTCTTTTCTGCCTGGATCGCGTTTTTTGCCTGCTCGATCATTTTTTGGCCAACTTCCTGCGCCTCAGCTTTGGAATCAGCGATCATTTTGTCCTTCATCTCGCGCGCTTCTTTCAAAAGTGCATCGCGCTCCATTCTGGCTTCCTGAAGAATTCTCTGGTTGTCAGATTGAAGGTTCTGCATTTCCTTTCTTGCGTTTTCGGCAGAAAGCAATGCATTGCGAATTCCATCTTCGCGCTCGTTGACAGCGGTAAGGATTGGTTTCCAGGCAAATTTTCTCAATAAAAAAATCAGTGCGATAAAAATCAGCAACTGCCAGAAGAACAAACCAAAACTAAAATCGTTAATTAACTTATCCATATATTTTGTAATGTTTCAATCTAATAAATCAAACAAAAAACACTGCTGCAACCAACCGTTGCAGCTCGTGATTTCTTAAGGATTACTCTGATACGGCGAAAAGTGCAGCAAATCCGATACCTTCAATAAGTGCAGCGGCGATAAGCATCGCGGTCTGGATTTTTCCGGTAGCTTCTGGTTGACGAGCGATGGCATCCATTGCAGATCCACCGATTCTTCCGATTCCGATTCCAGCTCCGATAACAATCAAACCTGCTCCAATAATTCTAGGAATTGTCATAATATATATAGTTAAAAATTAAAATACAATTTAATGCGCAACCTCTTCGTGGTGGTGCTCTTCAACAGCCGAACCAAAATAAAGCGCCGAAAGCATCGTGAAAATATATGCCTGCAACAGCGCTACCAAAATCTCGATCGTCGAAAGCGCCAATGAAAGCAGCAATGAAAGGCTTCCGCCGATCCAGCTCTTGAAAAAGAACAACAGTGCGATGATGCTCATCAAGACGACGTGACCCGCAAAAATATTGGCATAAAGTCGGATCATCAACGAGAACGGTTTGATGATGACGCCAAGCAGTTCAATCGGTGCAAGGATAATCTTCATAGGCCACGGCACGCCGGGCATCCAAAAGATGTGCCTCCAGTAATTTTTATTGGCGGTAAAATTCGTGATGATCGCCGTGATGATCGCCAAGCCTCCAGTGATCGCAATATTTCCGGTAACGTTGATTCCAAGCGGCGTGAGGCCGAACATATTAAGAAACCAAACGAAGAAAAAGACCGTGAGCAAATAGCCCATGTATTTTCTGTAATGCTTTTCGCCAATGTTCGGTATCGCGATCTCATCTCTTATATAAAGGACGAGCGGCTCGAACAATCGTCCAGCTCCCGTTGAAATCCCGCCATTTTTCTTGAACGATTTGGCCAATCCTGAAAAGAGCAATAACATAACGATCGCACAGATGAACAATACCAATACACTTTTGGTGATCGATAAATCCAATGGTTCTGCGTTTGTAGGATGGTGCTCATCGCCGAGCAATGTGCCGGCGGCATCGGTTTTGTAAATTTTTTCGTCGTGGCCAAGCTTATAATAGTTGCCGTTGGACTCAGCGACAGCGGCACCGTGGTCAAATCTTGATGATGAGAATATTTGCAATCCATTGTCCCAAAGAATAATCGGAAGCGGAAAACCGTAATGCTTGTTTGCAGCTTCGTCGGAGAACAACGTAAAATGGTGCGCATCCAGAACGTGGTGCATTTTGTAGGCATTGATCTTATCGGCGGCACTCATTTCTTTATGCGCTTCGTGGTTTTCAGAAGTCGGTTGATCGGTGTGCTCGTTATGCTGGATCACACTGGAAAAACCACCAAATGAAAGCAGTAGCGCGAAAATGGTTATGAAAGATCTATAGGATTTTTGCAATGTCATTACCTAAAATTTATACTCCTCGAAATTTGCTGCAAAGGTACATTAAAAATTGATATCCAAAAGTGCCGATATGTTATTTTTCGTGCGCATTAATCAGCGGATTGCGGGCTTCGTTGCGTTTTGTTCAAAAGCCGTATCGTAACAATGGTTTCCACTGTCAAAAACACAGCGAACACAATAAAGAAGTTGATTCTTTCGGTCTGTGCCAATTCACTCTTTGCGGACATAATATTTTGCCCAAACCAGAAAGCCGCTCCCGTTTTTATGCAAGTGAGCAGCATAAAAGTTTGACCTACGCTGTCGATGCTTTTTTTGTGAACGAGATTTAAGATTGCGATAATCATTAGTGAAAGGCCTCCAAAAAAAAGGTAGAGAATTTGCAACGAACATTGAAATCCTGCCTCGAAATCTCTTCCGAAGATTGATAGCAACGCAACTTTATGAATGGCGAAGGCGATTATCGCAAGTACGAAAACTTCAACAATCGGCCTGTAAACTTTAAAAAAATTCAATCTTGAGGTTCGTTGATGGATTTGAGCTGTCGGTTGAGATTGTAGAATGCGATCAGCACTCCTAATATGGTTAACACTTTCACGAAGATGCCGTTTTCCATTTTATAATGTCCATCAAGCCATTTTCCACCGTAGGCAAAAGCGAAGATTATCGCGCCCATTTGAATGGGGATATTGATGAACGCCAGCCATTTATTGTTGCTGCGCTTGCTGTTGTTGGTGTTTTTGCTCATCGGCTGGCGGTGTTTTGGATGGATGTTTCATCACGCAGCTCGCGCTGAATTCAGCGCCGGGTTCCACCGAAAGCTTGCTGCAGATGACTTCGCCATGTATGCTCGCCTTAGATTTGACATTCAGCATTTCGGCCACCTGAATTTTCCCTTCAAACTTCCCCTCGATGTCGGCGTTCTTGCAAACGATGTCGCCCTTGATGCTTCCCGCCGGGCCGATAACTATTTTGCCGGTAGTCTGAAAATTGCCAACGAGGTTTCCGTCAAGTCGAAAATCAGTGTGCGAGAGTATGTTGCCCCGGATTATGGTTCCCTCAACAATTCGGTTGGTCTTGCCGAGAAGATCGGTGTAGGGCTTTGATTTTTTGTCGAACATAAACACGATTATTTTCCTTTTGGCGCGCGCGGTGGATTATTGTTCGCCGGACTGTTGTTATTGTTTGGGCTCAAGCTTGGATTGCCTTTAGGATTGTCGTTCGGCGGCATCCCAATATCGCTTCCTGGCGGCATCATCTCATTGACTGGCGCGTTGTTTTGTTGCTGTTGCAGCCTGATCTGCTGCTGTTTTTCAAGTTTTTTCGCATCCAAAGCTTTTCTGTCCTCGATTTCCTGCTGTCTTCTGTCGGGCTGCACATCTTCTGGCGCAAGGTTTAGCGGCGTAAGTTTTGTTGGGTTTTTATCTGCGTTCAGATATTCGTCAAAATCTTTTCTGATCTGGAGGATCTTATAATTGTCGTTCCCGATAATGTACGCTTGGTCCTTTACTTTATATTCCTTGAACTCCTTCAAAATAGATGCAATCCCTTTAGCATACTCTTCATCCTTGAGATTGTGGACCACCACAAAATTATCGGTCATCGTGAACTGATCGTTGGAAACAGTGAGCTTGCTCAAAGATCTGTTGGCAATGAATTTTCTGATTTTGTCTGTAAGGTCTTTGGTGTTTTTCTCCGTTGAATCTTTTGCCTTGTAAATAATTTTCCAGCTTGTTGGGGCTTCGGCGTAGTATTGAAGGTGTTCCAAAAACAGCATATCGCGACGAAGGAAACTTTCGGCCAATTTTCCTTCCTTGCTGTTGGGATAATTGAGCGCGACATAATTTAGTGATTTTTTATATTCTTCAAGTCCTTTGATCCGTCCGGTCGCACTTGCCTTGAGCAACTCAAATTTCGGTGTTATCTCGTCGCCCGTATATCTATCTATTGAAGTTGTGGCGTCTGCGAGAACTTCTTTGAACTGTTCCTTTGTAAATTTTTTATAGACTGCATCGTAGGCTTTTTCAGGCGAAAGCGCACTTATATCAACATTGTTTGGGTTGGACAAAATTTGAGCATATCTCGAATCTGGATATTGCGAGATTATTTCGTTCTTCATCGCCAAAGCCTTGCTCGGGTCGATGATTTCGTAGATTTTGTACAAGTTATAAAGCGTTGGCAAGACCAATCTTTCCTCGGGAACATTAGTCAATAGCGTTTCGAGCTTGCTTGCCGCCAATGGATATTCCTTGAACTTTTCTTTGTAGATAACGCCCAATTGGTAGTAGGCAAAATTACGTTCCTTGCCTATCAAATCGATTTCTTTTTGCGCAGTTGGCAATTTTCCAAGATAATAATCCACCGAATATGCTTCGGACGCTGACGCGACATCATTCTTGGCATCTTCAGCCAAATCCTCGTTCTCTAAAAGCTTGCCACTGTTGTCATAATTTCTGGCCGAGGCCAATCTCCAGTTTTCCTTGTAGGTTCGCGTTCCCCAATTCTTTTTGAACTCGATTTTTCCAAATGCAACCGTCGATGGATTGTAAAAGTAGAATGAGCTTGCGCCGGCCGCTCCAGGAACTGGTTTCCCGTTTGCCATCATTGCGACATCTTTCACTGGACCAGCATTCTTTCCACCGGGAACTCTGCCCTGGGCTTGCGCCAAATCGTTTTTATCGTCGCCGTTCATTTTTACCGCAAGAGCCATTCGAGCCGCATCGGCGACCTTTAAATCCTCGATGTGTTTTTCGTAATATGCAATACGGCTTTCTGGCGACATTCCCAACACTTTCAGAATGCTGTCATTCTTTGTTGCTATGGCTTCGTACTTGATGACATCGACCAAGTTCTCGCGCTTTTTCTCGATCAATCTATGCTCGAACGAACGCAGATCGAGCTGAACCAAGGTGGAATCATAATATTTTCCCGCCAACAGATATTGGCCCTCGTCAAAGTTGATGTCGGCAATGTTCCGATAGTTTGAAGCGGTCAAATACTGATCTTGCCCGCGCTTCTTCAAGGATACATTATAATAATCCTTTGCCCTTCTATAATTTTTCTGGTTCGCATAAAAAAGTCCGAGCTGGTGGTTGATCACGTCCAAGAACGGTCTGTTTTCGCGATCTTCGAGCAGGTTCTTGTATTTTTCCACGAACGCCAAGGTGTCGCCTTTCTTGTAGTCAAATTGTGCCGCCTGCCGGGCGTGCGCCTGGATGATATAGCGCCTCGAGGCATTTCGCTTCATGTCGATCACCATTTGATAGGCCGCGTAAGCGCTGTCTTTTTCGCCAACTTTTTCGAACAACTGCGCCAATATGAAGTTATAGCGCGCTTTTTCCTCGTTCGATTTGGTGAAATCTCGTGCCAACCGTATTTTCGCGACAGCGCTGTCCTGTTCTTCGAGGTTTAAGAACGCTTGCGCGAGGGCGGCATTCGCATCTGCGAAAATTTGGTCCTTGAATTTTATTTCGTCCAAAAGCTTGGTCAGATTGTTCACCGCGACCTGATCGTTCTCCAGTCTCATATTGGTTTTTTCGCGCCAGATCTTGGCTTCGTAAATCTTGTCGCTTTTTGGATATTTGTAAAGAATGTAGTTGAAAGCCTCGAGCGCCGGTACAAATCGTTGGTCGTAATATCGGGATTTTCCGAGCATGAGGTAGGCTTCATCTATCTGCGGATTTTTTTCGGTGCCGCCAATATTCATCGAATGTTTCTGGATTGCCTTTGCTGCTTTTGTCTCCGAACGCTCGAAATTTGGATTGCGGACTTCCTCTCCCGGCAATGCTTTTTCGGGGCTTATCTGCATTCTTTCGATTGGGATCAATTCCCAAAAATTATCGGAATATTGTCCTTTCAAATCAGTAACGCCTTGATCCAGCGCAAGTCCGCCATTGTACAAAATGTTGTACTTGCTGCTGAGCGCGTGGGAGTTTCGGGACAGAAATGAATTCCTTTTGGTAGAGCAGGCCACGATGGCCGCCACCAAAAAGGCGCAGAGAATATACTTGATGATGTTGGTTTTCAAGACAAAACGTTTTATTCCATTAACTTTCAAAAGCGTCTTTTATTATAAGACTGGTAAAAATACATTTCTTTTTGGGATATGAAAACGTTTTAAAGACTTTGCGCTTTCGTAACATCAGTCGATCGGTTCCCAAAGTTGGATCTTGTTGCCTTCCATATCCATGATGTGAACGAATTTTCCGTAATCGTAGGTCTCGATCTTGTCCACGATCGTCACGTTTTCTTTTTTAGTTCCTCGACCAATGCTCCCAGGTTTTCGACACGGTAGTTGATCATGAAATCCTTGCCGGAAGGCTCAAAATACTTTGTCTCGTCAGGAAATGTGTTCCAGGCCGTAGAACCTTTTTTGGTCGGATCGGCATGTTCTCGCCATTCAAAATTCGCACCATATTCGTTGATGTCAAATCCGAGATGGGTTTGGTACCACTCCTTCATTTTTTTGGAGTCCTTGCATTTGAAGAAAACGCCGCCAATGCCTGTTGCTTTTTTCATTTTTGGTTGTATTATATTATTGTTGTTTATTGCTGAATTTACCGCGAATCCAAAACAGAACGATATGGCGATTATCAAAAAAAAATGCTTGTGTTTTCATTTTTATACAAATTTCATAGGGTTAGAAATCAGCAATCCAACAGAAGAATTTTTGTGTCAAATCGCAAAGAACGCCTCGAGCTCTTTCAAAGTTTCTGGCGACGTTTGAATGTCCTTGACAACTTCGCCCTTGTTCAACGCCACGATCCTTTCGCAAACATCAACGGTGTGAACAAGATCGTGGCTCGAAACCAAGAGCGTCGTGTTTTTGTCCTGTGCCAAACGTTTCAATATTTTCTTTAATCGATTGACCGTTGTGGGGTCTAAATTGGCAAACGGTTCATCGAGAACAATCACTTCAGGATTTCCGATCATCGCTGCGATTATACCAACTTTCTTCATATTTCCTTTTGAAAGGTCGCGCAAATATTTTTTGCTATTGAGGATTTCATCGTTGAAAAATTCCTTGTGGTCCTTCAGAAGCACATCGACATCTGGTTTTTTTACACCTCGGATATCGCCGATAAAGTAGAAATATTCTTCTGCCGTGAGATAGCCGATGAGGAAACTTTCGTCAAGAAAAGCCGACGTAAATGGTTTCCATTCCTCGCTTTTGTTCACCTGGATATTGTTGGAGGTAATCTTTCCCGTGGACGGTTCGATAAGATCGAGAATCAAACTGAAGAACGTTGTCTTGCCCGCGCCATTGTTGCCGACCAGTCCAAAACTCTGGCCTTTCGGAATCCTGAGGTTTTCGATATTGAGCACTTTTGTGCCATTGTAGCTTTTTGAAAGATTTTCTGCCTGTATCATCGTTAATTCGTTTTCGCGTAAGCGGCAATGGTTTTGTATTTCTCGGTTTTGTAGATTTTCTCGATCAATCGGAACATTGCATTTCTGAAAGCAAAGCCCAAAACGCCCGATGCAGCTACAATGATTAGTCCGACAGTTGGACTGAAAATATAATATCCGATGCCGTAAATCAATAATGGCAACAATAATTTCGGCACTGCTAGCAGCATCGTCTTGATATTGAAAGCTTGCTTGTCGCCAAAAACCGCTTTGCCCTGCATAAGATCGATAGGTGTTTTTACAAAAGCGCCGCCGAGAAGCACGACGTGAGAGTTGATACCAATGTTATAGATCGCGCCAACGATGATCAAAAGATAAATATCGGTGCCAAAATAAAGATAGAAAGATGCTAAAATCGTGGAAATGACCGTTGCGATCACCATCAGCCACCATTTTGAGGCGAGATACTCTCTGTATGGAATATTCTGGCTCATCATCAGCGGGTAATATGCACTGTCCCAACTGGGTACGAATTGCCCAAACGTGAACAGAAATCCGCCAGAAACAAAAATTCCCGCAAAAAGATGTATCATCGGATCGTTGAATGACTGATTGTTCTTGTTGAAAATAAGCAGCCCATAAAAAATAAAAAGCACGCTCATCATCACCGTTGACCTTGATCTTTTGTTGCGCTTGAGCAACCTGATATCGTTTTTCACGAAAGTGCCAACGGCGCCAAATTTGTCGAGCCAAGTGAAGTTCTCGGTCTTGGCCGATGACACTTTCGAGATGATCCCACTATCGAGCCGAAGATTTGCCGAAAAGAATTTCACACAAATTACATAGAGAAAAATCATGGCGGCCAACGGAAGCAAGAACAGATAGTACGTGTCGTAAAGATTTTGGTAGAACGGAAAAGTATAATCCGTGATGTTGAAATATCCATAATATTGAAGCGCGATCAGCGCCAGAACAATAGCTCCAAAAGTGTAGAAAATGCTGTTCTTGTTGTTGATCAGAATATGGATGAAATTGTTGATGTAGATCAAAGAGATAAACGAAACAAACCATAACAGAACGTGAATAATATCAAAATCATTGATTGCTAAAACAATCGAAAATGGAATCAAGAAAAACAAGTGCAAAATATTGAAGGCCGACAGAATACTTTTGCCCATTGCAAAATTGACGATCGTCCTGATTTTTATCGGCAGGACCAACAAAGGTCGGACATTGACGACGGGAAGTTTTTGGAAAAAATAACGCAGAATTAAATCGGCGGCGAAGCAGTAGATCAAAAACGTGTTTACGGTTTCCAGCGGCGGCATTCCGCTTTCCTCAAGTATATAAAAAAGCCCTACGCCTAGGATGGTAAACATTGTTGCAAAGTACAGCGCGAAAAAACCAATGAGGATTTTGATCGCGAGGTTGGCACCAAAGGCGGCCGAACGGATAAAGGCTTTCCATTCAAGCCAGAGAAATTTGCCGAACATTCGTATTTTGTTTTATAGTGCGATAAAGATATAAAATTGAAACCAGTGCAGATTGTCGCGGCGAACACAAAAATTTCAGTTGAACTTCCTAGTTTACTACCTTTGCAAAAAATTTCTTGATGTCGTCTTTTTACAAGCTCAAAATAAAGGAAGTAAAGCGTGAAACAGATGAAGCCATTTCGGTTTTGTTCAATGTTCCCGATGCTTTCCGCGATTTTTACAAGTTCACGGCTGGCCAATATGTCACTTTGAAACTCACTTTGGACGGCGAGGAAATTCGACGTGCATATTCCATCTGCTCCGCTCCGGACAATGGCGAACTTCGGATCGCGATCAAGTCTTTGAACCAAGGTGTTTTTTCAACCTTTGCAAATGCGGGGCTCAGGGCTGGCGATACAATAGAGGTAGGAACGCCTGAAGGCAACTTCACGTTTGTTCCCGATCCGGCCAAGCAGAAAAGCTATGCCGCGTTTGCCGCAGGTTCCGGCATCACGCCGATCATGGCGATTTTGCATAGCGTGCTTGCTGGCGAGCCAAAAAGTTCATTTGTTTTGGTCTATGGCAACAAAACCCCGGAGCAAACCATTTTTTATGATTGCCTTCAAGAGCTTCAGAACAAATATGTTGGCCGGCTTTTTGTGCACTATGTTTTCAGCAAAATCCACGCGGAGGGCGCGCTATTTGGACGTATCGACAAATCTGCCGTCAATTACGTTTTGAACAACAAGCACAAGGAAAAAGAGTTTTCCAAATTTTATCTGTGCGGACCCGAGGAAATGATCTTGCTCGTCGAAAAGGTCTTGAAAGAGCACAATGTTCGCGAAAAGGACATCAAGTTCGAGCTTTTTACATCCTCGGCAACAGAGAAGAAAATCGAGATCGCGCCCGAAAGCCATTCGCAATTAACGGTTACTGTCGATGATGAATCGACAACTTTTGAGATGTCGCGGATGCAAACAGTGCTTGAAGCTGCGCTCAAACAAGGACTTGACGCGCCATATTCTTGCCAGGGCGGCATCTGCAGCAGTTGCTTGGCGCGAATAAAGACCGGAACCGCCGAGATGACGAAAAACTCGATATTGACAGATTCAGAAATCGCGGAAGGCTTGGTCTTGACCTGCCAAGCGCACCCAACCAGCGCGGAGATTACTGTTGATTATGATGATGTTTAAGGTTTAACGGAAGCGGAAGTTTTTTGGTTCCTTGCGAATTTCTCGAGCTGCAAAGCGTTTAAATCTCTTTTCAAATTAGTTCCTTTTTGGAGTGCCGATGTTTCCGTATTTTCCAATATATCATCGACGGTTTTGGCAAATCTAATTTTTTGGATATGCATTTTGTAAATTAAATTTTTGTCATTCAAAGAACAGCTATACAATGATTATTGTTCATAGTGATGACGACATTTCAAAATTGAAATTGCATCATCGGAATATTTGTAGATTAAACGGTGTTCATCATCTATTCTTCTCGACCAAAATCCTGCATATTTGTGCTTCAAAGGCTCTGGTTTGCCCAATCCCTCAAAAGGTGTTCGCGAAATATCTTTAAGCAATTCATTGATTTTTTTGACCTTTTTTTTGTCAATTTTCTGCCAGTATAGATAATCGTCCAAAGATTGATCGACGAAGATGTACTTCATACTACTCCTCGATTAATTCCTTCGCAAAAGAATTTCCTTTCTTAAAATTTTCAATCGCAGCGTCAAGCCTCTTTTCATTTGCACTGTTTGACAGCTCATAATTTGTGGCCATCAATGAATTGTACTCATCAAGTGATATGATTACGATGCCGGAATCTTTTCCCCTATTAATTACCAAGGTCTCGAAGTTCGATACGACCTTGTCGAAGTAATATTTAATGTCTTTTCTGAAGTCGGAAATATTTGCAGTGACCATTTGGAATAATTTTATGTACAAATATATGTACAAGATTTCAATTTTCATCAATTTAAGACCTTAATTTATTTCAACACCTCCAAAACCTTCCCAACCACAACTTCGACAGAAATACTTCGCATCGCATTTTCATAACCCTCAACAATTTTATTTCCATAAATAGAAGTCGGGATTGCCAGAAATTTCTCGCGGTCTGACAAAAGCATATTTTCGTTTGGTTGAAGCCACGGCGCAAATCCAGCAAAAGGATGCGTTGCGCCCCAAAGCGTTATCGTCGGCACATTATAGATTGCAGAAAGGTGCGCATTGCCCGAATCCATTGATAACATCACATCAAGATTGCTGATCAACTGCAGTTCTTCGGCAAATGAAAATTTTCCGGCCACAACTTTTATGTTCGGGCAAAGGGCCAAATTTTCAAGTTGCTGCAAATCGTCTTTTGAGCCGAAAAGAAATATTTTCACATTTGAATCCGACAATTGTCCCACAACTTTCTGCATCATATCAACCGGATATGTTTTGGGCGAATGTTGTGCAAATGGCGCGATGCCTATCCATTTGCAATCGTGATCGCCAGCAAAAACCTTCACATTATCTGAAAGTGTCAACTTTGGCAAAAGATTTTCTGATGAAATTTTAATTTCAAAACCAAGCGCTGCAAAAACTTCGCGGTAACGCTCGACCGAATGTTTCAATTGCTTAAAAACTTTTTTCTTGGTTCTTGTCAATGCTTTTTTTTCGTCGCGCCCTTTGTCGATGAACGCGATTTTTTTTTCCGAAAGGGCAAACATCCGACGTATCATTTTGGAACGCAGTACATTGTGAAGGTCTGCAACGGCATCGATTTTAAGCTTCTGCAAATCCCTGAAACATCGATAAATCCCGACGATTCCCTTGTTTCTGGCTTTTACATCAAAGCCATAAAAGCCAACGTTTGGGATTTGCTGAAAAAGCGGTGCGAACATTTTTCGCGATACGACGGTAATTTTAAGGGCGGGGAAGTTTTGCCGCAAGGCCAACAAAGCGGGCACGGTCATCGCCACATCGCCCATTGCCGAAAGTCGGATCACCGCAATATGTTTCGGGAGTGGCAATTTTCGAGATTTAAATATTTTTGGGAAACCCTATTTTTTGCCCTGATAAAGAATCGGGTTCAGTTCTTCGTCGTTGTACATCTTCATCTGCTTGTAGACCTTCATATACTTGTCGCCATTCTCTATATCTTTTAAAAGGTCGTCTATGGCGGTCGAAAGATCGGTGCGCTGTTCCAAGAGCGTGTTCAATTTTGTCTGGCATTTGCCGCGATGTTCTGCTGAAGCTTCTTTTCTGTTCGCTTCTTCCGACATATGAAAGATTTTCAGTGCCAAGATCGAAAGCCTATCGATTGCCCAAGCTGGACTTTCACTGTTGAGCGTCGCCGAATTTTTCGCGTTGACGTTATTGTATTTCTCAAGAAAATAACTGTCGATATATTCCACCATATCGGTGCGTTCCTGATTGGAGGCATCAATCATTCGCTTGAGTTTCAAAGCTTCGACCGGGTCGATATTTGGGTCGCGAACAATGTCCTCATAATGCCATTGAACGGTGTCGATCCAGTTTTTTGCATAAAGCAGATGCTCGATCTTGTCCTTTGGGAAAGGATTGTTTATTTGCGTCCCTACGTCGTCGTGAACGTGATAATCATTGATGCTGCGGTCAAAAACGCCAAATGCCAACTTTGAGAACATATCATGAGGTTTAAGTAACAAAGATACTTTTTATACTTTTATAACCTAAAGTTCAAGCCCAATGCAAGTACATTATCTTTCGGAATCAAATAGTATTCTCAACCATTTTCTCGGCCAGATCCGCAACGTCGATGTTCAGCGCGACAGCATGCGTTTCCGCCGAAATATCGAACGTATCGGCGAGGTCATGTCTTACGAAATGAGCAAAAAACTGCGTTACCGCGATGTTGAGATCACTACACCTTTGGGTTTAAAATCCACGACCGAAATAGATGAAAAATTGGTGCTTTGCTCGATACTTCGGGCTGGTCTGCCGCTTCATTTGGGCTTCCTCAATTATTTTGATGCTGCCGAAAACGGTTTTGTCTCCGCTTATCGACACCACGAAAAAGGCTCGGAGGATTTTGTGATAAAGGTTGAATACCAGGCCGTTCCAGAAATTGGAGGAAAGACTCTTTTGCTTATCGATCCGATGCTGGCGACAGGCCAGTCGATGGTGGCGGTTCATGACCAATTGATGAAAAAAGGAAAGCCCGAAGCTGTTCATATCGCGGTTGTGATCGCAGCTCCTGAAGGCGTGGATTATCTCAAAAAGCATTTGCCCGACAACTGCCATCTTTGGGTCGCGACGCTCGATAAAAAGCTCAACGAGAAAAATTACATCGTGCCCGGACTTGGCGACGCGGGCGACCTTGCCTACGGAAACAAGCTATAACTGGCTGAAAAAACAGAAAACCGAAAGCGCCATTATCGAAAACACAACGCCCTCTCGCTGCCATTTCACTTTCGTGAATTCCACAAAAGCGGTGACCATGATCGCCAATGGTGCGAAAGTAAACACCAATAGATTGCTGCTCTTCATTGGCGATATCGCGAATATGAGCAGCGAGATTCCGAACGCCGCGATGATTTTCTGAAACGAACTTTGAAGGATCAACGGCCTCTTGTTCAAACTTATAATCAACGCCAGCATAAAAACCACGGCGATGGTTATGTAAATGGCAACTGCAATGTTCTCCTGTTTATTGTCAACAAAATCTATTCCCGAACGGATTATTGCGCTGTTCTGAACCTTGGAAATCCAAGTTGGGTCGAAAACAAGTGCTCCCAGAAAAAATAGGATTGTTACCGCGATGAACGCAATAAAAGGAAGAAGCCAGTGGCGAAAATCGCGCGAAACATGGAAAAGTATCGAAATAAAAACCAGAATTATAAAGAGAATACTCCAAAAATGAAACAGCGCTGCGGCAAAAATCCATAGTGAAGCGTCAAAAATCTTCTCTTTCGGGGCTTTTAAGGATTGCAGTGAAATAAGCCTTCGAAGCGAAAGCAGAACGAAAAAATTGGCGATGACCAAGCGCGGGTCCGAAAATAATTTGGGGAAGAAGATAATAAAAAGCACAAAGAAAAGCACCGTGAAACCACTGTCTTTGCTCAGCCCATTTCGTTTAGCTATAAAGTTGGAAACAAACAATGACGCCCAAAGCACTCCGATAACGGCCAACCTTTCGAGAATGACGATTGTTGATTCGGGCGGGCGCACCAAATTATAAAGGACGCAGAAAGCTGTAATGGCCGCCAGAACCATAATACTGTTTATCGGCGTCGATTTTTTAAAAAGGCTTGCGAGCATCGGGATATTTTATACTTTTGCAGGTAAATATAATACTTGTAAAAAGATGAGAGCATTTTTTGAAGGCATACAATGGTTGTTCGAGCACATCATTTTTGTTCCCTATCACGCGCTGCGAAAGCTGGAGCTCACCTCGTGGTTTGCCGCCAACATAGTCAACTGGATATTGTTCGCAATAGGATTCGCGGCGATGATCTATTGGATAAAACAAATGAAGCTTCACAAAGAGAACAACGAAGAATATCAGGATACAACTGCGCATTCGTTCCTAAAATAGATCGAAACCGATATCTTTTCTAAAATAAATCCTGTCAAAATGCAGCTTTGCGATGTTTTGATAGGATTTTATTATGGCCTCTCGATAATCTTCCCCCATCGATGTCACGGCGATCACACGACCGCCATTTGTAAGGATTTTCCCGCTTTCGCGAATTGTCGCAGCGTGAAAAACAGTGGAATCCTGAATGCTTTCAAGTCCCGAAATTTCCTTGCCTCTTTCATACGCTTCGGGATAACCGCCAGAAACCACCATTACTGTTGCCGCTGATTTTGGGGAAATTTTCAGATCGTAAATGTCCAAAGCTCCGTTGGCCGTAGCCAAAAACATTTCGACAACATCCGATTCGATTCTTGGCATCACAACTTCGGTTTCCGGATCGCCCATTCTCACATTGTATTCTATTACAAAAGGTTCGTTGTTGACAATGATCAATCCAATGAAAACAAAGCCTTTATAAACGATTCCTTCATTAGCAAGTCCCGAAATTGTTGGGACCACAACGTGTTTCTCGATTTTTTCCATCAATTCTGATGTAGCGAAAGGCACTGGAGAAATCGCACCCATTCCGCCGGTGTTCAGTCCAGTGTCGCCTTCTCCAATTCTTTTGTAATCCTTTGCCGTGGGCAGAATCTTGTAATTTTTTCCATCGGTGATCACAAAACAACTCAGCTCGACGCCGTCCAGAAATTCCTCAACGACAACCTTTGCGCTTGCCGCCCCAAACTTTGCGTGAAGCAGCATGTTCCGCAGTTCTTCTTTCGCTTCTTCGCGATTTTTGATGATCAAAACGCCTTTTCCCGCGGCGAGCCCGTCGGCTTTCAATACAAATGGCGGCGATAGCGTGTCTATAAAATCGCAACCTTTTTGCGTGGACTCGGCGGTAAAGCTTTGATATTTTGCCGTCGGGATTTGATGGCGTTCCAAAAATTGTTTGGCAAATTCCTTGCTTCCCTCCAGGTTTGCTCCCAATTGCGAAGGCCCGATGACAGCTACATTCTTGAGTTCGGCATGGTGCTGAAAATAATCATAGATGCCAAGCACCAGCGGATCTTCGGGACCAACGACGACCATTTGAATATTTTGGGCAACCACAAAAGTCCTTATCGCATCAAAATCGGTGACTTTTAAGTCAACATTTGTGGCTATGGATTCTGTTCCGGCATTTCCTGGAGCGACAAAAAGTTTGGAACATTTTGGACTTTGCAGCATTTTCCAGGCCAATGCATGTTCGCGACCGCCCGAACCCAACAGCAATATATTCATTTTGTGATTTTTTAAGCATTGCAAAAATAGCGCGTTTGGCGTCCAAAGGAAAATCGGTGGGTACAAATAATGGAAGCAATCGGCGATTTGGATGGCAATGACTATTTTTACCAAAATTCTCAAAAGCCGTGAAACTGTTCGATATTTCGATGAAACTGCAAGGATTTCCGCTTGACGGCGCCAAGAAAAAGCTTCGGTCAATCTTGGAGTTTCCGGACAAAGAATATGCTGAATTTGTCGAAAAACAGAAGAAAGCTGTTGTCGATTTTCATCTAAAAAACAACGCATTCTATCGTGAGATTTCTGGCGCGAATACATTTTCAAACTGGGAAAGTTTGCCGGTGATGAAGAAGTTAGATTATCAAAGACCTTTGGCCGAAAGGCTTTCCGATGGTTACAATCCCAAGAATGTTTATACCAACAAAACTTCTGGATCGAGCGGCAACCCAATGGTTTTTGCCAAGGACAAAGATTGCCACGCACTTGTATGGGCAAATATTATCCGACGATTTGGTTGGTACGGCATCGATTTCAACCATTCGTTCCAAGCCCGGTTTTATGGCGGACCAATGCATTTTGTTCCACGAATGAAACTTAAACTGAAGGACTTTTTGAGCAACAGATTTCGAATCAGCGTTTTTGATATTTCGGATGACGGACTTGCCATTTCGGTGGAGCATTTTCGCAATAAAAAGTTCGATTATATAAATGGTTACACAACGAGCGTTGTTCAATTGGCCAAATATTGCCAGCGACAGAATTTTTTGCTCACCGATATTTGCCCGACGCTGAAAGTTTGCATCGTCACCTCCGAAACACTTTTTGACGAAGAAAAAACCATCATCGAAAAATACATTGGCGTTCCCGTGGTCAATGAATACGGCGCTTCAGAACTTGATGTTATCGCTTTCCAAAACCCCGAAGAGGAATGGTTGGTGAATGGCGAGACATTATTTATTGAAATTCTTGATGCCGATGACAACCCTTTGCCAAATGGTGAACTTGGCCGAATCGTGGTGACCGCGCTTTATAATTTCGCGCATCCGTTTATTAGATACGAAGTCGGCGATCTGGGAATTTTGGACGAAAAAAGCACTGCCAAAAAACCGTTGCTGAAAAAACTCGTGGGACGCGCGAATGATTTTGCAACATTGCCAAGCGGTAAAAAAATCTTGGGAATGACGTTCTACTCCATCACGAATGTTGTGTTCGTGGACGACGGAAATGTGAAGGAATTTGTGGTGAAACAAACCAAAATCGATACTTTTGAAATCCAGTACGTAAGCTTGGTCGAATTGGATAATCCACGAATGATCGCGATTTCAGCGGCTTTTGAAAACTATCTTGAGCCCAATCTTCATTTTGAATTCATCCGAAAAGAAAAACTCGACCGTAGCACAAGCGGAAAGTTGAAACAGTTTGTTTCGCTGATCTGAACAACCCAGAGAACATTATGAAAATCACGATTGTTGCCGGCGCTCGACCGAATTTTATAAAAATCGCGCCCATCATAAACGCGATCCAAGAACGCCAGAAAACCGGTTCGGATCTTTCGTTTCGATTGGTCCACACAGGGCAGCATTACGACGAAAACCTCAGCCAGACTTTTTTTGATGAGCTCAACATTCCCGCGCCAAATGCAAATCTTGAGGTAAAAAGCGGCTCACAAGCAATTCAAACAGCGGCAATTATGGTGGCGTTTGAACAAGAGCTGTTAAAAAATCCGACCGATATGGTTTTGTTAGTTGGCGACGTCAATTCGACAATGGCGTGCGCGATCGTGGCAAAAAAACTCAACCTGAAAGTGGTTCATGTCGAGGCTGGAATCCGCAGCGGAGACATGACGATGCCCGAGGAAATCAACCGAATCGTGACGGATTCGATCACCGATTATTTCTTCACGACCTCAACCTCTGCGACAGAAAAACTTTTACAACTTGGCGTCGATTCCAAAAACGTCCATTTTGTTGGCAACGTGATGATCGACACGCTCTTGAAAAATATAGGCCGCATCAAAAAACCCGAATTCTGGGAAGTTTTTGGACTCGACAAGGAAAATTATATTTTATTGACATTGCATCGACCATCGAATGTTGATGAAGAAAAATCATTGGAAAAATTGCTGCGCGACATTGATAAATTGGCGGGAAATAAGAAAGTGCTCTTTCCCGTTCATCCTCGAACAAAAGCAATTTTGGGCAATTCCAATATTGTTTTCAAGAATATTATATTCGTCGAGCCGCAAGGTTATCTGAATTTTATGTTCTTGATAAAAAACAGTTTTGCGGTGATCACCGATTCGGGCGGAATTTCAGAAGAAACGACCGTGCTTAAAATCCCGTGCTTCACGATGCGCGAAAACACCGAGCGACCTGAAACGGAAACTATTGGAACAAACAAGCTTTGTGGCATTTCCATCGAAAAACTTGAAAAACACTTTGGTGAATTCCTGAAAAACGGCAAACGAGAAAGTGGTATTCCCGAATTTTGGGACGGAAAGGCATCAGAGAGAATTATCGATGTGCTGCTAAAGAAATAACGGTGGAAAAAATCCTGATCGTATCCAATTATTATCCGCCAGAAAAAGGCGCTGCGGCCAACAGGATCGAACAGCTTGCGCTCAAATTGTCGCAGCACAACTACGATGTTTCGGTGGTTTGCCCGCTTGGCAACTATCCCGAAGGAATACTTTTTGATGAGTATCGAGGGAAGTTCTACGTTGATGAAAATCGTGAAAACATTTCCGTCAAACGGCTTTGGATTTTTCCGAGCAATTCCAAGAATATCACAAAAAGGTTGCTTTCGATCGCATCGTTCTCAACAACGCTTTTCTTCTATTTGCTTTTTTCTGATATTCCCAAGAAAGTCGTTGTACAGTCGCCGCCGTTGTTGTTGTCGTTCATCGCGGTTTTGGCGCTTAGAATCCGTGGCAAGAAAATCATATTGAACGTGTCCGACCTTTGGCCAACGGCGGCGATCGAACTGGGCGTTATGAAACCCGATTCGCTTTCACACAATGTTGCAAGATTTCTTGAAAGGTTCATTTATGAAGAGGCATCGGTCATTCTTGGACAATCGAACGAGATTTTGCATCATGTCAAAACAATTTCGCCGCAGCAAAATAGCTTTCTTTATCGGAATTTTCCCGAACACGGCGAAGCATTTGAATTTAAAAAAAATGGTGGCAAGATTAAAATGTTCTATGCCGGGCTTTTGGGCGTTGCACAGGGCGTGCTTGAATCTTGCCGTAAAATGCATCTTGAAAATTTGGAAATCGAGTTCCACATTTTTGGGGATGGCGCAGAACGCTTTGATATTGAATATTATATCAAGGAAAACCCTCGAAAAAACATTGTGTTTAACGGAATGGTGGACAGAAAGATTCTTCACGAAAAACTTGAGGAATTTGATATTGCATACGTTCCATTGGCGACTAGAATCTATGGTTCTGTGCCTTCCAAAATTTTTGAATATGGCGCTTTGGGAATGCCGATTCTTTATTTTGGTGGCGGAGAAGGTGAAGATATCGTGAGGGAAAACAATCTTGGTTGGATCGCGCCCGTAGAAGATTTTGCCGCGCTCAACCTGGTTTTAAAGCAAATATCTAAAGATGGAACATCGGGTTTGCGGGATTTGAAAGCCAAGATTTTGGCTACAGCCAAACGAAATTTCGATCTGGAAAAACAAATGTCATTTCTTTTGCAAAAGAATGTTTTTTAATACGCTTTATCTTCACCCTTGAAAATATTCACAACCGTTTGCACGATGATTTTTATGTCCAGAATTATCGACCAATTCTCGATGTAAAAAACGTCGTACTTGATACGGTTGATCATATCATCATCTGTCTCGATCTCGCCACGAAACCCGCGCACCTGCGCCAGGCCAGTGATTCCAGGTTTTACATAATGCCGGACCATATACTTTTTGATTTTGCTGCCATAAAGCTTGTTCTGTGACCAAAGGTGCGGACGCGGACCAACAACCGACATATCGCCAACGAGAACATTTAGGAACTGTGGCATTTCGTCAATGCTTGATTTTCGCATAAAGCGACCGATCTTGGTCACTCTCGGATCGTTCTTGCTGGCCTCAAGTTCTGTGGTCTGGTTGATTTTCATCGATCGGAACTTGTAGCAGAAAAACTCTTCTTCATCGATTCCGGGTCGGCCTTGCTTGAAGAAAACAGGACCGCGCGATTCAAGTTTAATAAGAATCGAAAGCAATGGAACCAACCATGAAAGCAATCCGACAATGACCGACAGCGAAAATACCACGTCAAACGCGCGCTTGAATATTTTGGTTATCGGCTCGTGCAGCATAGTTTTCTGGAGCGACAGCACTGGGAAAACCTCGTAGTAATCTATTTTGAGGTTCTTGGAGAAAATCTCCTTGCTGTCTGGAATAAACTTGATCGTCCGGTCGTTGTCATCGGCAAACTCAACGAGGTCGCGCAATTGTTCGTTGGAGAGTTCATTTAGCGAGCTGTAGATTTCGTCCACATTGTGATCGATCACGAAATCCTTTATGTCATGGACTTTTCCGCTGATGTTCGCATTGGATTTCTTGTCGGAGAAATAGCCCAAAAATTTGTAGCCATAATCGGTTCGACTCTCAAAAAATTCCTTTAACCTGATCGCTTCGGGCGTATAACCGATGATTATCGCATTCCTAAAATTGCTTCCGGTGACGATGCGGTATTTTTTCAGGTAATAGAAAAGTAGGAATTTTAAAATGGTGACAACAATAAATACAGCTACCATAAAACTTGCGATGGCTTTTCCGCTGAAGATTACCTGTTTTGCAAAGGGAAAATAAGCAATGATAACGAGAAGAAATAAAATACCCTGTTTTACCACTTTTGAAATTATCTCCACAGGAGTCGTGAAACGATAGATTGCATAGAACCTTACAAAATAAGAAACTGCCAGCCACGCAAATGTTTGATAAACAATATAGTAAAAACAATTTAGGTTTAAATTGTTAAAAAACAAAAAGCACAGACCATTGATGACCAAAAGATCCAGCAGGATGCTTATAGGCCGTAAATATTTGGAATATCTTCCGGTTTGTGCTGCCGTCATTTTAGTTGATGTAGCCCGTAAAGTCTTTGTGTTCTTCCTTTAGCAATTCTTCTAGCGGCAATGATCTAAAATAATCGTAAGTAATCTTCATTCCTTCGGCGCGCGGAACTTTTGGATCCCAACCGAGAATTTCCTTTGCTTTTGTCGTATCGGGCTGACGTTGCAGCGGGTCGTTTATCGGCAACGGATGATAGACAACTTTCTGGTTGGTTCCTGTAAGTGTTATTATTTCGTCGGCAAAATCCTTGATCGTGATTTCGTCTGGATTGCCAATGTTGACGGGATAGATATAATCGGAGTGCAATAATTTGAAAATGCCCTCTACCTGATCGTCAACATAACAAAAAGAGCGCGTTTGACTACCATCGCCAAAGATCGTGAGGTCTTCGCCACGAAGTGCTTGGCCGATAAATGCTGGGATAACACGACCATCATTGAGCCTCATTCTTGGTCCGTAGGTATTGAAAATTCTGACGATCCTGATATCGACACCATGAAAGGTATGATAGGCCATCGTGATGCTTTCCTGGAATCTTTTTGCCTCGTCATAAACGCCGCGCGGTCCGATGGTGTTGACGTTGCCATAATATTCCTCGGTCTGCGGATGAACGAGCGGATCGCCATAAACCTCAGATGTTGACGCGATCAAAATTCTGGCGTTTTTTTCTTTTGCCAATCCAAGAAGATTGTGCGTTCCCAATGATCCAACTTTCAATGTCTGGATCGGAATCCGAAGATAATCTATCGGGCTTGCCGGCGAAGCAAAATGCAGAATGTGATCGAGTGCGCCGTCAATTTCTACAAACTTGCATATGTCATGATTGATAAAACTGAAGTTTTCGTTGGCATCGAGGTGCTCAATGTTCTTCAGGTCGCCCGTGATCAGGTTGTCCATTCCGATAACGGCAAAACCTTCGGCAAGAAAACGGTCGCAAAGGTGCGAGCCCAAAAATCCAGCCGCACCGGTGATCAAAACTCTTTTCATAAACAAGCTATTTTTTTGATGGGCGAACCGCGGAAGCATTGAACAAACAGTAAAAAACCGTAAAAAAAACAATGCCGCGCTGCCGTGACAGAAACGATTCGGTCAAAAATAAACTTATCATTACAACTGCAAAAGAAATGTGAACAAAATCTTTGGTGCGAACCGCGTTTTTAAGATTGTACAAAAGCATCAAAACCAAGAGCAAAAAGCCAAAAACCCCGACCTCGGCAAAAAGCTGGACATAGCCATTGTGAAAGTTATAGTCTCGGCCGTACGCTGGATATAAATTGTAATGGACGCGCTTTTGCTCGATTTTTTGGTTGGTCGCGTTCACGCCATAACCTGTCCAGAAAACGCCATCCTCGGCCATCATTTCGATGCAAATCCGAAACTGATAAACCCGAAGCGCTGCGCCGGGAAAAAAATCGTTTTCGCGAAAAGTTGGGTTGCTCCAAGCCTGTCTGATGCTCACGTTGTACACATTTCCAGAGGAATTGCTCAGTTGATGGTTGATCGTGTTCTCGGTAACGTTGGTCTGCAGTTCCTGCTCGATTCGGTTTTTTATTTTATTGCCCAACAAAAAGGCACCGGCCACGACGATGCTCGCGATGACGATAAAACTTCGCTTCCGAATTTTTTTACGGTAGGAAATAAAAAAATATCCGACGAGCAGCAGCGCCACAATGATCGTTATGTTTTTGGATGAAAGCAAAATCAGCACGATTACCACAAATGCAATGCAAACTTTTTCAAGCGTTGACGGCGACTTTTTTGCAATAAACCAAACAAGCGCGAGCGCCATAAAAGAAGAAACATAAATGGCATTGACCTTGAGCGAAACCAGGTCGTGATAGAAAAACACTGAGGTGTCGCCCGTTTGTATGTATCGATAAAACGCTCGCAACAAATAAAATATGCCAAACCCGACCATTGCATAGCTGAAGATTCTCAGGATAAGTTCACGGCTTTTTAACGTAAAATCCGGCAATAGCCAAAACGTAAATGGGATGGCGAACAACGGAATGGATTTTACGATACCGCCAAGGCTTCTCTCATGATCGATGGTCCAACAAAACGAAAGCGCCATCAAACCAAAAATGAGTATCGGGAATATTGGATAAACCTTTATTTCAAGTTGTCTGTAATTTGCAAGAACAAGAGAAAAGAAGCAGAAAACGCCGATCGCAGCGGAATTTACCGCGCTTCCCATCGGGATTGTAATCGCTACAATGGCGACAAACAATGCAGAAAACTGAAAATTATCTTTGCGGAAGTTCAGATAGGCAGGTTTCGAATAATTGTAGGTATTCTCCATTTATTTTTTCCCAATTGAAATCGGCCGCAATCGTGGCGTAATTGTTCTCGACGTGCTGCAAGTTATCGATTTTATTGCAAGATTCGAGTATGTTTATGACAGCATCGGGATCAGAGAAATAAACCGCGTTGTCCTTTAGCACGCCGCGATTGAAATCGTTGTTGTGAGCCGCCACAAAAGCTTTGCTGGCCATTGCCTCTAAAAGTGATGGATTTGTGCCGCCAACGGAATGTCCATGAAAATATATGTTGCTGAAGTAGCGTAGATTATCAAGGTCGTTGATGTTATAAATGCCGCCCATAAAACGGATTTTCGGAAACGCCTCAAATTTTCTTTTCAGATATTCGCCGTACCGGGTTTCGTGGTTTCCAATGACCAAGATGGGCTGAGGGTTTTCGGTTTTTGAAACGCCTTCCAATACCATATCGAGGTTGTTCTCGGGCTCGAAACGCGCCATTATCATATTGAAATTCCACTTTTCTACATCGTATTTTTCAATGGCCTTTTCGTCCGGGTTTTTAAATGGATAAGCGCCGTAGGCAATGTATGTTGACGGTTTGTTGTACCGGTTTTTCAAAAATTTTTGGATGCCAAGCGAATCTGCCACGAGATAATCGCTGCTGATCGCCGCAAGCCTTTCGGCAAATTTCAAAAACTGCCGAACGGGCGCTGAATATTTAGAGCGTTTCCATTCCAGACCATCCATATTGCTGATGATGATTGCCTTTTTGGGCAGCAGAAAAAACCATATCGAACTGCTCGTGTAACCAAGTTGGAGAATGATGTCGAAATCCCGCTTTCGCGAATCGATAATGCAATTGTAGTCATAAATGAACTGTCCAAAAGTTCCCATTTTGTGCTCGGGATCGTTCTGGTGTATGATGTTGACACCGTGAAAGGTTTTCTCTTGGTATTTGTGGTTGTGAGAATTGTAAACATAGACCTCGTGGCCTTTTTCAGCAAGATAGACCGAGAAGAATTCGGCGAATTGCTCAAACCCACCGTAATGGTTCGGGATGCCGCGTGTTCCTAGGATTGCTATCTTCATTTATGACTAAATCTCTCCAGTTTTTGAAAGTGCAAACCTAATGAAATGTATCGAAAGGCAATCAATTATGCGGTCTGTAATATCCGGAAAATGACTTCTGAAATTATGAAAGCAGATCGGTGTAAATCTCATCAAACTTTCTCAGATATTCGTCAAGGGTAAATTCAGAAACCGCCCGTTCATACCCTTTTTTGCCCAAATCAGCACGCAATTGTTCGCTGTTCACAAGTTTTTCCAAAGCTTTAAAAAGCGCGGTCTCGTTTTCGTTCTCGAACAGAAATCCGGTGTTTCCATCAACTACAATTTCCTTCAAACCGCCCAAATCCGTTGCGACGACAGGTTTTTTGGAAAGCATTGCCTCGAGCGCGACAAGTCCAAATGATTCTGCCTCGGTGGATGGCGAAACAGCGATGTCGGTGATAATCCAGATGGGCAAAAGATTTTTTTGAAACGCGAAAATTCTCACGCGCTCTTCAAGATTACTTTCACGAATCTCGTTTTCAATATTCTCAAGATAATGTTCTTGCCCTTTAACCGGCGAGCCCGTGAACAGCAATTGAACGTTGTGATTCTTCACAAAATGATTTTCAAAAACCTTCAACAGCAGCAAATGTCCCTTCAGTCTACTGATCCTTCCAACCAAGGTGATGATGATGTCCGTTGATTGATAACCGAACTTTTTTCGATAATCCTCGGTTGGGTTTTGCACAAAATCCGCTGCGTCAAGTCCGTTATGTACAACCCGCAATTTGCCTTCAAGCTTTTTGTTTCGATTAAGCAGATTCTCATATGTCGCTCTCGAATTGCAGACCACGGTGTCGGAATACCTGTTCAAGATCGTGGGATAAAGATTGCTTATGAACTTTGGGTGAACGATGATTTCATGAACATGCCAAACGTGTTTTGCCTTGAGCTTTCGTGCCAAAAAAACGCCCAACAGAACTGCCAACGTATTGCTTTGAACAATGTCGATGCGCAAACCGTGGAGTTCTTTCCTGATGTCAGAAATGGATTTTTGAACCTGAACCGGTAGGGATGACAAATATTTGACCGTGAACATATTGCGGTGCAATTTTATCACCGGCGATTGGATTACCTTTACATTTTGAATCAAAAGCGCGTCTTTGAGCAGGCCATTTTCGGGCAGGACCACAATTGGATTATATCTTGTTCGGTCAAGCTTTGTGACGAGATGCAGCAGCGTTTTGTCCGATCCGTACAACTCCGAAGATTGATGGATGTAAAGAATGTTAATCATTTTGAACGGTTGAAAGTGTGCGCCTTTCGGCAAAACTTTTATAGCAGAACAAAAATCCAAGAAGGATCGATTTGTTGTCGATAAGGTTGTAAAGTCCCATAAAAACCCAGCTCGAGAAAATCAGGAAAACACCGCTTGCCACCAGCAACAGATTGATATTGTTGACGATCGGCAGCGCAGAAACCTTGTTGCGCATCAAGAAAAATATCGAATACAGATAGATGAAAATCCCGAGCAGACCGGCTTTCAGGAAAACCGTCATATAGCCATTGTGAAGTATCGAAATGAACCTCATCAGCATATCGCCAAGCCATATTTTCTGTTTAAGATCGACCTGCGAGCCAAGACCTTCGCCAAAAATTATCGCCCCGTCTCCCTTTCCCGTCACCTGTCTCACGGTCTGGATGTTTTCGTACGACCTATAATTGTCGTTGAAATCCTTCCAGTTCGTTGGGTCTATCTTGGTCTTGAAAGCTTCTTTTGGTGCGTTCTTTATCTTGAACATCAATCCTTCAAGTCCTGGTCCGTTTCGTTTTGGGGCGCTGTAAACAATGGCCGAATATCCAATAACAGTCATTGTAACAAGACTTGACACAACGATGATCGAGGTTTTGTTTATTTTCAAAAAGCCCTTCATTCCAATGTAAAGGATGGCAAATTGTATAAAGTTGGTTCTTGCGAGATACATAAAACTTGACATTGCGAGGATTGCCGTGAAAAGCCACAATCGTTTTTTGGTAAACCCAAGATTGAACTTTGAATGAAACATCAAAATTATCAGCACATAAATCTCATAATCACTGAAATAGCCCGCCCTCAGTCGAATATCGTTCATCGAAAATGCATGCAGGACTGCGATGGCATAAAGCATTAAACACAAGTGGATCACGGCAATGAAGACGCCAGTGTAAACCACCACCTGAAAACCTTTGGAATACATTTCGCGACAGAATTGATACCCCAGAACAAGACCAACAATCGGTTTGACGATGTAAGTAAAATCCCTTATAAAAAAATAGAAATGATGGTCATGCCAAAATGAAACAATCAACGCAATGCCCAGAATGGCCGTGAACGCAGAAACATATTTCAACAGCGCAATCGAATAACTTCCACTGAAGGTAAGCACCGCCGTGATGCTCCAAATGGCAATGGTAAGCTCAAAATTGTTGAGATACGTAACCGAAACGCAAATGGCGAAAAGAAAACCGTAGAGATTTGCCCTAGATATTTTCATTGAGAATCTCGGTTGGATTTTGATTGAAAAAAGGTTTCAGGACAACTAAATAGGCAAAAACCACCATTGTCTCGGTGATCAAAAGAGATGATATCAAACCGAAAAGGCCGAAAATTTGGAACAGGAAAAACATCACGATAAAATTGATAATGACCGTGGCGATGGTTATTTTTATATATATATCTCGTTTGCCGATACTAAAGATCAGTTGTTCAAACGTGAACGAAACCGTGATCAACAGCGGAATGAGCAACGAAAATCGGAGCAATAGTGACAGATTTTCGATCGAATTCGGCGCGACCTTAAAGAACAAGAGAATCTCGGTCGCGAAAATGTAGATCATGGCGAGCAGGAAGATAACGACCAAAAAATTGCCAATGTTCACTTTTTTCCAAAAAGCCACTCCGTTCATTTTGTCCTGGAATATTTCAAAGCACAATTTAGGGTAAAAAAACCTGAAAATAACCTGCAGATAAGTTCTTATCGGCATGATTATTTGCTCGATGATCTTGTATTGTCCCGCAATGTTGAAACCGCCGGCAAAACCGATCAGCAATATCGGCGAATAATTTTTCATCGAAAGGAACAGTTGCGAAACGCAGAATTTGTAGTCCTTGGTTATAAAGTGCGAAATATCGTTAACGCGAAGGGATCCAAAGCTGATCTCGAATTTATTGACGCACCACACACTTCCGATCAAGAATGGCAGAAACATCCCAATTCCCCACCAAAGATTGACATAAACGTAATCATCTGGATTGTTTATCGTAAAGAAAATTCCAGCAAGATATAGCAGTTTGGTCGCGATATTTATCACGGTTATCGCCTTGAAATATTCGATGCCCTGAAGAAACCATATAGGATTGGCGAACTGTGCGACCAAAATCACAAGACTCATGAAGAACATTTTCTTCTCGGTGGCAAAGTATGGAACCAATAGAAAAAGGAGGGACAAAATCGTGACCAAACCGAAAGCCAGCAGGAACTTTGCTGCGTATGTGGTGCTGAATATCCTTGCAAGAACACCGTTGTCATTCCTGTTGACCGAAACTTCTTTTACGCCAATAATGTCCGAGCCAAAGTCGACGATCACGATCAGGAAGAACATAACCGCCATTGCAACGCCGGTTTTCCCGAAGTTGGCAATACCGCATTTCATAACAATGAATGGCACGGCAAGCAACGGCGTCACGAGATTGAACCCTTGTCCAATGCCATATATAATAAGGTTCTTTAGTGACTTGTTGGAGCTGAAAAGATGAAGGTATTTTTTCAAACGGCACTAATTGTGTGAGGTTGGCAAATGTAGCAATAATGCGTTCGCCGCCAAATGCGCTATTTTGTCAGGTACTCGATTTCGTCGCCCAGCGGTCCTTCCTTTGGATAGAGCGAAGGCGTTGATTTTTCGCCATTCTCGACAATGCCGTTGATTTTTCCCGTGGACGGGTCGGCGTATGTGTTTTTATAGTTTGGTCGAAAGTAGGAAAACACCAACGTTCCCGGAATTTCCACAGCTTTTCCTTTGTAGGAAAGCCTTATGCGTTTCAAGAACATATCGGGCTGCAACGGGTTTTTTCCCATATCAAAGCGCAGTTGGGTTGGCTTTGTATTTTCGGGCAAACTGAAAGTGATCTGTTGTTGTTCTGGATTTCCCTTGACTTCTGTCCAAACGGCGGGAATCTTTGTGAAATCAATGCTGCCATCGGTGGTGTAATAAAGACTGAAAGCATCATCTTTTTCAACTTTCGCGAAAAGCGTGGCCTTGAAGACCGGCAAATCTTCTTTAACAGCGAGGTGTTGGACGCCAGATTTTTCTCTGTCAAAACAACCCACGGCGAGCAAGAAAATCAGCGAAAGCGAAAGAAACCGGACGGACTTCATTATGAGATCGTTATAAATTTCGATTCAAAGGTAATGAATTGCAGAACTCGCGAACAAGGTTTTTGATAGGACGGATTTTGCTTTTAAATTATTTGGTCGGCGGCGCTGCTGGCGAGATTGGAACATAATGCTTTGCCCAAGCGTCGAAATATTCGAGTTGTTCTTTTTGAATATAATTTTCGCGAAGAAATGCTTGGTCGGCTTCCGAAAGCGCAAAAGGTCGATAATTGAAATCGACATACCAAAATTCTTCCCTTTCGGCCCAGTTGTTTCGCAAATCGTTGATATAACTCTCAAAAGTTCCTCCTCGAACCGTTTTTCCCGTTTCGTTGAAAAAAGGCTGGATTACCCAAAAGTACATGGACACAACTTTAACATTGTTCGGGTTTTTCGATATAACATCGGCCGCAATTTCCCGCAGCTGGGTTTTTGTGACCGTTGTATAGTAGGGTTTCGCCACGAAAAGGTTGAACAGTCCGAACAGCAAAAAACTTGATACCACGGCAACTTTGGCAACCTGGTTTTTGATCATGTTCATTCCAACTGCAATCACTAGCAAGATCAAAGCCAGCAAGCTCACAAAATATCTTATCAATATAATTGAGACATCGGTAAATGATTTTGCGAGCGGAACGATGATCATGATCACCAACCAAAAGAACATCAGCAAAAAACCCAGCAAATCTTTGTCCTTGGCAACCGAAAATTTGTAAGTTCGGGAATTTTCTTTCTGGAAGATCTTGAATAAATAAAACAGTATGGCAAACTGAGCGATGAAAATGACGAATTCAGAATTACCGAAAAACTCCCTGAACATCACCGTGAACGAATCATCGGTTGGCGGCGCAACCCAAAAAGCCTTTATGCCAAGCGTGTTCATAAAAGGTTTGTAAAGCGGAATCATCAACAGCAGCGCCACGACCGCAGCAATCAGGCTTCTGAAAAAGAATTTACCGCGCGAACTTTTTGCAGAAACGATCAGAACAAACAATAACAAAAACATTTGTGCCAGAAGTGCGATCAGCGCAAAGAAATGGGCGTGGACCATCAATCCCGCAAAGATTCCATAGAGAATTGCGTTATATATTTTGGGGTTTCTGATAAAGATAACCAATCGATAAAACGCCACCACCGTCAGCAGAAAAAGCAGACCATAAGGTCGCGCTTCCTGAGATTGATAAAGATGGTAGGAATTTATTGCCGTGAAAAGCGCGGCAGTTAGACCAACGTTTTTGTTGAACAATTCCTTTCCGAAAAGATACATTGACCATACGCCAAGAAAACCGATGATGACCGACAGAAATCTTGCGGCGTAAGCGTTGAACCCAAAAATGTTCAGGAATATTTTCAGCATGGCAAAATACAGGTGCGGAAAAGCTTCCCACTTGAGCACGCTATCATAAAACTCTGGCCACGAAAGTTTTGGATTGGCATCGTTGAGGCTCAAGACCTCGTCCATCCATAAGCTCTGAAAGTTGAGGTTGTAGATTCGAAGCGCCGCGGCAAGAATCAATATCAACAACAACAGATAATTTTCCTTTACCAGCGCTTTTATCCTCATTGTCATATTTTCTTTAATAAAAAAATGCCGTTCATCTAATATAAATGAACAGCATTTAATTGATAAGAGTGAATTATTTTGCGAATTTCACCAACTCTGGGCTCAGCGTTTCCAATGGATACAAAGATGGAGATTCGGATTTTCCGCCGTTCATTTTAGCCTTTAGCATTCCAGAACTAGGATCCAAAGTACAAAGTCCTTCGTTTGCACGGAAGAATTTCGCGATATCAGCGCCCGCAAAAACCTGGTCCTTGCCCTTGTACTGAATTGTAATGCTCTTAATATCAAAAACTTCCTGGATTTTTCGGATTCCAAAATCCAGTCTTAGGTTCGTTGGATAAACGCCATCGGGCAATGTAAATTCAATGTCTTGTTCTGAAGTTGTTCCTTTTCCGCTATTCCAAATTGGTGCGCTCTTGAAATCCGTGCTGCCATCTTCGGTATAATAAAGTGCGTAATCGTCCTCTTTTGTCGCGGTCAGTCTTAAGGTAACCTTGAAACTGGTATCGACCGAAGCATTGTCCACGACCGGAAGATCGTCCAGCGATTTTTCTTTTTTGCAACCCGTAAAAATTACGGTTAATAATAGGAGTGAAGCAAGAAATTTAATTTTCATTTCGTTCTGTTTTAATGTTCGGCAAAAATATATATTTTGTGCATTATAAATTTTTATTTCTGTGAAAATCTCCCCTCGAAAAATATTTCTCCACAAAACAGTACACCAGAATAAAAAAATAGCGGCTGCCCATTTCCTTGATTTTCAGTTTTGACTCACCATATTTACGATTTGTCCAAGAATTTGGAACGACAGCATAAGAATATCCTCGAATGATCGCCTTGAGCGGAAGCTCGATCGTTAGGTTGAAATGGGGCGACAATATTGGCTGGATTCCTTCTATAACCTCTCTTTTGTAAAGCTTGAAAGCATTGGTGGTGTCGTTGTATTTGATGCGCATCGTCATCATGATGATGAAATTCGCGACGCGATTGATGATTTTTTTTACCGCCGGATAATCGATCACTTTTCCGCCCTTGATGAATCTGCTTCCAAAAACACAATCGTAATTGCCCTCGATCATCTTGTTATAATATTTGATCAGATCGTCTGGCGAATCTGAAAGGTCGGCCATCATCACGGCAACGCAATCTCCGGAAAATCTTTTGAGTCCATATCGAACGGCATATCCAAAACCATTTGGACCGAGATTGGTCTCATATTTCACCGATGGATACTTTTGCGAAAGCTGTTCTAAAACTTTCAGCGTTCCATCTTTTGAATTATCGTTGACTATAAAAACCTCGTGACCGATGTCAACTTTCGCAAAAGCGTCCTCGATCTGGTCGATGGTTTCAACAATGGATTCCTCTTCATTGTAGGCCGGAATGACTATGCTCAGTTTCATGCAGTCCTGGTGTTTTCAAAAATCAATTCTGCAAAATCGCCAAAACCATGCTTGATGCTTTCCTTTAGTACAAAACCATTTTGCAACAGCAATTCATCAATTTTTTCGTGCTCGTTGTTGCTCAGATACATATCATCGTTGTGGCTTTCCAATTGGATAAAACGTATGGGTATATTTATATTATTAGCAAAAAGTCCTTGCAGAACCTGAAGTTCGTGGCCTTCGACATCAATTTTCAGGACATCGAAAAACACATTTTTGTTAGACAAAAAGTTGGCCAGTGTCGTTACCTCAACATAGTAATTGTCCACGATGATATTTTCTTTTGAAACGCCGAGAACCTTTGCCTTTTTCTCGAGATATTTCGAATCCATGTTCAAGGTCTCGAACGTTGAGGTTTCGTCGAGTATGTTCTCGTGGAATTCCAATTGTCCTTTTACATTGCTCACACCGAGATTGTTGAGCGTTATGTTTTTGTTTCCGCCATATTTATGCGAAAGCATCTGGAACAATTTTTTGTTGGGCTCGAACGCATTGATTATCGCAGCTTGATTTATTTCCAGGAAAAACTCAATCGACTGTCCTTTGTTGGCGCCGACGTCGATAATGTTAACTGATCTTTCGGTAAGATTTTTTTTATAAAACTTTTTAAGTTTCGGATAGAAAAAAATCGCCTCGTTGACGTGGACAAGTTTTTGGATAAGTTGGGTTCGCAAATTCATTATTGCTTGCTGCTTGTTGCGGTATAAATCTGTCCTAGAATGTCGTTGATGTTGTATTTCCAGGTCCAATCTGGGAAATGGCTCTTGAATTTTGAAACATCGCTGATCCACCAAATATGGTCGCCGATTCGGTTGGCCTCGGTGTATTCGTAGTTCATGGGTTTGCCGGTTATGGACTCGCACATTTCGATCGCTTCGGCCATCGAGCAGTTTGAAAACCGTCCGCCGCCAGCGTTGTAAACCTCTCCCTGTCTAGGATTTTGGTAAAAATGCCAAAACATGTTCACAAGATCCCAACTGTGGATATTGTCGCGAACCTGCTTGCCTTGATAGCCAAAAACGGTGTATTTGTCGCCAGTAATCGCGCATTTCATCAAATACGAAAGAAAACCGTGGAGCTTTGTGCCCGAATGATTTGGACCCGTGAGACAACCGCCACGAAAAACGCCGGTGTTCATCCCAAAATATTTTCCATACTCTTGAACGAGAACATCTGCGGCAACTTTTGAAGCACCAAAAAGCGAGTGCTTCGTCTGGTCGATACTCATTTTTTCGTCAATGCCATTGATATAATAAGGATGCGAGCCCTCGATTTCCCAACGTTTTTCGCCCTCGATCAGTGGCAGATAATTTGGGGTGTCGCCATAAACCTTGTTTGTTGAGGTAAAAATAAAAACCGCTTTCGGGCAATTTAATCTTGTGGCTTCCAATAAGTTCAATGTCCCATTGGCATTGACCGTAAAATCCATTATCGGATCAGACGCCGCCCAATCATGGCTGGGTTGTGCCGCGGTATGAACTACGAGTTTAATGTCATCGCCGTACATTTTGAAGATTTTCTCGATCTCATCCATGTTCCGGATATCAGCGTGATGGTGTTCAAAGTTCGGAATGGTCTCGATCAGTTTTTTGGTGTTCCATTCGGTCGAGGCTTCCTGGCCAAAAAACTGGGCGCGCATGTTATTGTCGATGCCCACGACCTTGTCAAATTTATCGGCAAAAAAAGTAACCGATTCGCTGCCTATCAAACCTGACGAACCTGTAATGATGCAAATTTTCATTGTTGTGTTTTGATTTTAATCAATATTCAGAGCGGCCATAGGATTTTATTGCCCGAATAAATATTTCGCCAAAAATACCCATTTCAACAACATTTTGCACCTACAGATCGCTTTTGTTGCGACGGCATCAATTAAGAAGTCATTTCACGGTTGCGATATCGCGTATTCTTTTACGCGAATTTTGTTCTGGAACATTGATGGCTGTGCAATTCTTAATCTAAAAAACTTGATTTCTTTGCCCGGCAAATTGAGGATTTGGTTTTTAAAATCGTCAACGCCTTCCATGTAATTCTCGCAAAAAACACCTGTTTCCAGCAAGAGCTTGGATGTACGATGTTTTCTGTTCTTGTCGCTCTTCAACGATATTTCCAGTTCAATTTCTGGCGCGTGATCATATAGGGATTTAATTTTGCCCGTAAGGGTTTGGTAAACCTCGATCTCGTAATAAATATCTCTTTTTGGCACTAATGGCGAGTTGATATCCATCGCATATTCGTCAATCTGTCTCAATTCTATTGGCCTGAAATCTTTTTTATTTTGCAATAACAACTGCTTTCGCCCAAAAGAATCGAACTCGTCCACTACCTCATAATTCTTCAGCAAAGCAAGATTGAGTTTGGGCTCGTCAAAAAATGACAACCTATAATCTATTGAAATAAGGTCGAAAACAACAAATTCCGGAGCGTTGGGACCATTGTAGTGCTCAAAGTTCAGGTTTTCGAGATATGGCGTGTAAGCTGCATAAGATTGGATAATCGGTCGATGCTGATAGTTGAGCTTGTTCTCCAGCAGTGTCTGGATGTTCCACGGATAAACATCAACTTTGCCATTGCCGATTTTGTCCTTGATGTTTTGCGGCATTTGAACCGCGTTGGTAAGAAATTCGACATGATCTGAATCAAAATTCTGGAACTCGCTAAAATATTGAGCTTTCGAGAGTTTGAATTGAATGTCCAAACCAAGATTTTCCTGAACCATCAGAAAGTAAACCGGCACCAGCAAAGCGGCCAAAAAACAAATTTTGATGGCGATGTTTCCTATTTTGCGATAAAGATCAATATTGCAAAATGCGATAATGGGAATAAATATAAAAAAATCTTTCATATGCCCCAAATCCCCGCGAACAAACGCTTGCTTGTACAAAACGTAAATCGAGACCTCCATCATGAACAATATCACAAGTGCTTTTAGATAATCTTTTTTGCTTTGCTGGAGCAAGTTGAAAATCAGAACGATCGTGAGCAACAGCCAAGTCACAACAAGAAAAATGATACAATTGTTCACCGTGGATATAAGGTACATTATATCGTTGAAACCCTTGATGACCTGAAGGCCCGAGAAAATATAAGATACTAAGGCAACGTGGAGCAGTTTTGAAAAAATAACAATCAAAACGACGGGCAGCAGTGCGAGAACCGCGAAAATTACAGGTCTTATTTTTTTGGAGAAAACGCAGTAGATAATGCCCGCAAAATATAGAGGAACAACAATTAGCCCTGTGTTGAACTTGATGAAGAACAACATCGTGACAAGCGCGATCTGGAAGGTAAAATATAAAGGCCTGGGATTGTCCATGCTGAGGCGAATCCAAAAGATGAGAAACCCCATACAGACAATTGCCATACCTGAAAGCGCGCTGGCGGGAAACATTACAATAACAATAATCAGGGCAAGAATTCCAATGATTTTATGCGCGGTCTGCTTGAGCCCCACAAAAAATACCGCAAAAAAATTGATGAACATAAAAATGTCGAAGGCAAGCAGCGACCACTTGTTCTCGCCCCATCCGATTCTTGTGAAAAACGTCGCGAGCGGTCCGTAGGTAAAGGCAAGTCCGCTTCCCCATTCCACGCCGCGGTGCTTGATGTAATTGAGGCCCATCATCCACGACGGATCTATCGAATTCCAGAACTGACCGTGGCTATCTGCCGGCAATGGCCAAATAACCATCGTGAAATTGGCCGGAAAAAGAAGATATGCGGAGAATATTGCAACGATAATTGCCGCAATGCTCCATTTGTTTCCAAAAATTTCTTTGATATTCTCGCGCATCTACTTCAATATTTTCTCCAATTGCGCCTCATTCGCTTTTATCCATTGGTAAATGTCCTCGAAAACTTTTTCAACGGAGCGCTTTGGCTTCCAGCCGATCTCGTTCTCGATCTTGGAATTGTCGGTGATGTACATTCTCAAATCGGCCGGTCGGGTTTCTGTTTCAGAGCCGATCTGGATTTTGTGGCCTGTTATTTTTTCGCAGATCGCGGTCATTTCCAAAAGTGAGGCTGAATTTTCGACACCGCCGCCTACATTGAATATCTTCCCGTTGAATTTTTCGATTTCGTGAATTTGAAGATCAACTAATTCGACAAGATCATCGATGTGAAGAATGTCACGAATTTGCTTTCCCGTGCCGCCATAGCCGATGTATTTAAGCGTTTGGTTCCAAAAATGCTTCGCCATCCAAAGCGTTACAACTCCCTGATCGGTCTTGCCCATTTGTCGTGGTCCGGCAATGACACCAAATCTTGTCACGGCCGCTTTCAGCCCATAAAATTCCGAATATTCTTGAATGAACATTTCAGACGAAAGCTTGGTCGTTCCATAGAAGGATCGCGCGCCGTCGAGATTCAGTTTTTCAGAAATTCCCTTTTCGGAAATCCCGTCGGTCGTTTGGTTTTGGTCAAATGAAAATCGTGTTTCCTCTTCAATGAAATTTGCTTTTTCTATGGTAGGAATCGGATAAACGCGGCTCGTGCTGAGAAATATGAGCTTGGCCGAATATTTCAAACAAAGATTGAAACAATTGATCGAACCATAAAGGTTGTTGTTGATCACATACGTCGGGTCCGAATCCAATCCTGCCATTACCGATGGTTCGGCGGAAGCCTCGACAAGGACATCGAATTTTGGCAAAGCCGCGAGATCCTCTGCGTTTCGAATATCGCCATGAACGAATTCAATCCCATTCTTTTGAAAATCAGAAAGGTTGAGTTCCGAACCACGACGCTTGAGGTTGTCAAAAGCAATGATTCTGTACTGCGGGTATTTTTTTCTGAGATAAATGCACATTGACGAGCCTACAAAGCCAGCGCCGCCAGCAACTAAAATTTTGAGCATTGGTGGATCGTGATTTTTTATTGGTGCGCAAAACTAACTAATAAATCTTGTGACACCATCTAGATTCATCGGAGATTTAAATTTGGCGCAACTGGCAATGGTTTTCAATGGTTGCCAATCAATTGCTTCAGGTATAAAAATGTTAAAACAGACCGTTCATGCCCTTAAAACCGCAGTCTGTCGATCACTTGCCAGAAAATTTATAAACTGTTTATAAATTTGTTATTTACTGAATAATTTACTGAATTATGAAAAATGTTTACATAACTGCCATATTCATATTGGCGCTCCTTTTTTCGATAGATAACCGTGCCCAGAATGTTGTGATCAACGAAATCCTAAGCGCCAACACCACGGTCAATGCCGATGAAGATGGAACTTTCTCCGATTGGGTCGAGCTCTACAACAACGGTGCAACCACACTGAATCTAGATGGATATGGACTAACCGATGATTCTCTTCTGCCCTTCAAATGGACCTTCCCGGCAGTTTCGATGGCGCCCGGAAGCTATCTGTTGGTCTGGTGCTCAAGCAAAGACCGCTTAATTGTTGGACAGCCATTGCACTCCAACTTTAAAATCAGCGCCACGGGAGAAACCATAACGCTCACAAATCCGGGCGGCACAATCGCCGATCTAGTTCCGGCCACGGATATTCCAACGAACGTTTCTTTTGGTCGATCGCCAAACGCCACGGGCGCTTTTGTTTTTTTCCAAGTTCCCACCCCAAATGGGTTCAACATTCCCGAAACGTCAAGCGAGGTATTGCCACCACCAACATTTTCACAAAATGGCGGTTTTTTTACCTCGTCGCAGACCATAAGTTTGTCCACCACGGTTCCGGGCGCAACAATCATTTACACGCTCGACGGTTCTGAACCGGATCCAGCAAACTTGGCAGGAACCACATACAGCTATAAAAATGTCTATGCCGAACATCCGGGACAATCCGGTGGGCCGCTTTTGCAACAAAGTTTTCAGACCTTGAACTACAGCGCACCGATAACCGTTGTTGACCGTTCGGCGCAGCCCAACAAAATCTCCGCCATTTCTTCAACCTACGATAATGACCCGACATATCTTCCAGCGAATCCAATATTCAAGGGAACAGTGGTTCGTGCCAAGACCATTATGACAGGATCGACGCCGAGCGCCACGGTTTCGCAGACCTATATAATATCAAGTGCGGGAAGTTCGCGGTTCACGATTCCGGTTATTTCATTGAGCACCAATGAGGACAAGCTTTTTGACTACAATTCGGGCATTTATGTTGCCGGAAAGGATTTTGACGATTGGCGTGTTGCAAATCCCACGTTGGAACCCGATTATCTTGCGGTCGGAAACTACTACCGTCGCGGATTATCGAACGAACGCGGAGCAAACCTTTCCTATTTTGTGAACGGACTGCAGGTGCTCAACCAAAATATCGGAATCCGCGTTCACGGCGGAACCACACGGGCATTTTCGAGCAAATCGCTAAATCTTTATGCACGATCCGGCTATGGCCAAACGTCGATGAACTACAAATTTTTTGACAGAAGGACGGATCTGCAATTTCAGTCGTTGACACTTCGTAACTCGGGTGGCGATTTTGAGGGAACGATGTTCCGCGATGCTATGAACCACGAACTTGCAAGCAATTTGAATTGCGGGACGGAAGCATATCAACCAGCGGTGACCTTGCTCAACGGCGAATTTTATGGCATCCTGAACATTCGCGAAAAGCTCGACAACAATTATTTTACTAGACTTTACAATGTTCCAAACGGTCAACTGGATCTGATAAACAATCAGGGAGAAATTGAGGAAGGCGACAATGTTGAATATAACAGTTTGACTACTTATATGGAAAGCGCGAATCTCTCTGTCGAGGCCAATTATGATTATATCAAAACCCGTATCGATCCAGATAGTTTTGCGGATTATTATATTGCCAACATTTTTGTGGACAACACAGATTGGCCAGGTACGAATGTTACATTTTGGCGAACAAAAGTGGCCTACAATGCGACTGCTCCCTATGGTCTTGATGGGCGCTGGAGATGGACGTTCCATGATATGGACGACACTTTTGCTGTGGCTTGGCCCAACTTCAACCACAACTCCTTGGCGGCGGCCACGGCTACAAACGGCCCAGATTACCCAAATCCGGCTTGGTCAACGCTTTATCTGCGGAAAATGCTTGCTAATCCGGGATTCAAAAATTATTTTATAAATCGTTTTGCTGATCTTCTCAACACAAATTACACTTCGCCAAGGGTTGTAGCAAAGATCAACGAGCTCAAGAGCGTGATCTACGGCACTATTCCAGAACACGTTGCCCGCTGGAAAAGTCCGGCAAACATGAGCGATTATGATTACAACGTTCAGCGAGAGATCAATTTTGCAAATGCGCGACCTACATTCCAGCGTAACCATATCCGAAGCAAGTTTGGTATAACCGGCAACATCAACGCCACATTGAACGTTTCTGATGCAGCGGCGGGATTCGTCCACATCAACACGATCGATATCAAGAGCGGAACGCCTGGCATTTCCACAAATCCATATCCGTGGACGGGAATCTATTTTTCGGGCATTCCTGTCACGCTGAAAGCGGTCGCAAAACCGGGTTACGTCTTCAGCAATTGGAGCGGCGCATCGAGCGCTACGACGGATGAGATCACTTTGACCCCGACGGCAGATTTCAACGTTACCGCAAATTTCACCGCGGTGTCGAGCACGCCGATGATTTTTATAAACGAGATCGTAAGCTCACAGACCACCATCAACCCCGACGAAGATGGAAGCTTTGAGGATTGGGTCGAACTTTACAATGGCGGAACCGCAGCAGTAAATCTTGCCGGATATGGACTTACCGACGATGAAGCATTGCACTACAAATGGACTTTTCCGGCGGTAACGATGCAACCGGGCGCGTTTCTGCTCGTTTATTGCTCGAACAAGAACAGAACCGTCGTTGGCCAACCGCTGCACACCAATTTCAAGATCAGTTCCAGCGGCGAATCTATCACGTTGACCGCGCCGGGCGATGTTCAGATGGACTATATTCCGGCAACGGTGATCCCGCAGAACAATTCCTATGGTCGTTTTCCGGATGGTGGTCCAAATCTTCAGGTTTTTACAAGCGTGACGCCAAATGCGCCCAATGATCCTTCATCACCTTCGATTATTTTGAATCCTCCGACACTTTCCGTGGCTTCGGGATTTTATACAGCAGATGTCAATTTGAGCATCACCGCAGATCCGGGAGCGACCATCATTTACACGCTTGACGGTTCAGATCCAGACGCGAACAATCTTGGCGGAACTACATACAGCTACAAAAATTCGTACCCCCAAAATCCTGGCGATCCTTTTGGACCTTTCTTGACGAACAGTTTCCAGACACTTTCATACACAACGCCGATCACGATCACCGAGCGAACTGCCCAGGCCAACAAGCTCAGCATGATTTCTTCCACTTACGATCTTAACCCGACCTATTTTCCGAGCACCAATATTTTCAAGAGCACTGTAGTAAAGGCTAGGGCTATTCAAACCGGAGCTGATCCAAGCCCGATCGTGACTCACAATTATTTTATTTCGCCTGCTGGCAACAATCGCTTCACACTGCCGGTGATTTCCATAAGCTTGGACGAGAACAAGCTTTTTGATTATACGAACGGGATCTACGTTGCCGGCAAGATTTTCGACGATTATCGTGCGATCTACACCACGGAGATCCTTGATTATCCACTGGGCAATTACAAACAGAAAGGATCTGCGTACGAACGCAGGGCAAACTTCAGCTACTATGTTGGTGGTGTGGAAAAACTCAACCAAGATGTAGGAATCAGAATACAGGGTGATTTTTCGAGATACTACCGCAACAAGTCGCTCAATATTTACTCACGAGCAGAATTTGGCACCGACGGGCTCGGTTATAAATTTTTCCCAGATAGAGAATCCACAAGTTTCCAGCGCGTGGCGATAAAGACCGGTGGCAGCGATTATTACACCTCATTGATCAAGGAGCCGCTCGCTTCCAAACTCTTGGTCAACCTAAACACCACGAGCGAGGCATCGCAACCTGCCATGAACTTTATAAATGGCGAATACTGGGGAATGATCACCATTCGCGAAAAATATGATGACAAGTATTTCATGCGCGTGTTTGGCATTCCAACAAATGAAATAGACGTGCTCGAGAACGATGGGCTTCAGATTGAAGAAGGGGACAATGCGCACTATCTAGCAATGGTGAACTATTTCGAGAACAATTCGTTGGTACCACAGGCCAACTATGACTACATCCAAACACAAATGGATCTGGAGAGTTTCGAGGATTATTATATCTCGAATATTTACCTCGATAACACTGACTGGCCCGGAAACAATGTTGTTTTTTGGCGGCGCGATGTGCCCTTCAATGCAACTGCGCCTTATGGAAATGATGGAAGATGGCGCTGGGCATCGCACGATATGGGCGGAACATTTGGCGAACCTGACCACAACAACCTGGCTATAGCCACCTCGGCAACCGGAACCGGCTGGCCAAACCCTCAATGGAGCACGCTCCAGTTGAGAAAGCTTTTGGAAAACCCATCGTTCAACCACGATTTTATCTCGCGCTTTGCCGATTTGATGAACACGACTTTCATATCGTCGCGCGTGGTGGGAATGGTGAACCAATTGAAAAACGAGATCGCGCCAGAAATGCTGGAACAAATTACGCGATGGAACCGCCCGGTGAATCTTGGCGACTGGAACTATCATCTTAATAGGCAACTGACTTTTGCTAGCCAAAGACCTGATTTTCAACGAACGCACATTCGAGAAAAATTCGGCATTGCCAACAATATCAGCGCCACATTGGAGGTTTCAAACAATGATCATGGCTACATCAAGATAAACACGATTGATATCAAAGAAGGGACAGACGGCGTAACTGCAAATCCATATCCTTGGGTGGGCGTCTATTTCTCCGATATTCCCGTGAAATTGAAAGCCATTGCAAACCCAGGCTTTGTTTTTGACCATTGGACGGGAAGTTCGACAAGCACAGAGGCCGAGATCACGATAACAACGACTTCAAACTTTGGCGTGACGGCGGTTTTTGTGCCAGCGGTATTTGCGGCGGAAACTTCTGTGCCGGTTTATTTCTGGTGGATGAACGGGAACATCCCGAACAACCTTCCGTTGTTGGATCTTGATCCTACTTACATTGCAGAAAACACCGCAAAAATCGATTACCAGTCTGCGTTGGCGGGCTATCCTTTCGATGCCACAAATCCGGACTGGAGAAAAGCATCGATGGAAAGAAGGAACAAACCTACGCCTGTAAATTATCGTCCCGACGCGAACGGCGGTCTTCCTTATGTCGCGATTGATATGAAAGCCCTGCAGATCACGCAACCGTTCCAGGTCAACGGACTTGAGAACACCATGATTTTGAATCTTTCGACCATAAACTACAAGAACATAAAACTGTCGTTTGCCGCGATGGATGAAGGCGCGGCAACGGGAATTTTGCTTGACTATGCAACCAACGCCGGCGCGCCGATTTGGACCACAACAGGACTGGCGACAACATCACTGCCATTGGTGACGAACATTTTCCAATTGTACGAAACGAATTTTTCCGCGATACCCGAAGTTGCCAACAATGCAAACTTTAAGGTAAGATTGCGTTTCACGGGACCAGATATGACAATTTCTGCCGGAAATCGTGTCACGTTCAACAATATTGCGATGGACGGAGTGCGCTTGCCGCTGATCTATTCTTCTCCAAATGTATTTCCGGTTGGCACGCCGATCACGAATCTAGTGCCCGAAGTAACTGCAACGGTAACGAGCTATAGCATTTCGCCAAGTTTGCCGGCGGGACTTTCTTTTGACACCACAACAGGCGTGATATCTGGAACACCTACCGCGATCACCGCCACGGCAACATATACGGTTACGGCAACAAATGCTGGCGGAACAGCCAGTTTTGGAATTGTTATCACTGTTGTTTTGGCAGCGCCGACGGCATTGACTTACAACACGCCGAACGTTTTCACGGTTGGAACCGCAATTTCAGATTGGACACCGACCGTTACCGGAAATGTCGATTCTTATAGTGTTTCTCCGAGCTTGCCGAGCGGGCTTTCGATTGATGCAACAACGGGTTTGATTTCAGGAACGCCGACAGTGGTTTCATCTGCGACAATTTATACGGTGACCGCGACGAACACGGGCGGAAGTTCAAGTTTTGATATTTCTATCGCCGTTAACGATGTTTCGCCGATTGGTTTGAGCTACAACACGCCGAACGTTTTCACGGTCAATACTTCTGTCGTTAGTCTTTCGCCGATGATTGCTGGTTCTAATATGGTTTTCACCGTTTCTCC